>JANWYQ010000183.1 GCA_025055015.1 Caldilineales bacterium
GAACATCTCGGTGAAGCCGACGATGAGGATGGCGGCCAGGATGTGGGACAACGGGCCGGCGGCGGCCATCCACCGCGAGACGGCGAACAGGCCCTCGGTCACCGGCCGGCCGACGGCTTGGGCCAGCAACGCGCCCAGCAGGAACACGCCCAACACCAGGGGCTTCGGCTCGGGCTCGCGCACGTCCTGCGCGTAGAAGATGGCCAGCCAGATGGTTGCCGGCACCAAGGCCAGGATGAGGCTCACCGTCAACAGCGCTCCGCCCTCCACGTGGGGCTGCGCCAGGCCGGCGATGAGGGCCACCACCAGGACGAACAGCAGCAACACACCGGCGCCGACCAGGCTGGCCCACCACACCCCCCGGCGGTCGGCCGTCACCCTGGCGTAGCAGGGGGCGCAGTAGGGCCGACCGCCCAAGTGCAGGACCTCGCCGGCGATGGGCTTCTCGCAGACACACCAGATGGTTTGGCTCATGGCAACACCTCCCTTGGCAAGGGCCGTGGTCATCCTTCCGGCGGGTGTGAGCACACCGAACAGGCCATGCGGCGGGCCCACCCCGCCGGGGATGCTCCGTTTGGAACGAGGTTTCACCCTACCCTATAGCGCAGGCGACTGCCAGATGACTGCCAACTCCCAGAAGGCCAGGACCTATGGCTGCTCGACGCCGGCTATGGCGCCCGAGCGGCCCACCCTTTCGCGCCAACTGGACAACTGCGCCCGCGCAGGCTACAATGCCCCCGTCGCCCGCCTGCGTCCCGTGCGCCAGGCTGGCCCAATGCGCGAGGCTGACCCAGTCTCATAGACTGGGCCAGCCTTGGGAGTTACAACGCCCCGTCACCCGCCCGCGCCCCGTTCGCCGGAGGAGGATCGCCATGCCCGCCGGGGTCTCCTACGCCCAAACCGTTGCCCTCACCTGCTCGTCCTGCGGCCGCGGCTTCGACTTCGCCATCTGGCTCATCGTGGACACGGTCGAACGGCCCGACCTGCTAGACCGCATCCGCAGCGAGACCCTGCACGCCATCGTTTGTCCCCACTGCCAGGCCGAGCTAGGCCACGCCGACGCGCCCCTGCTCGTCTACACCCCCTCCCCGCGTGCGGGGAGGGCTGGGGAGGGGTCTCCCTCCCTGCGTGCGGGGAGGGCCGGGGAGGGGTCTTCCTCCCCGCGTGCGGGGAGGGCCGGGGTGGGGGGCCTCCTCTTCTCCCCCGCCCAACACACCACCGCCGAACAGGACCGGGAACACGCCGCCGGCCTGCTGGACCTGCTGCGCACGCGGCTGGGCGACGCCTGGCAGGGCGACTGGCCGCCGCAGAACTTGGCCGTCGTTCCGCAGGCGCTGCTGCCCGTTGCCCTGGCCGACGATCCGGTAGCCGCGCTGCGAAGAATGCCGCCGGAGGTCAAGGCGGCGTTGGAGCGGCTGCGGCGGGAAAACCCGGAGGCCTTCGCCTGGCTCGAGGAGGCGACTCGCGCGAAGCTAACAGAGGCAGAGGGAGATGATGGGTCGGCAACGGACGGGGAATGGCCGGAAGAGATGCAGATCCTGGCAGAAGCCTTGAAGCACATATCCACTGATAAGCGTAAAGCCTTGATGGAGCTATTTGCCAGCGCCGAGAACGCAAAGCAGCTGCGACAGCCCTGGCCGAACGGCCTGATCTAATAAATCGCGACAAAGGCGTAGCTCGCCCACAGGTTCAACCCACACTGCGCGTTGGTAAAGTGGGGCGATAAGCCGGCGGCGGATGCGCCGGCTGATGGGCCACTTTCGGGTCAATCGCTTGTAGCCCAGCACCTGATAAAGCTCCGCTAGATGGCGTCGTGAGGTGACCGGCACGTAATCCCCGCGTTTGAGGGCGATGAGGAGGGCCCGACTGCCGCCCTGCAAAGAAAGGACGCCACGCACCAGTAAGTTGATGTCAATGACGGCAACGATGGCCATGAGGCCTCAGGCGCCCTGGCGAACCGCCTGGACAGCTTCACCGACCGGCGCGGCCACCGCCTCTAAGGTTTTGTACCCCCAAGGAGCCACAGCGCCCGCCGAGCTTGAGCCATTCGCTTACTCGTTGCCCCATTCGTTGTCTGGTTTTTGTCCTCAGGGGTCGCCCCCTCCCTTGGTAGTGGCGACTTCAGTCGCTCGGCGGCGCTCCGACGACTAAAGTCGTCACTACCAAGGTTTTTCACCCGCAGGGGCCGTGGCGCCCGCCGAGCTTGAGCCATTGGCTTACTCGTTGCCCCATTCGTTGTCTGGTTTTTGTCCCCAGGGGTCGCCCCCTCCCTTGGTAGTGGCGACTTCAGTCGCTCGGCAGTGCTCAGACGACTAAAGTCGTCACTACCAAGGTTGTCACCCGCAGGCCGGGCCTTGGCCATTCGTGTCATTCGCATAATTCGTGGCATAATTCGTGGCCGAATTCGTGGCCAACGCCGACCGCGCGAACCCTCATAGCGCCAGCACCGCGCCCTGGCTGCCGCTGGTGACCATGGCCGCGTAGCGACGCAGGTAGGCGGGGAGGTTCTCCCGCACCAGAGGCCGCCAGGCCGCCCGCCGCCTGGCCAGCTCCTCCTCGCTCACGTGCAGCTCCAGCCGCCGGTTGGGGATGTCCACGGTGATCAGGTCGCCCGGCTGCACCAGGGCGATGGGGCCGCCGGCCGCCGCCTCCGGCGACACATGCCCCACGCACGCGCCCCGGGTGCCGCCGCTGAAGCGGCCGTCGGTCACCAGGGCCACCGAGCTGCCCAGCCCCCGGCCCATGATCAGGCTGGTGGGCGACAGCATCTCCTGCATCCCCGGCCCGCCCTTGGGCCCCTCGTAGCGGATCACCACCACGTCCCCCGGCTTGACCCGGCCCTGGCTGATCCCCTCCACGGCCTCCTCCTGGCTCTCGAAGATCACCGCCGGCCCGGTGTGCACCATCATCTGGGGCAGCACGCCCGCGGTCTTGACCACGCTGCCCTCCGGCGCCAGGTTGCCGAAGAGCATGGCCAGGCCGCCCTGCTCGCTGTACGGGTTCTCCAGGGTGCGGATGCACTCGGTGTCCAGGGACCGGCAACCAGCGATGTTCTCGCCCAGGGTCTTGCCGGTGACGGTCATGGCGTCCAGGTGCAGCAGGCCGGGCCTGCGGGCCAGCTCGGCCAGGATCGCGCTCACCCCGCCGGCCCGGTCCACGTCCTCGATGTGGTAATGGCTGCTGGGGCTCACCTTGCACAGGTTGGGCGTGCGCGCGCTGACCTCGTTGATGCGGCTCAGGGGGTAGTGGACGCCGGCCTCCCGGGCGATGGCCAAGGTGTGCAGCACGGTGTTGGTGCTGCCGCCCATGGCCACGTCCAGGGCGAAGGCGTTGTCAATGGCCTGCTCGGTGACGATCTTGCGCGGGGTCAGGTCCAGCTCGATCAGGCGCATGATCTGGCGGGCGGCGGCGCGGGCCAGCTCCTCGCGGCGGGGGTCCACCGCCAGGATGGTGCCATTGCCGGGCAGGGCCAGGCCCAGAGCCTCGCACAGGCAGTTCATGGAGTTGGCGGTGAACATGCCGGAGCAGGAGCCGCAGGTGGGGCAGGCCACGTCCTCGATCTCCTTGAGCTCCTCGGCCGTCATCTTGCCCGCCTGGTACGCGCCCACGCCCTCGAACACCGAGATCAGGTCCACCACCCGGCCGGACTTGGTGACGCCGGCGCGCATGGGGCCGCCGCTGATGAAGATGGTGGGCACGTCCAGCCGCACGGCGGCCATCAGCATGCCCGGGGTGATCTTGTCGCAGTTGGGGATGCAGATCAGGCCGTCGAACCAGTGCGCGGCCACCATGGTCTCCACGCTGTCCGCGATCAGCTCGCGGCTGGGCAGGCTGTACTTCATGCCGAAGTGGCCCATGGCGATGCCGTCGTCCACGCCGATGGTGTTGAACATGAAGGGCACGCCGCCGGCCTCCCGCACCGCCCGACGCACCACCTCGCCGAAGCCCTGCAGGTGCACGTGGCCGGGCACGATGTCCACGTAGGAGTTGGCGATGGCGATAAAGGGCTTGTCCATGTCGGCGTCGGTGACGCCGGTGGCCTTCAGCAGCGCGCGGTGGGGCGAGCGGTCAATGCCCCGCTTGATGGTGTCGGACCGCATGGGTCGGCGGTGGCCGTTGGTGGGAATAGGTCGGTTTTGGGTCATAGGTCCTCCTTGCTCGCTATCTGCTTGTTCAAACCTAGCAACGCATACTCAAAGCTGTCCGCCAGGGCCTGCCAGCTGGCCTCGATGATGTTGGTGCTGGCGCCGACGGTGCTCCAGGTGGCATGGCCGTCGGTGGACTCGATGAGCACCCGCACCACCGCGCCGGTGGCCGCGTGGCTGTCCAGGATGCGCACCTTGTAGTCCACCAGGGAGACCTGGGCCAGCTCCGGGTAGAACTGCAGCAGCGCCTTGCGCAGGGCCAGGTCCAGCGCGTTGACCGGGCCGTTGCCCTCCGCGGCGGTGTGGAAGATCTGGCCGGCCACCCGCACCTTCACCGTGGCCTCGGAGAACTTGGAAGCGAAGGCCAACACGCCGTGCTCGGTGGGGTCGTAGCCGCCGTTGCTGCGGCCGTTCTGGTGCTCGATCACCACCTTGTAGCGCAGCAGCTCGAAGGGGGGTCGGTAGTCGGGCTGGAGGCGGCGCAGCAGCAGGGCCACAGAGCCCTCGGCGCCCTCGAACGCGAAGCCCTGGTTCTCCAGCTCCTTGATGCGCTCCAGCACCCGGCGCTCCTGCTCGCGGCTCAGGCCGTGCAGGCCGAACTCGGCGCGCTTCACCGCGATGTTGTCCTTGCCCGCCAGCTCGCTGACCACGATGCGCTTCTGGTTGCCCACGCGCGCCGGCTCAATGTGCTGGTAGCTGCGCTCCACCTTGACCACGGCGTTGACGTGGGTGCCGCCCTTGTGGGCAAAGGCGGAGCGGCCCACGTAGGGCATGTGGTTGGGCAGCTGGAGGTTGGCCAGCTCGGCCACGAAGTGGGCCACCTCGCTCAGCCGGGCCAGCTGCTGGTCGGTGACCACGTCGAGGCCCATCTTCAGCTTCAGGTTGGCGATGATGCTGTTCAAGTTGCTGTTGCCGCAGCGCTCGCCGTAGCCGTTGATGGTGCCCTGGACGTGGGTGGCGCCGGCGCGCACCGCGGCCAGCGCGTTGGCCACGCCCATCTCGCCGTCGTTGTGGGTGTGGATGCCCAGCACGCCGCGGTAGCCGATGCGGTCCAGGTAGGCCTTCACGTCGGCGACGATCCGCTCCACCTCCCAGTACATGCTGCCGCCGTTGGTGTCGCACAGCACCAGCGCGTCCGCGCCGTTGTCGGCCGCGGCCTTCAGGGTGGCCAGGGCGTAGTCGGGGTTGGCCTTGTAGCCGTCGAAAAAGTGCTCGGCGTCGTAGATGAACTCGTCGGCGTGGGCCTTGAGGTAGGCCGCGGTGGCGCCGATCATGCGCAGGTTCTCGTCCAGGGTGGTGCGCAGCACCTCGTGGACGTGCAGGTCCCAGGTTTTGCCGAAGACGCAGATCACCGGCGTGCCCGCGTCCACCAACAGGCGGATCTGCGGGTCGTCGGCGGGATCCGTGTGGGCCTTGACGGTGCTGCCGAAGGCCACCACCCGGGCCTGCTTCAGGTGGAGCTCGTGGCGAGCCCGCTGGAAGTACTCGATGTCCTTGGGGTTGGAGCCGGGCCAGCCGCCCTCGATGTAGTGGATGCCTAGCTCGTCCAGCTTGCGGCTGATGCGCAGCTTGTCCTCGCAGGAGAAGTTCACGCCTTCGCCCTGCGTGCCGTCGCGCAGGGTGGTGTCGTAGAGCCAAACAGGGGGTTGGGTGGTCATCGTCGGTGTCTCCATGGGTGGGGGGTGGACGGCGGCCAGCGCCGCCTTGCCGTGGTACTCGGTGGCCAGCTCCCGGTGGAGATCGTCCGGCCCATCCAGGGTTGCCCCGGAGGGGCGACGCCTGCGCCAGGTCGAGCCGGCTCGGTGGGACCTCACCAAGCCCCGTTCACGGGGCGCCGGCTTGTGGCCGGGCGACTCGATCGCCCGGCGCTCGCCCGGCATGGCCCGCGCGATGGCCGGATGGATCGGTCAATCCCTGAGGGAGCAGGGCATCTGCCTCCTTCTGCGATGGCCACCTCACCCGATGGACCGGGCGCGCAGGGCGACAGCAGCGCCGGGCGCGCCCGTGGACACCTCGTGGAGACGGGAAAAAGAGAGATAGGTCATAGGGTGGGTCGGTAGAGTAGCGCGAACACCGCTAAATCGAGCATTCCTGCCGAGATGCGACGCCTGCGCCGGTGGCGACCGCCCCGGCGATGAACTCGCCGAGCCACAACACTGCGCCGGGCGCCCTGAGTGCGCCTGGCTTTGTGGCACCCACCGGAGGCCGTTGACGGGGCGCCGTCTTGTGGCGGACGACTTTATCGCCCGGTGGCTACCGCCGACGGCCAAGTCGCATGTCTGGTGTTATTGCCGATTAATTGGCCTGAAACTCAGCTCTCCGCTTCGCAGTGGCGACTTCAGTCGCTCTGCGGCGCTCGGACGGCTAAAGTCGTCACTACCAAGGTTTTTACCTGCAGGTGCCCTGGCGCCCGCCGGGCATGACAATGGGCGGTCCTGTTCCGCGGATGGCGCTCCAGGCCCGGCCGGCCAGCCCTAGCCGCCTCGCAGCGCCAGCCGCTCGACCACGGCCTGGCCCATGGCAGCGGTGCCCAGGACAGGGCCGGCGCCGTCGGCGATGTCGGCGGTGCGCAGGCCGTCGGCCAGGACCGCGTCCACTGCCGCCTCCACCGCCTGCGCCTCGGCCTCCAGGCCCAGGGAGTGGCGCAGCAACATGGCCGCGCTCAGGATGGTGGCCAGGGGGTTGGCCACCCCCTTGCCGGCGATGTCGGGCGCGGAGCCGTGGATCGGCTCGTACAGCCCGCGGGGATAGCCGTGGCGGTTGACGGCCTCGCCCAGGCTGGCGCTGGGCAACAGGCCCATGCTGCCGGCCAACATGCTGGCCTCGTCGGTCAGGATGTCGCCGAAGAGGTTCTCGGCCAGCACCACGTCGAAGGCGGCTGGCCGGCGGATCAGGTGCATGGCCATGGCGTCCACCAGCACGTGCTCCAGGGCCACGTCGGGGAACTCGGCCTGCACCACCTCGGTCACCACTCGCCGCCACAGGCGAGAGCTGGCCAGGACGTTGGCCTTGTCCACCGAGGTCAGCTTGCGCCGGCGGCCCCGCGCGGCCTCCGCGGCCAGCCGCGCCACCCTCTCGATCTCCGGCCGGCTGTAGAGCATGGTGTCGTAGGCCACCTCGTCGCCGGGGCGGGCCTCCTGCCGCGGGCCGAAGTAGATGCCGCCGGTGAGCTCCCGCACCACGAGCAGGTCCACGCCGGCCAGCACCTCCGGCTTGATGGTGGAGGCGTGGAGCAGCGGCTGGGCCAGCTTGACGGGCCGCAGGTTGGCGAAAAGGCCCAAGGCCTTGCGGATGCCCAGCAGGCCCTGCTCCGGCCGCACCTTGGCCGTGGGGTCGTCCCACCGGGGCCCACCCACGGCGCCCAGCAGCACGGCGTCGCTGGCCTGGCAGAGGGCCAGGGTCTCGTCGGGCAGGGGCTGGCCGGTGGCGTCAATGGCGCAGCCGCCCAGCAGCCCGTAGCTAAACTCGATGCGATGGCCGCTGCGCTCGGCCACGGCCTGCAGCACCCGCACCGCCGCTGCGGTGACCTCGGGGCCGATGCCGTCGCCGGGCAGCACCGCAATGGAGATGTTCATCGGTCGCCATGGTGCCAGCGCCCATCCTCGCCCACCCAGGCGAGGGTTGGCGTGGCCTGGTTGTAGCAGTCCATCAGCGCCGGGGAGGGGTGGTCGTAGCCGTTGGCGACCCAGCTCCGACCGGCGTAGCCGTTGCCGAGGGGGAGGTGGTCGTTGATCTGCGGGTGCAGGGCGGTCTCGGCGCTGGCGTCCAGCCAGAAGCGCCTGGAGCAGTCCTCGGCCTGGGCCGGCCGGCGGCGTTGGGCTAGCATAAACATGGACGGAGGCAACTCCTTTCGATGGCTGTCCGCCTGACGGGGCGACGGCGTCCGGTCGCCCGCCTCCAGGCTCGACCTCTTGGGCTACGCATGGACCAGGGCCAGGGGCTGCCGGGCCTCGTAGGCGGCGATCTCGGGCTCCTTGGACAGCAGGTAGCCCAGGTCGTCCAGCCCGTGCAGCAAGCAGTGCTTGCGATAGGGGTCAATGGCGAAGGCAGCCTGCTCGCCGGTGGGCAGGGTCACCGTCTGGGCTGCCAGGTCTACGTGGATCAGGCTGGCCGGCTCGGCCTCCAGCAGGTCCCACAGGGCCGACACCGTCGCCTCGGGCAGGGTGATGGGCAGCAGGCCGTTCTTGAGCGCGTTGTTGTAGAAGATGTCGGCGAAACCGGGGGAGATCACGGCGCGGAAGCCGTACTCCGTCAGCGCCCAGACCGCGTGCTCACGGCTGGAGCCGCTGCCGAAGTTGCGGCCGGCCACCAGGATCTGCGCGCCGGCGAAGCGGGGATCGTTGAGCACGAAGTCCGGGTTCAGGGAGCCGTCGGGCCGGTAGCGCCACAGGGCGAACAGTCCCTCGCCCATGCCCGCGCGGGTCACGGCGGTCAGGTACCGGGCCGGGATGATCTGGTCGGTGTCCACGTTCTCGGCCCGCAGGGGCACGGCGGTGGCGGTGAGGGTGGTGAAGGGTTGCATGGTCGAGGATCGGTGAGCGGTGAACGGTAATCGGTGAGCGGTGAACGGTGAACAGTGAACGGTTGCGCGTTGCGTGTTACTGGTTGCGGATTGCTCACAACATTTCTCGCACGTCCACCACGCGGCCGTGGACGGCGGCGGCGGCGGCCATGAGGGGGCTCATGAGCAGGCTGCGCGCGCCCGGCCCCTGACGGCCCTGGAAGTTGCGGTTGCTGGTGCTGGCCACGTACTTGCCGGGGCCGGCCTTGTCCTCGTTCATGGCCAGGCACATGGAACAGCCCGCGCCGCGCCACTCGAAGCCGGCCTCCTGGAAGATGCGGTCCAGCCCCTCAGCCTCGGCCTGGGCCTTGACCGCCTTGGAGCCGGGCACCACGATGGCCCACACGCCGTCGGCCACCCGCCGGCCGCGCACGATCTGGGCGGCCTGGCGCAGGTCCTCGATGCGGCTGTTGGTGCACGAGCCGATGAAGACGATGTCCACCGGCAGCCCCTCCACCGGCTGGCCCTGGCGCAGGCCCATGTACTCCAGCGCGCTGACCAGGCTGCGCCGCTGGGCCGGGTCCTCCAGCTCGTCCACCGTGGGGATGCGGCCGGTGATGGGCACCCCTTGGCCGGGGTTGGTGCCGTAGGTGACCATCGGCTGGAGCTGGGTGGCGTCAATGAACAGCTCGCGGTCGAACGTCGCGCCCTCGTCGGTGGCCAGGGTGCGCCAGTAGGCCACCGCCCGGTCCCAGTCCGCGCCCTGGGGGGCATACGGCCGGCCCTTGAGGTAGGCGAAGGTGGTCTCGTCGGGCGCGATCATGCCGGCCCGCGCGCCGCCCTCGATGCTCATGTTGCAGATGGTCATGCGGTTGGCCATGCTCAGGCCGCGGATGGTGCTGCCGCGGTACTCGAAGACGTAGCCGCGGCCGCCGTCCGCGCCGTTGCGAGCGATGATGGCCAGGATGATGTCCTTGGCCGTCACGCCCTTGCCCAGCTCCCCTTCCACGGTGATGGCGAAGGTCTTGGGCTTGGTCTGCAGCAGGCACTGGGTGGCCAGCACGTGGCCCACCTCGCTGGTGCCGATGCCGAAGGCCAGCGCGCCGAACGCGCCGTGGGTGCTGGTGTGGCTGTCGCCGCAGACGATGGTGGTGCCCGGCTGGGTGATGCCCAGCTCCGGCCCCACCACGTGGACGATGCCCTGCACCGGGCCGTCAATGTCGAACAGGGTGATGCCGAAGTCGCGGCAGTTCTCCCGCAGGGTGCGCACCTGGTTGGCCGCGTCCGCCGGCCACAGGCTGATGTCCACCTGCCGCGTGGGCACGGCGTGGTCCATGGTGGCGAAGGTGCGGTCAGGCCGCCGCACCCGCAGCCCCCGCTCCCGCAGCATGGCGAAGGCCTGGGGCGAGGTCACCTCGTGGATCAGGTGGGTGTCAATGTAGAGCACCGCGGGCGCGCCCTCGTCCTGGGCCACCACGTGGGCGTCCCACACCTTCTCGAACAGGGTCCTAGGTCGGCCGTTGTTGGTCATGCTTGGTGTCAAAGGGTCATGAGTTCTGGGTTGTTCCGACAGCTGTGATCGGTGAAAGTGCGCAACCCGTAGCAGTCACCGATCACCGATCACTGATTACCGTTCACCGTCCACCGATCACCGGTCACCGTCGCGCCGCCGCGCGCTCCTCCTCGTCGCTGCGGGCCGCGCCCTCGTTGGCAGCCTCGATGGCGGCCACCGCCTCCTTGGGCAGCGCCAGCCAGAAGTGCTCCAGCTCCTCGTCCCAGTGTTCCAGCAGGCTGCGGGCGCGCGGGCTGCCGGTCAGGTAGAGGTGACGCTGCACCAGCCGGCGCAGCTCCTCTCGGTACACCGCCGCCGTCACACGATGCAGCGAGATGAGCTGCGGGTTGTAGCGCCGCGGCAGGCGCTTGGCCGGGTCGTAGACGTAGGCGCGGCCGCCGGTCATGCCCGCGCCGAAGTTGCGACCCGTGTCGCCCAGCACCACCACCACGCCGCCGGTCATGTACTCGCAGCCGTGGTCGCCCACGCCCTCCACCACCGCCACCGCGCCGCTGTTGCGCACGGCGAAGCGCTCGCCGGCGCGGCCGGCTGCGAAAAGCTGGCCGCCGGTGGCGCCGTAGAGCGCCGTGTTGCCCATGATCACGTTCTCGTGCCAGACATAGCGGGCCGACATGGGCGGGCGCAACACGATCTCGCCGCCGCCCAGCCCCTTGCCCACGTAGTCGTTGGCCCGGCCCGTGAGGTGCAGGTGGACGCCGGGGCAGAGGAACGCGCCGAAGCTCTGGCCGGCGGTGCCCTCGAACTCGGCCAGGATGGTGTAGGGCGGCAGGCCTCGGTTGCCGTAGCGCTTGGCCAGCTGGCCCGCCAGCCGCGCGCCCACGGTGCGGTCCGTGTTGCGGATGGCGTAGCGCAGGCGGACGCGGTAGCCACCGCCGGCCGCCGGCTCGGCCCGCTCCAGCTCGGCCAGGGCCTCCTCGGCCAGCCGATCGCCCAGCTCCGAGCCCACCAGCAGCGGGTTGCGCGGCTCGGTGTTGCGCCGCGCGTAGCCGGTGTCGGGCGCCCACAGCATGGGCGCGAGGTCCAGGTAGCCCGCCTCAGGGCCGGTCACCGCCTGGCGCAGCAGCTCAGTGTGGCCGATCACCTCGTTCAGAGAGCGATAGCCGAGCTGGGCCAGGATGCGGCGCACCTCCTCCGCCACCTGCACCATGAAGATCATCAGGTGCTCCGGCTGGCCGGGGAACTTCTCGATCAGGTCCACCCGCTGGGTGGCCACGCCCACCGGGCAGGTGTTGGTGTGGCAGGAGCGGGCCATCTTGCAGCCCACGGCGATCAGCGCGGCGGTGCCGAAGGAGAACTCGTCCGCGCCCAACATGGCCGCGATCACCACGTCGCGGCCGCTCTGGAAGCCGCCGTCCACGCGGACGCGCACCCGGCTGCGCAGGCCGTTGGTGAGCAAAGTCTGCTGCGTCTCGGCCAAGCCCAGCTCCCACGGCCCGCCCGCGTGCTTGATGGAGCTCAGGGGGGAGGCGCCGGTGCCGCCGTTGTTGCCGCTGATGTGGATCACGTCGGCATGGCCCTTGGCTACGCCCGCGGCCACCGTGCCCACCCCCGCCTCGGCCACCAGCTTCACCGACACGTAGGCGTCGGGGTTGACCTGCTTGAGGTCGAAGATGAGCTGCGCCAGGTCCTCGATGCTGTAGATGTCGTGGTGCGGCGGCGGGGAGATGAGGGCCACGCCGGGGGTGCTGTGGCGCAGCCGGGCGATCTCCTCGGTGACCTTGTGGCCGGGGAGCTGGCCGCCCTCGCCCGGCTTGGA
>JANWYQ010000080.1 GCA_025055015.1 Caldilineales bacterium
GCGCCGTCAGTGACTCGAGTCACCCACCGAATGGACGAGCTGCTGGAGGCCCTCGCTATCCAGCACGGAGACGCGGCCGCGCGCCAGGCGGATGAGCCCCTGCCGCTCGAACTCCTTGAGGATGCGACTGACCACCTCCCGCACGCTGCCCACCTCCTCGGCCAGGGTCTGGTGCGTGGTGTAGATCACCGGCCCCCGTCCCACCAGCGCCGCCGCCAGGCGGCGCTCCAAGGGCTGAAAGCGCACCTCCTCCACCAGCTCCATCAGCTCGGCGATCCGCTCCGCAAAGAAGCGGAAGACGAAAGCCCGAAAGGCCGACGACTGCTCCAACAGCCGATGGAACAACCCCTGGGGCAGGGCGTAGCCCACCAGGTCCTCCTCCACCACGCCGACGGCCGGGTAGGCTGCCCGGCCCAGCAAGCAGCTCACGGTCAGGATGCAGGTGTCCCCCGGTGACAAGCGATACAGCAGGATGTCGCGGCCGGCCAGGGTAGGCTTGGTGACCCGTACCGTCCCGCCCACGACCATCAAAAACGCCTGGCATCGGTCGCGCAGGCCGAACAGCCGATGTCCGGCCGGAGCCGCCACGCGCCATGCCTCGCCTCGCACAGCCTCGCGCAGAGGGGGCGGCAGATCCAACAGCAACGGGTACATGCGGCTAAGCTCGCTGAGCTCTCGGTCGTTGATCATGGTAGGCTCCTGGGATGAAAAGCGGCCCTTCTACTCAAGCAAACGAGGCACGTCGCCGTTTAGATGCACTTTGGGACAGGCAAACTTGCCGATCTCCCGCATGGTGGGTAAAGTGGGGGGGCCGGGGAACATGCCGCCTGGTTCGCCGGCCAACAGCTCTATCCGTGTTTGCCGGGCTCGAGGGGAGCTAGGCTTTGCGGCGGCCAGCCGTGCGTACCGCTGGCCGGTTGAGAGCCCCCGCCTCAGGCCTCAAGGAGCTCATCTAGGCGGATGTAGCGATCGTCTACCCCGTAGGAGCGCCCCATGTCCCATCTTTGGCTGCGCCGACTGTTGCTGGTTGCGCTAGTCCTCTCCCTCGCTGCCTGCTCCAACCGCGAGCGAGGCAAGATCAAAGGGGAGGACGCCTCCCCTGACGCCTTGCCCGACCTGGTAGGCACTTATGTGGTCAATGGCCTTGATCCTCTTGGCACGGAGTACGGCGGCACCCTGGCCATCTCGGCGGGTGAGCAGCCGGGGACCTATCGCCTGGTGTGGGTCGTGACCGGCAGCCTGCAGGAGGGGCTCGGCCGCGTCGAGGGCAACCGGTTGCTGGTGGAGTGGCAAACCACCCAGGCGATGGAGATCACGTCGCGCGGGGTGGCCACCTACACCATCACCACCCTGGGAGAGCTCTACGGCCAACGCAAGGTCCTCGGCGCCGACGCCGTGGGCACCGAGAACGCGTTTCCCAACCCCAAGCCCTGAGCGCAGGGCTGC
>JANWYQ010000119.1 GCA_025055015.1 Caldilineales bacterium
CGCTCTCGTCACCGGCGCCACCGGGTTTGTCGGATCTAATCTCGTCGAGCTGCTGCTGGCTGAGGGCTGGCAGGTGCGGGTGTTGCGGCGTCCCACCTCCTCGTCGGCCGGCCTGGCCGGTCTGGCTGTGGAGGCGTGGGAAGGGGACGTCACCGACCCGGCCAGCCTGCGGCCCGCCATGCAGGGCTGCGACGCCGTGTTCCACGCGGCCGGCGTGGTGGCCGACTACTGGCGGCAGGACCTGGACCGGCTCTACCGGGTCAACGTGGAGGGCACGCGGCACGTGGTGCAGGCTGCGCTGGCGGCCGGCGTGCCGCGGCTGGTGTTCACCAGCTCCCTGGCCGCGATGGGCTTCCCCGCCGACGCCGAGCCTGTGGACGAGGCTCACCCCTTCAACATCCCGCCATCCGCCTATCCCTACGGCCACAGCAAACACCTGGCCGAGCAGGAGGTGCAGGCGGCTGTGGCCCAGGGGCTGCACGCCGTGATCGTCAACCCGTCGGTGGTGTTGGGCCCGCGGGACGTCTACGGCCAGAACAGCCGCATCGTGCTGGAGGTGGCCCGGGGCCGGGTGCCCTGGGTGCCGCCGGGCGGCGCCAACGTGGTGGACGTGCGCGACGTGGCCCGCGGCCACCTGCTGGCCTGGGCGCGCGGCCGGCCCGGCCAGCGCTACCTGCTGGCCGGCCACAACGTCACCCACCTAGCTCTGACCCGGCAGATCGCAGCCCTGTTAGGCGTGCCCGGCCCGCGCGGGGTGGTGCCGCCGACGCTGATCGGGCCGCTGGCCCGGCTGCTGGACGCGGGCAACCGCGTTCGGTCTCTTCCCGTTTCCGGCGACGTGTTGCGCATGGGCGCGCGCTTTTTCTACGCCGACAACCGCAAGGCCGTGACGGAGCTCGGCTTCACCGTCACCCCCTTGGAGGTCACGCTGCGCGCAGCGATCCAGTGGCTGCGCGCAGCGGGCCGCCTGCCCCCTCTCACTTCTCGCCCAGCTTGAACGCGGCGTGGATGCGCCGCACCGCCTCATCTGCGTCCCCTTGAGCCACCACCAGGGAGATGTTGCACTCGCTGCTGCCCTGGGCGATGGCGATCACGTTGATCCCGGCCTCTCCCAGCGCCGTGAAGATGCGGGCGGAGATGCCGGGGGTGCCCTTCATGGCCGCGCCCACGACGGCCACGATGACGATGCCGGTGTCCGCGGCCACCCGGTCAATGTGGCGGGCTGCCAGCTCGCGCGCCATCTCCGCCTCGACGGCGCCCACCACGGCGTTGCACTCGCTCTCCCGCACCACGAAGCAGATGCTCTGTTCCGACGACGACTGGCTGATCATCAGCACGTTGGCGCCCACCCGGGCCACCGCGGTGAAGGTGCGGGCCGCAATGCCCGGCACGCCCAACATGCCCCGGCCCTCCACGGTGATCAGCGCCAGCCCCTTGATCACGCTGATGGCTTTCACCACCAAGGGGGAGGGCTTGGGCTCCTTCACCACTAGGGTGCCGGGGTGGTCCGGCTGGAAGGTGTTCAACACGCGCAGGGGGATGTTGCGCTCAATGGCCGGCAGCATGGTCTTGGGGTGGAGGACCTTGGCGCCGTAGTAGGCCAGCTCGGCCGCCTCGATGTAGGAGATCTCCGGGATAGTGCGCGCGTCGGGCACGATGCGCGGGTCGGCGGTCATCACGCCGTTGACGTCCGTCCAGATCTGGACCTCGTCCGCGTTGAGCGCTGCGCCCAGGATGGCTGCGGAGTAGTCGGAGCCTCCGCGGCCCAGGGTGGTGTTGATGCCGTCCACCGTGGCGCCCACGAAGCCGGTGACCACGGGCACCACGCCACCATGGAGCAGCGGCCGCAGCCGTCGGTTGACGTGTTGCGTGGTCAGGTCCATGATGGGGCTGGCGTTGCCGAAGTTGTTGTCGGTGACGATCAGCTCGGCTGCGTCCACCCACTCGGCGGGGACGCCGTTGGCCCGCAGCACGGCCGCCAGCAGGGGAGCCGCCAGCCGCTCGCCGATGCCGGAGATCACGTCCAGCCCGCGGGCGGTGAGCTCGCCCAGCACCTCCACGCTGCGACACAGGCGCTCGAAGTTGGCCAGCCGCGACTCGAACAGCCGGCCGAGGGCTGCCCGCTCGACGCCGTCGCTGATGAGCTGGCCCGCCACCATCTGGTGCCTGGCCATGAGCTCCTCCTGCGCCTCGCGGTAGAGGCGTCGGTCGCCGGCCGCTGCGGCCTTGGCGGAGGCGATCAACAGATCGGTCACCTTACTCATGGCCGAAGTGACCACCACAACCTCCGGGTCCTCCTGTCGGGCGCGGGCTACGATCTGGGCTACTTGTTTGAACGCGTCGGCGTTGCCTACCGACGTGCCGCCGAACTTAAGAACTCGCATAGGGCTCTCCTGTGCTCAAGGGTTTGCGATGAACAACGCGCTGTTCCAGGGGGAGGCTGGCCGTCGCTGCCGCAGCAACGGGCCGGACAAAAAACGATCCCCGCTGGCAGCCAAGAGCGCACAAGCGGGGATACATCGTTGTCGCCGCTTCTCATCTCTCAGCAAACGCTGCCGGAGTTGGCACCGGGGGCGGCGATCGGTAGTCGGTAAACAGTGATCGCTGAACAGGTCCGGCGACCGGTGGGCGTTGACCGTTTACTGCTTGCCGCTCACCATCCTGGTTGCCGAGGCTTCACAGGGCCGATCCCTCCACCTCTCTGGATAAGAGCGTTGGACGATATGCAATTGTGGCGGCGATAGTAGCACAGGCCCCAGGTTTTGTCAACCGCTTTGGCCCGGCGCATCGTCGTCGGCCGTTTTGGTGCAGCCGGCGGGCCGTGGTAGACTTTGGACGCGCGCACCGTCCCGCAACCCGGCCCCACAGCTCGGTCTCGAGCCTTCCGGCCGGTTTCGGCAGCCACTCCGCCCATGGACCCGAGCCTCCCGGTGGGTTTCGGCAGCCACTCGTCCCGAGGAATCGAGCCTCCCGGTGGGCCCCGCCAGCGTCCTGCAGCGCGGCCCCTTGCACGGATTCGAGCCTTTAGGCGGGTCTCAGCGAGAACTCCACCCGTCGCGAGGATTCGAGCCTTCAGGCGGGTTCCGGCAGCCACTCCTCCCAAGGACTCGATCCTACCGGCGGGCCCCGCCAGCGTCCTGCAGCGCGGCCTCTTGCACGGATTCGAGCCTTTAGGCGGGTCTCAGCGAGAACTCCACCCGTCCCGAGGATTCGAGCCTTCAGGCGGCTTCCGGCAACCGACCTCCCAAGGACTCGATCCTACCGGCGGGCCTCGCCTGCGTCCTGCAGCGCGGCCCCTTACACGGATTCGAGCCTTAGGCGGGTCTCAACGAGAACTCCACCCGTCCCGAGGATTCGAGCCGTCAGGCGGCTTCCGGCTTCGTATTCACGTGCGCCGGCTGAAGCCTTGCCCCTAACGACGATGATGCGCGCACCAATCTCCATCTAACCCAGCGAGGACGTCAATGAAGACTGTACCCCAGATCACCGCTGAGGAGGCCGCGGCGCTGGTGCCGGAGGGCGCAGTGCTGATGGCCGGCGGCTTCGGCATGACCGGCAACCCCGTGCACCTGCTCCATGCGCTGGCGGACCGCGGCACCCGCAACCTGACCTACATCGGCAACAACGTGGGGGAGCCCGGGCTGGGCGGCGGCCGCCTGCTGCGCAACGGCCAGCTCAAGAAGGCTATCGGCTCCTTCTTCACCTCCAACCCCGAGGCTGTGAAGGCCTACCAGGCCGGCCAGATCGAGATCGAGCTGATGCCCCAGGGCTCGCTGGCGGAGGCGATCCGGGCCGGCGGCGCAGGGCTGGCCGGCTTCTACACCCCCACCGGCGTCGGCACCGTGGTGGCTGAGCGCAGCGAGGTGCGGGTGTTCAACGGCCGCGAGTACCTGTTCGTGCCGGCGCTACGGGCCGATGTGGCCTTTGTGCGCGCCTGGCGCGCCGACACCGCGGGCAACCTGGTCTACCGCATGACCGAGCGCAACTTCAACCCCCTGATGGCCACTGCAGCCGACCTGGTGATCGCCGAGGTGGAGGAGATCGTGCCGGTGGGCGAGATCCCGCCGGACCACGTCCACACCCCCGGCTGCTTCGTGGACTACCTGGTGCAGGCCCACATCACCCCGGAGGACCTGGGCAGCTCGGCGTCGGTGGAAGCCGGCGGCAAGCGGGCGGACCCGGCGCGCCTGGCCATGGCCCGTCGCGCGCTGGCGGAGCTGCGCCCCGGCGACGTGGTGAACCTGGGCGTGGGCATCCCCACCTTGGTGGCCGACCTGATCACCCCGGAGCACGGCATCATCCTGCACACGGAGAACGGCATGTTGGGGGTCGGGCCGGCGCCAGAGGAGGGAGGCGCGCTGGACTACCCCGTGAACGCCGGCAAGCAGCCGGTGACCGCGCTGCCGGGCGCGTCCTACTTCGACAGCGCCACCTCCTTCGCCATGATCCGCGGGGGACACGTGGACGTGGCCATCATGGGCGGCTTGCAGGTGGACGAGGAGGCTAACCTGGCCAACTGGGCCGTGCCGGGGCAGCCGCTGCTGGGCATGGGCGGCGCCATGGACCTGGCCAGCGGCGCGCGGCGGCTGATCATCACCATGACCCACGTGGACAGCAAGGGCCGGCCCAAGATCGTGCCCCGCTGCACCCTGCCCCTCACTGCGCAGCGGGCGGTGGACACGGTGATCACCGACTGGGCGGTGTTCAAGTTCATCGGCGGCCGGCTCACTCTAGTGGAGCTGATGCCCGGCGCCACGCTGGAGCAGGTGCGGGCCAACACCGCGGCCCGCTTCGTGGAGGCGCTGGCGTAGCGCGGGCCGGAAGAGCCCGGCGAGAAACCGCGGCAGCAACGAGAACAACCTGTCAGGGCTCGGCGAGGGCAGTTCGCCGGCGGAAACTGATGGCAAAGGAGGGCAACCCATGACCGACGTCTCCGATCAACCCCCTTCCACCCCCAAGGCCCAGAGCAGCCCGCTGGCGGTGGCCAGCCTGGTGGTTGGCGTGCTGGCCTTCGCCCTGCCGTGCGCGACCTTTTTCGGCGTGGCCTTGCTGTTCGAGCAGGCGCTGATGGACACCTTTGGCCAGCCGATGAGCAGCATGATCGTGACCGTTCCTGCGCTGATCCTCTGGCTGTTGGGGCCACTGGCCGTGGTGTTGGGTGTGCTGGCAGTTCGCAGCAGCCGCGGCCCAGGGACCACCAGCCCTCCGGCCGCCGTGATCGCCGTGGTCCTGGGCGCGCTGAGCATCCCGTGCGTGCTGCTGCCTCTCTTGGGCTACATACTGTTCTCAGCGGCCTGCGTGCAGGGATGCTGAGCGGCACAGCATTTGGAGTTGGCGCCTCCAGGCTCCAACGGGGCCGCGTCTGGGTTAGCGCAGGAAAACGGTCAACGAATGGGGGCGACGAATAAACGAATTCGTCGCGTGCAGCGTCGTCACGCTTGCCTGGTCCGCTCGGCCGCGGAGCAACAGCCCTTACGGATAAAACCGCCGGTAGAGCCGCGGGAAGGGCAGCGCCTCGCGGATGTGGGGCAGGCCGGCCAGCCACATGAGTACCCGCTCCAGCCCCATGCCGAAGCCGCTGTGGGGCTGGGTGCCGTAGCGCCGGAGGTCCAGGTACCACTCGTAGGCGGCGCGCGGCAGCCGATGGCGCTCGATCGCCTCCAGCAGGGTCTGGTAGTCGTGCATGCGCTGGCTGCCGCCCACGATCTCGCCGTATCCCTCCGGCGCAATCAGGTCGCAGGCCAGCACCGTCTCGGGCCGGTCTGGGTCGGGCTGCATGTAAAAGGCCTTCACCTCGCGCGGGTAGTGGTGCACGAACACCGGCTTGTCGAACTGTGCGCTGATGGTGTCCTCGTGGGGCGCGCCGAAGTCCTCGCCCCAGGGGAAGTCGGGGAAGCCGTTGCGCCGCAGCAGCTCCACGGCCTCGTCGTAGTGGAGGCGGGGGAAGGGGGGCGTCACCTGGGCCAGCTTGCTGGTGTCCCGTCCTAGCGCTGCCAGCTCGGCGGCGCGCTCCCGCAGCACCGTCTGCACGCAGTAGCTGACGAACTGCTCGATGATCTCCATGTTCTCGTACAGATCGGTGAAGGCCATCTCCGGCTCCACCATCCAGAACTCCATGGCGTGGCGCCGGGTGTCCGACTTCTCGGCGCGGAAGGTGGGGCCGAAGCAGTAGACGCGGCCGAAGGCGTAGATGTTGGCCTCGTTGTAGAGCTGGCCGGTCTGGGCCAGGTAGGCGGGCTCGTCGAAGTACTCGGTGGCGAAGAGGGTGGTGGTGCCCTCTGCAGCGGCCGGCGTGATGATAGGGGTGTCCACCAGGGTGAAGCCGTGGCCGTCCAGCCAGTCGCGGATGGCCTTGATCAAGGTGGCGCGGATGCGCAGGATGGCCACCTGTCGCGGGTCGCGGATCCACAGGTGGCGATGGTTGAGCAGGAAGTCTACGCCGTGCTCGCCGCCGTCTCGCTTGGGCGCTAGGGGGTAGGGGTCCTCGGCGCGGCTGATCACGTGGAACTGGCTGGCGTCCAGCTCGAAGCCGCCGGGCGCGCGCGGCTCGGCCCGCAGGTTGCCGGTGATGGACACGGCGGACTCCAGGGTGATGTAGCGGGCCGCGGTGAACTGGTCCTCGGGCAAGTTCTGCTTGAACACTACGCACTGCATCAGCCCGCTGCCGTCGCGCAGGGTGATGAACTGCAGCTTGCCTTTGTCGGTGCGCTTCTGCACCCATCCGGTGAGGGTCACGGTCTGGCCGACGTAGTCGGCGGCCTGGCTAATCTTGATGGGGGTGGACATGGGGTCTCCGGTCTGCTGTGTTTGTTCTGTAGGAGCCTGCGCTGCTCAAAGGGGCGGCTCTGGTTTGCCGGGTGTCGGACAAGCTGTCCGTCATCGCGCCTATCCCTCGCTCGACGCCGATGGGAACACCAAGTCCTGGCGGCCGGCCAGCATCTCCTCCATGCGCTGCACCACCGTCTCCAGGTGCTCGCGGCGGTTCACGAAGTCCAGGTCGTCGCTGTGGATGGTGAGCACGGGGCACAGGTCGAACCCCTGCAGCCACTGGTCGTAGAAGCGCTCTAACAAGGCCAGATAGTCGGCGGTGATGCCCCGCTCGATGTCCCGGCCGCGGCGGCGGATGCGCTCCAGCAACACCGGCACCGGCGCGCGCAGGTAGATCAACAGGTCGGGCCGGGGCAGGTTGTCCACCACTAGGTCGAACACCGTGCGGTAGGAGCGGTAGTCGCGATCGGTGAGGTTGCCCAGGTGGTGCAGGGCGCGGGCGAAGATGTGCGCGTCCTCGTAGATGCTGCGGTCGGCGATGGCGGACTGGGGGGAGCGGGCCAGGGCTAGGTGTTGCTGCGCGCGGTGGCCCAGGAAGAACACCTGCAGGTGGAAGGACCACTGCCGCATGTCGGC
Source organism: Caldilineales bacterium (assembly GCA_025055015.1). Classification (GTDB taxonomy): domain Bacteria; phylum Chloroflexota; class Anaerolineae; order JAAEKA01; family JAAEKA01; genus JANWYQ01. The sequence goes on from JANWYQ010000119.1 coordinate 7,405, forward strand.
GTAGAAGTCGGCCAGGTAGGGGTTGTCGGCCACGGACTCGAAGGCGGCCTGCCAGCCTAACCGCCGGGCCACCCGCTCGGTGATGGAGGTCTTGCCGGCGCCGATGTTGCCGGCCACGATGACGAAGCGCTTGGTCACGCAAGGCTCCCTGGGAGAGATCGGCGTGCAGTTTATCACGACGGGAGCGGGGAGGCAAACGGGAGGGAGCGGGGAGCGGGGAGGAGGGAGGGGGGAGGAGGGAGGGGGGAGGAAGGAGCGGGGAGAGGGAGCGGGGAGCGGGGAGGGGGAGGGGCGGCTGCGATTGGCCGCAGCCGGCGGGCGGGGCTCACCGGGGGCGACAGTAAGTGGCTGGGCGCCCAACGGCACTAGGATCTTGCCTCGGCTGAAGCCTCGGGTCCGTGTCGGGAGGACGAGGAACGAGCGGAGGGTCGTGGCTTGAGCCGATGGGTTTGGGAGGGTGGGCCTGCACGGATGACCGGCTGAAGCCTCGGGTCCGTGTCGGGAGGATGAGGAACGGGCGGAGGGTCGAGGCCTTGGGCGGTGGTTTGGGTTCGGCCGCTGGCGGGCAGCCGCCCGATGTGTTAGAATAGGCGCTCGACGGCCGCCGCTCGTGTGCGCCTAGGTCAGCCCATGACCTCTGCCGAATGGCTACGAGTTAGCGTTCCCTGTTCCCATGTTGCTCAGCACTGCCCTCGACCTCCGTCCTTCCCCCGACTCCACGCCGGTGGTGGCGTTCATCGGCGCGGCCGGCAAGACGGGCCTCCTCCTGCGCCTGGGGGAGGAGATGGCTGCAGCCGGCCGGCAGGTGCTGTTCACGTCCACCGGCTCCCTCCCCGCCGAGCTCGTCAATCGCGTCCCCTTCTCCCTGCTCACCCCGGTGCTGTCGGTGGTGCTGTTCGAGCTGCCCACCTCCCTGCGCGGCTATCGCCTGGTGCTGGTGGCCAACGGTCCCGCCGACGCGGAGGGCCGGCTGGCCGGACTGTCGCCCCAGGTGGTGTGTCGGCTGGCCGGCCTGCCCGACGTGGACGCCGCCTTGGTGGAGGCCGGCGAGGGCTACCAACCCCCAGAGAGCGGGCAGCCCTTGCCGCCGTGTACCACTCACCTCGTCACGGTGGTGGACCTGGCCGACCACAGACTGCCCCCTGCGCCGCCGGCTGCCCCGGCGGATGTCGCCTGGTTCCTCTACCTGGACCTGGGGCCGGCAGGCAGCCGCTCCGACGCCCAAGCCGCTGCCCAAAGCCTGGCTCGATCGGCCCTGGACAGGGCCTGGCCGACGCCCCTGCGCGGGGTGCTGATCGGCCGCGCGGCCGACCCAGACCCCGTGGCCGAGGTCATGCGCCCACGCCGCTGAACAGCACGACCAGGAAGATCACCAACGCCAGCAGCGCCATCGCCAGCGCCACCAGCGCCGCCAACGCCACGATCGGCAGGACGGAGGCCGCCACGGCCCGGCCCAGGTCCAGGCGCTGCGTCACCTGCACCGCCCTAACGTAGACAGCCCAGCCCCACACCGTGCCCACCAGCGCCAGCAGCCACCCGACGGCCGGGATCGGTGCAAAGAAGTCCAACAGGTTGGGCACGCTGTACAGCGCCGCCACGCCGTAGAAGCGGTCCACGCCGCCGTTGCCCCCCATCAGCTTGGCGAAGAGCAGCACCCAGGCGCCGTAGGCCAGAAACGCGGCCAGCCGCGCCAGCGGTTGGCTCAGCCACCCGCCCAGCACCGGCAGCGTGCGGCTCACCCCGCGCGGCAGGGGGGTCTCCAGCGCATTCACCTCGGCCGCCAGCTTGAGGCCGATCTCCAGGTTGCGGGTGAAAGTCGCCAAGGTGTCGCGCGCCGGGCTGCCCTCGGGCAGGGTTCCTAGCAGCGGCTCCAGCGCGTCCATCAGCTCGCGGCGCATGTCGGCGGCCTCAGGCGCGGCCAGCGGCCGCAACGCGCCCACCAGGTTGACCGCGGCCTGCAGGCTGCCGGCGATTAGGAAAATGGCCAGGGCCAGCAGCACGCCGGTGCGCATGGCGTCCCGCGAGTCCCGCAGCCGCTCGAAGGTGGCCTGGTCCAGGGTCAAAGCCCCGCGCATCAGGGAAAGGATCTCGCGCATCTTACATCCCTCCTGCGAAGGCAGCCAGCCCCATCGCCGCCAGCGCAGCCACGGCCCCGCCTAGGAGCAGCGCGATGACGGCCAGGACCAGGTAAGGCAGCACGGTGGCCCACACCGCGCGCGACCAGCTCAGCTCGTGGGCCGTGCGGATGGCCATGTAGCGACAGAGCAGGGTCCACACGCCCACGCCCGCCGCCACCACGAAGGGCAGCGCAGCGACGAGGTTGATCAGCTGCGGCGCGGCGGCCAGCGCAGTGGTGCCCAGGGTCTGGTTCAGGGTGCCGACGCCGCCCAACAGGCGGGCGAAGAGATGGGCCAGCAGGCCGTAGACCAGCCAGCCGAGCACCAGGCTCACCGGCTGCACCACCATGGCGGTCAGGGCGCCGGCCGGGCTGGGGCGGGCGTTGGCTGCTGCCTCCCAGGCCGTGTTCCAGATCTGGCGAAAGAGGGGCTCAAAGGCGGGATACCGCTGCGTGGCCTGTTCCCAGGCAGGGGTGAGCTGCAGGTTGCGCAGCAGCACGGCCTGCAGCTCGTCCAGGTTGGGGGTGGCGGCCCACTCTAGGGCCGCGCCGGCCGTGCCGGCCAGGCCCAGGAGCAGGCCGAGGATGGCCAGGATGAACAGCCCCTCGACGAAGGGGTTGTTGTCCCGACGCATCTCCTCATAGGCGTCGGTGCGCAGGAAGAGCGCGTTCCACAACATGCGCGCGTCGCGGACGATAGCTTGCATGGAAGCCTCCTTGGCGGCGAGTCCGGACTGCCTCGGACGAGGCTTGGGGGTCACGAGCGGCACGGGTTGGCACGGATGGCCACGGATCTCCTCACACCTCTGCCCCGATCCGTTCATCCCTCTCCCGTGGGCCCGCTAGCGGTCGGTCACAGGCCACAGGGCCGGCAGCAGGGCGTCCAGCAGCGCGGCGACGGCGTCCATGGCGCGGCGGGCGCCCTGCCGAAAGCGCTGGATACGGCGAGCGGCTGCGGGCTGGACAAGGGCCAGCCGCGCCCGTCGAGCAAAATCGCCGAGCGCACCCGGCGCACTGCGTGCGGGGTCGTCCTGGTACCTCAGGAAGGGAGTGAAGTCGAAGGCGGCGTCGCTGCTCGCCGGGTCGCTGACGCCGCGCAGGGCCAGCCAGGGGACGCCGTGACAGTGGGCTACCTGGGCCACGGCCGCGGTTTCGTTGTCCACGGCCAGCGCAGCGAAGGCGGTGCGCAGCCACTGCCGCGCGGCGTCCTGCAGGATCACTTGGTCGCCGGTGACCAGGGGACCAACATGCGGGCTGGGCAGGCCGGCCCGGCGAGCCGCTGCGGCCGCCGCCGTCAGCAGGGCCGGGTCGGCGCGGAAGCTGCGCCGCCGGCCGCGCGGCAGGGGGCTGCCGATGGGCAGAAAGCCGTCTGAGCGGTGGGCGGGGTGGCGCCGGGCCATCGCCAGCGGCAGGAAGACCCCCTGGTCGTGGGCGATGACCGGGTCGCCCAGCACCAGATCGCCCACCCGGAGCTCCGGCGCCAGCCCGCCGGCCGAGCCACAGCTCACCACGGCCCGTGGCCGCAGCGCCTCCAGCGCAGCCTGCGCGGCCATAGCCGCCGACACCTTGCCGATCCCGGCGACCGCCAGGGCGACGTCCACGCCGCAGCCGGGCCAGCGGCCAACGCCCAGCCGGCCCCAGGGGCGGTCGTGCCAGCGCAGGTCGGCCAGCCGCGCCGCCAGCCGCGCCAACTCCCAACGGATGCCGACGATCAGGACCGGCCCAGGCCTCGTCGCTTCGCCGGCCCCGTCCCACGGCGCCGAGTGGGCCGCCGGGGGGATCGCGGCCATGGGTGCGCTACCCGTTCGACGCCCTCTGGCCATAGCGGTGTGGCGCCCTTCCGCCTGGTCGGCGGCCACGTCGGACCTCACTGCGCGGCCTGCTCCTGGGCCACCAGCCGCTCCACCAGGGCGCGCTCCTCGGCCTCGCTGGCGATCAGGCCGTCCAGCCAGGCGTCGCGCGCCGCGGTCAGCAGCCGGCCGTAGAGGGGCCCCGGCGGCAGGCCCAGGCGCCGCAGGGCTGCGCCGTCCAGGGTGGGTCGCACGTGGCGCAGGGTCTGCTGGTAGCGCTGCAGCCGCTCCTGCACCAGCGGCGAGTCGGTGACGACGCCCAGCAGGAAGCGCGCCGCGTCGCCGGCCGGCTCCAGCAGGTGCACGATCTCGCTGGGGCGCAGGTCGGGCCGCTGCAGGTCGGCCTCGTGGCGCTTCAGGGTGTGCAGCTCCTGCAGCAGCTCCACGGTCTCGCGGCGGGGGTTGAGCCGCTCTAGCACCTCCGCCAGCTGAAACGCGTCCAGCCGATAGGTCCAGACGGCGAAGTAGAGGCGCTCGACGGGCTGAGGAGGCGGGCGGTCGGCCAAGGCCTGGCGCAGACGCGCGAAGCGCTCCACCACCCAGTCGTCGGTAGCCAGGGCCGGGTGGATGTAGGGGGTGACGCCGAGCTGGTCCAGGCGGCGCAGGGCCTGCTCCGGCTGGTCCTCGCCCAGGATCAGCTCCAGCTCGTGGCGTACCCGCTGCGGGCTGATCTTGGTCAGCAAGTCGGCGGAGTTCTGGATGAGCTCCAGGGTGCGCTGCTCGATGCGGAAGCCGAAGCGCTGCTCGAAGCGCACGGCGCGCAGGATGCGGGTGGGGTCGTCCACGAAGCTGTGGGTGTGCAGCACCCGGATGAGCCCCTCGCGCAGATCGCGCTCGCCGCCGTAGAAGTCCAGCAGCTCGCCCCAGACGTCGGGGTTGAGGCGGATGGCCAGGGTGTTGATGGTGAAGTCGCGGCGGTGCAGGTCCAGCTTGATGGAGCCGGTCTCCACCGTGGGGAGGGCGGTGGGCTCGGTGTAGAACTCGGTGCGCGCGGTGGCGAAGTCCAGCGAGGTAGGCAGGGGCGGGCGGTGGCCGTTGCCCGTCGTGATCTCGCGGTAGAGATGGAAGACGATGGGCTGCTCGGCTGCGCCGGCCTCGGCCTCGGTGGTGGGCAACAGCCACTTGGCGGTGCCGAAGCGCTGGTGGCTGCGCACGCGGCCGCCGTACTTCTTAGACAGGAGCCGCGCCAGCTTGATGGCGTCCCCCTCCACCACCAGGTCCACGTCGTAGTTGGGTCGGCCCAGCAGCAGATCGCGCACGAAGCCGCCCACGGCGTACAGGGGATAGCCCAGCTCCTCGGCGGCCGTGCCGGCCAGCCGTAGGAGCACCAGCAGCGGCTCCGGCAGCGCGGTCTCCATGCGCACGGCGATCTCCTCGCGGCGGCGGGCCTGCGGCGGCTGTCCCCACAGCTTGATCAGGTCGGTGCGGGTGACGATGCCGATGATCTCCTGGGTCTCCGGGTCCACCACGGGGATCTGGCCCCAGCCCGACTCGATCATGGTGCGCTGGAGCTCGGCCACGGTGGTCTGCGGCGTGACCACCACCTGGCCGGTGTGCATGTAGCGCTCCACGGTGTGGCTCTCCAGGCCGTGCTGCTGGGCGCGGTCCACCTGGCGGCGGGTGATGATGCCGCGCAGCTGGTCCAGCCGCACGGCGGCGCGGCCGTTGCCGGCGTTGCCGGCCCGGGCGCCGACGTCCACCACGGGGTAGCCCTCGAAGCCGTAGCGCTGGATGATCTGGGCCATCTCGGCGATGGTGGTGCCCACGGGCACGGTGACGGGCGCGCCGTGGGTCATGATCTGGGCCACGGTGACGGTGGGCTTGACGTGCTGGTGCAGCAGCGCCACCAGGCGGCCCTTGATCTGCTCCAGCGACTGACCGCGGATCAGCGCGGCCGCGGCGCGGGCGTGGCCGCCGCCGCCGAGCTGCAGGGCGATGGCGCCCACGTCCACTGCGTCGCTGGTGCTGCGGGCCACCATCTGCACCCGGTCGCCCAGGTCCACCAGCAGGAAAAGGCCGGCGGGGTCGTAGACATCGCGCAGCTTGTGGGCTAGGGTGCTGATCTCGTCGGTGTACTCGGGCGCCCGCGCCGCGGCGATGACGATGGTCTGGCCGGCGATCTCCAGGCTTTCGCTGTTCTCGGTGAGCTGGGCGTAGAGGGCGCGCTGCTCCTCGGTCAGGGGGTGGTGCAGGTAGTGGGCGACGACCTGGAGGTTGGCGTGGCGCTCCAGCAGCCAGGCAGCGGCGCGCAGATCGCGCGGGGTGGTGGCGGTGTAGACCAGGGAGCCGGTGTCCTCGTAGATGCCCAACAGCAGCAGGGTGGCCTCCACGGGGGTCACCGAGATGTCGCGGCGGGCGATCTCCTCCACCAGCATGGTGGTGGTGGCGCCCACGGCCTCGCCCCAGTAGCGCCAGCCCGGCTCCAGCTCCCGCTGTAGGGGGTGGTGGTCAATGATCTGGCCGGCGACGTCGGGCCGCATGCCGCGGATGGTGGAGCAGGACTGGGTGTCCACCAGGATGACGGCGTCAATGCGGCGGCGGGGGAGCTCCTCCTGGCGGCGGAAGGGGAGGCTGCTGCGGTAGAGGGCCAGGAACTCCCGCAGGTTGCGGTTGAGCGCGCGCGGCAACACCGGAACCGCGTAGGGGTAGAGCTTGTGCGCGGCCAGCATGGAGGCCAGCGCGTCGAAGTCGGTGTGCTCGTGGGTGAGGATGACGGTGAAGGTGTCGTCGGGCATGGCGTGCGCTCCGCGGGCCATTCTACCACAACCGGCCGCGCAGGGGCGAACGAGAGCAAAGCCGTCAACGGCGTCGCGCAACTCCGCAGGAGTTGCGCTACGTTGGCATGGGAATCTGTCCTGAAAAATCGCCGCCTCCCTTCGTAGTGGCGACTTCAGTCGCTCTGGGTAACTGCCATGCCCCTCACCCCCAGCCCCTCTCCCCTGGGGAGAGGGGCGAACAAGCCCAGACCTTTCGGATATGAGGCATTCGTTTGTCCGTTTCGCATTCGTTGATGTTGTTCTTTCCTTCGCGAATCCGTTTCGCTCGCGAGCGCGCCCTCCCGTTCGCACGTGAGCGTGCGAACTCCGCATGGCGCGTGGGCCTCCCCGCCTCCCGTTCGCACGTGGGCGTGCGAACTCCGCATGGCCATTCGTTTATTCGTGTCCCATTCGTTGACCGTTTTTCCCCTCCCTCTGCTGGCGCATCACGCATTATGCATGACTTCCTACTCCCTCCACCACCGACGCGCCGTCACTGGCGGCGCAGACGTAGACCGCAGGCTCCAGGCCGGTCGCCTGCCGGTAGGCCGCGGCCACGCGACCGCCGAAGGCCTCCGCGCCCTCGGCTCGCACCAGGGCCACGGCGCAGCCGCCGAAGCCGGCGCCGGTCATGCGCGCGCCGTAGCACTCCGGCTGGCCGCGCGCGATCTCCACGATGGTGTTCAGCGCGTCGTTGGTCACCTCGAAGTCGTAGCGCAGGCTGGCGTGGCTGGCGTCCATCAGCCGGCCCAGGGCGACCGCGTCCCCCTTCTGCATGGCCTCCACCGCGGCCAGGGTGCGCGCGTTTTCGGTGACCACGTGGCGGGCGCGGCGCAGGGTCACCGGGTCCAGCCGATGGCCCTCGGCGGCCAGCCGCTCCGGCGTCACGTCCCGCAGCGCGGGCACGCCGAAGGCTGCCGCAGCGGCCTCGCACTGCCGGCGGCGCTCGTTGTACGCAGAGTCCACCAGGCCGCGGCGGGTGGCGGTGTCCAGCACCACCACGGCTGTGGCGGGCGGCAGGGGGACCGCCTGGGTCTCCAGGGTGCGGCAGTCAATGAGCAGGGCGTGGCCGGCTCGGCCCACGGCGGAGATCATCTGGTCCATGATGCCGCAGTTCATGCCCACCCACCGGTTCTCCGCCCGCTGGCAGAGGAGCGCGATCTCCTTGCCCTGCCAGGGGAAGCCGGAGGCTGCCTGGAACGCGCGCGCCGTGGCCAGCTCGATGGCCGCCGAGGAGGAGAGCCCTGCGCCGCGCGGCACGTCGCCGGCCACCACCCCTTCCCAACCGGCCAGGGGGTAGCCCGCCTCGCTCAGGGCCCAGGCCACCCCCTTGAGGTACTCGATCCACGCCGGCCGGCCGCGGCTCAGCGCGTCCAGGTCGAAGGCAGCCTCGGCCTTCAGGTCCAGGGAGTAGACCCGCACCTGGCGGTCGGCTCGGGGGCTCAGAGCGATCCAGACGGCGCGGTCAATGGCCATGGGCAGCACAATGCCGTCGTTGTAGTCCGTGTGCTCGCCGATCAGGTTGACCCGGCCCGGCGCCCGCACCACGTAGGCCGGCGGCCGGCCGAAGCGGGCCTGGAAGGCAGTGGAGACGAGGGTGTGCAGGGACATGGCTGTTTGGGCGGTGGGCGGTGGACGGTGAACGGGGGGACGGTGAACGGTAAACGGTGAACGGTGGACGGTGGACGGTGAACGGTGGACGGCGGACGGTGGACGGTGAGCGGGCAGGGGCTAGCGCTGCCGGTAGTGAACCTCCGGCAAGGCGCGGAGGCGGGCGGCGGCTTGCTCAGGGGTCAGGTCGCGCTGGGGCTCGCCCAGCATCTCGTAGCCCACCATGAACTTCTTGACGGTGGCGGAGCGCAAGAGCGGCGGGTAGAAGTGCGCGTGGAGCTGCCAGTGGGCGAGTGGCCCGCTCGCCGCCGAGCTGACCTCGCTCCCGCCTTCGACGCCCGGCCCGGTGGGCGCGCCGTGCCAGCCCATGGAGTAGGGGAAGGAGGTCTCGAACAGGTTGTCGTAGCGGGTGAGCAGGCGCTTGAGGATGTCGGCCAGCGCGTCCCGCTCCGCGTCGGCCAGGTCGGGCAGGCGCAGCACGTGGCGGCGGGGCAGCAGCAGGGTCTCGAAGGGCCACACGGCCCAGAAGGGCACCACGGCCAGCCAGTGGTCGTTTTGGGCGACGAGGCGCGAGGCGGGCGAGGCCAGCGGCCGGCCTGCCGAAAGGGGGTCGTCCATGCCGGCGTCCACCGCCAGCTCCAGCGCGGCGTAGTCCAGCAAGAGCGGCCGGCCGTGCTGCTCGAAGTAGGCGCGCTGCTGGCGATCCTCCTTGGCCGGCTCTAGGGGCAGCGCGCTGCCGGCCCATATCTGGCCGTGGGGGTGCGGGTTGGAGCAGCCCATGATCTCGCCCTTGTTCTCGAAGACCTGCACCCAGCGGTAGGCCCGGCCCAGCTCCGCCACCTGCTCCGCCCACACGTCCACCACCTGGCGGATCTCCGGCACGGCCATCTCCGGCAGGGTGAGGTCGTGGCGCGGGGAGAAGCAGATGACGCGGCAGGTGCCGGGCTCGCCCTCCAGGCGCAGGAGGGGGTGTGCCTGGGCCGGCGCCGGGGGAGTGTCGGGCAGCAGGGCTGCGAAGTCGTTGGTGAAGACGAAGGTGCCGGTGTAGGGCGGGTTGCGGCGGCCGCCGGCGCGCGCGTTGCCGGGGCAGAGGTAGCAGGTGGGGTCGTAGGCCGGCCGGGTCTCCTGGGGCGGCCGCTCCACCTGCCCCTGCCAGGGCCGCTGGGTGCGATGGGGGGAAACCAGCACCCAGTCGCCCGTCAAAGCGTTGTAGCGGCGGTGGGGATGTTCGGTCGGATCGAAGGGCAGCGTGGGATCGCTCATGGGTGGGCGGTGGGGCGCACGGGCGCGCGAAGGTGGGGTGGCACGACGGTGCGGCCGGGAGATGGGCAGGGCGTCGGGCTGCGCCGTGGCCGGGCCGGTGGCGCGTATCAGTGGAACGGGGGCAGCCAGGGGCCGTGGGCCTCGATCAGCTCGTCCACCAGGGCCACGATCTGGTCTAGGTCCAGCTCGGCTGCGGTGTGGGGGTCGAGCATGGCGGCGTGGTAGATGTGCTCCCGCTTGCCCGTCAGCGCAGCCTCCACCGTCAGCATCTGCACGTTGACGTTGGTCTGGATGAGGGCAGCCAGCTGCGGCGGCAGGCTGCCGATCCGGGTGGGCTGGATGCCGTTGCGGTCCACCAGGCAGGGCACCTCCACGCAGCAGCCCTGGGGCAGGTTGTCAATGAGGCCGTGGTTGAGCACGTTGCCGTAGACCACCGTGGGCTCGCCCGTCTCCATGGCATGGATGATCTGCGCGCCGTACTCGTGGGAGGGCTGGACCGCGTCGAAGTTGGTGGCCAAGTTGAGGGCCCAGGCGATGTCGTCCTCCGTGGCGCCCGCGCTGCGCAGCCGCTCGGCCAGGCGCTGCGGGTCCACGGCGAAGTCGGGTCCGGCCTCGATGGCGTCCCGCACCGTCTCCCAGCCGGCCAGCTGCACCTCGCAGCGGCGGATGTACTCGTCCAGGGGGATGTGGAAGCGCTCGATCAGGTCGGGGCGGTCGCGCTTGATGAACCAGGGCACGTACTCGCTGAAGTGCTCGCTGGACTCGGTGACGAAGTAGTCGAAGCGGCGCAGCACCTCGTAGCGCACTCGGTTCCAGGGCGGCACCCGGCCCTCCTCGATCACCCGGCGGATGGCGGGATAGAGGTCCTGGCCGTTGCGCTCGAAGCGCAGGTAGAAGGCCATGTGGTTGATGCCCGCGCAGAGGTAGTTGATCTCCCGGTAGGGCACGCCGATGTCCGCAGCCAGCTGCATGGCCGTCCCCTGCACGCTGTGGCACAGCCCGACGGCACGGATGGGCGTGGCCCGCAGGATGGCCCAGGTGTTGATGGCCATGGGGTTGACGTACTGCAGCAGGGTCACGTCGGGGCACACCTCCTCCATGTCCCGGCACATCTCCAGGAACACGGGGACGGTGCGCAGGCCGCGCATGATGCCGCCGACGCCCAGGGTGTCGGCGATGGTCTGGCGCAGGCCATAGCGCTTGGGGATTTCGAAGTCCACCACGGTGGCCGGCCGATAGCCGCCGATCTGGAACATAGCGATGGCGTAGTCCGAGCCGGCCAGGGCCTGGCGGCGGTCCAGGGTGGCCTCGATGGTGGGACGGACGCCAAGGCCGGCCGCCAGCCGGCGGGCCACGATCTCGGTGGTGCGCAGGCGGTCGGGGTCAATGTCGTGCAGGCTGATGACCGCGTCGGCCAGCTCGGGGTAGAGGAGGATGTCGCCCAGCAGGTTGCGGGCAAACACGGTGCTGCCGGCGCCGATGAAGGCGATCTTGGGCATAGGGGATTACCTGAGGTGGATCAAAGTTGATCTCCCCGTTTCAGCTCAGCGAGACAAGGTCCTCCGGGTCGCCCCGAACGACATCCGGCCGATACACCAGGTTTTGGAGCTTGTCGGGTTGTTCGACGGGGAGGATGCGAAGCCGGCGATGGCCACGCTGCACCTCCAAGGGCACCCCGCTCTCCAGCACTTCGTCCAGGAGCGTGTAGATGTGTGCGCGCAGCTCGGTGAAGGTTACCGTCTTCATCGGGATGGGCTCCGCTCGGCGGGTGAATGCACGCCATAGCGCAATGGCACGTGCGCCCATTATAGCTGCCGCGGGCGGCGTGTCAATCCGGCTCACGGATCTGTCTCAGGTACAGCGTGCGGCTGTAGGCGGCACCGCCAAAGGCGTCGCCGGGGATTCCGGCGGTCATCAGCTCGAGGCCGGCGGCGCGATAAACCTCGACCCCGCGGCGGTCGGTGACGCTGTACATGGCGTCCGGGTCCAGCCCGCACAGCGGCGCCGGCGGCCGCACCCAGCCCTGCTGATAGCTCATCACCGCCACCGAGTAGACCGCCTCACGGCGGTCGGGCGAGACGTACTCGATCACCGACGCGCCGTACTCCTCCAGCCGCTGCAGGCGATAGAGGCGCCCGCCCTGCACCACCGGGCGGATGCGCTTGTAGAAGGCGATGTACTGGGCGTACTCGGCCAGCTCCGCCTCGTCGAGTTGGTTGAGATCGGCGCCGATGCCCAGGCTTCCGCGCATAGCCACGTCGAAGCGCAGGCTCAGCGGACTGGTCATGCCGGTCTGATGGTTGACGGCGTGCGTCACCCATGCCATCATGGCCCGCGCCGGATACGCCAGGCTGTATCCCTCTTGGATGCGGATGCGGTCGTAGGCGTCGGTGTTGTCGCTGGTCCACACCTGGTCGGTGCGGGCCAGGATGCCGAGGTCTATCCGACCACCGCCGCTGGCGCAGCTCTCGATCTGGAGATGGGGGAAAGCGCGACGCAGTCGGTCCATGATCTCGTAGACGCCAGCGGTGTGCGCTTGCCAGATGGCCCGACCCACTACAGAGCCCGGCTCTGTGGCGTAGCGGTTCATGTCCCACTTGAGGAAGTCAATGGCGTAGCGGCTCAGCAGGCTGTGCAGCACCCCGTAGATGTGCTCGACCACCTCGCGACGGCCGAAGTCCAGCATGAGCTGAAAGCGCCATTCGGTGCGCGGTCGGCCGGGAAAATGGAGCACCCAGTCAGGGTGCGCCCGGTAGAGCTCCGAGTCGGGGTTGACCATCTCCGGTTCGACCCAAAGGCCGAACTGCATTCCCAGCCTGTGCACCTCGGCGATCAGCGGCTCCAGGCCCTCTGGGAACACCTCCGGGCTGACAAACCAGTCGCCCAGGCCTGCGCGGTCGTGGCGGCGGCCACCGAACCAGCCGTCGTCCACGCAGAACAGCTCGACGCCGATGGTTGCGGCCTTGCGCGCCAGGGCGATCTGACCTTCCAGGCTGAGGTTGAAGTAGGTGGCCTCCCAGCTGTTGTAGAGCACCGGCCGGAAGGCAGGGCCGTCGGCCGGCCGGGGCAGCACCCTTTCCAGGGCAAAGGCGTGCAACCTGCGACTGGCGCCGCCCCACCCCTCGGCGCAAACGCCGATCACCACCGCCGGGGTGATGTGGCGCTCGCCAGGCATCAGGGTCAGGCCGAAGTCGAAGGGGTTGTAGCCCACCTGGCAGCGCACGTCCAAGGTAAAGAGCTGCTCGAATACTATGCGCCAGGCGCCGCTGTAGGCCAGCGCACCGAAGTAGACCACGCCCGTCTCCTCCCAGGCCTGGCCAGGGCGGTTGAGCAGGAAGAACGGGTTGGCGTAGTGGCCGGTTTGCAGCGAGCGCTGTTCGATGCTGCGGATGCCCATGGGCAGGCGCTCGCGGGTGGCCGTGAACTCGCGTGTCCACCAACCGGCCGCCGAGGTGAGCTCCGTGGTGCCGTTGGGGAAGTGGAGGGTGGCGAAGGCCAGCGCTTCGACCTCGATGGGCTGGGCGCCCGTGTTGGCGATCTCCACCCAGCGCTCGATGATGTCATGCTCCGGCGTGAGGCGGTAGCACAGCGTCACCTCTAAGGGCTGGGCCGGATCGGCCAGGCGCACGCGCAGCGTCTCGCGAGGGGTTGAGACGGCCGTAGGTTGGCCGTGGGTCGGCGCCAGACCCGGCTGCGCGTCGGTAACGATCTCGTGGCCGGCATAGCGCAACCGCACGTCGCGGATCGGAATCGGACTATCACGAAAGGTGACCTTCAGTGCTACCTCCTGCTGCACGCTGTCACAGAAGGTGTTTAGCTCGAAGCGCCGGGTCAGCGGCAGCTCGTCGGCGCGGGGTAGGCTGTCGAAGCCGGGACCACCGAGCACCAGGTCAGTCGGCGCGCCAACCGGCCGCGGAGCCCAAGCCATGTGCAGCAGCCGACCCTCGTCGTCTGCGCGGAAGGCGTAGAGGCTGGTTGCTAACACCAGGTTGAAGGTGTTCGTCGTGGGGTCGAAGTGGATCATGGTGCCGGTGGGGAAGTGGGTAGAGGTGAAGGTGGCCGACTCTACGGGTGGTTTCACCCACGTAACGCACGATGGCATCTTGCGCCACGTTCACCCGGCAATCGGCAAAGGTGCTCGGTCGCCGCCTCACGTTGAGGCGGCGACCGAGGGGTTTGGGGCTGCACCCTGCATAGGGTGCGGTTTGTGCTACTTGAAGAGCGCGTTGACCTCGGCGTTGGCAGCCGGCAGCACGTCCGCCGCCTTAGCCTGCCCCAGCATGATGCTCTGCATCACTGGGGAGATGATGGAGACGATCTCCGAGGCGTGATCGGTCACCGGGAACAGGAAGGTGCCGCCGGGCTCCAAGGCCTGCTCGGTGAAGGCCGAGACATCCAGCCCGCGCTTCTGATAGGCGGCCAGCGCGCGCTCGACCCCGGACTGCTGGGCAGGGAACACTACGCCTGCGTCGCCCACGATGTTGGCGCACTCCGGCGACGCCAGGAACTTGGCCCACTGCCAGGCCTCCTCGACGTGTTTGGTGCCGATCCAGATGGAGTCCGCCAGGCCGTTGAACATGCTCTTGCGGCCCTCAGGCCCTTTGGGCAGGCGTGCAAAGCCGAAGGGGAAGGTGGCGTTGTTGGCAAACTCACCGATCATCCAGGAGCCGTTGGCGTGCAGGGCGCCCTTGCCAGCGTTGAAGGCGGCCGCGCCGCCCAGACTGCTGACCAGCTCCAGCGGCATGATCTTGCCCTGGGCCATCATGTCGGCGTACCACTGGATGGTCTTGATGAAGCGCGGGTCGTCGAAGTAGTACTTCGTGCCGTAGAGACCATCCACGTGCTTCCAGCCGGTGGTATAGGCCAGCCAACTCCACTCGGTCTGGCCATAGGCCTCGCCGGCGCCGTTGATGATCAGGCCGTATTGCTTGATCTTGGTCTTATCGAAGGCGGGGTCTAGGGCGTTGCGGCCGTTCTCGTCAACGGTAAGCCGCGCGAGCAGCTGGCCGAAGGTGCCGCCGTCCTCCGGGTTCCAGGTGGCGTTGTTGAGCTCGTCCAGGGTGACGCCGGCCGCGTCCAGGGCATTCTTGTTGTAGACGATGGCGATAGTGTCCCAGTCCTTGGGCAGTCCGTAGCGCTTGCCATCGCGCGCCCAGAGGTCGGCCAGACCGGGCAGGTAGATGCTCAGGTCTACTCCATCGCGCTTGACGTAAGGTTCAATGTCCACCAGCTGCCCCTTGGAGGCGAACTCTGGGTACTTGGCCAGGTGGTTCGTGAACACGTCAGGAGCAGTGCCGGCCACCATGCCGGTCTGGAGGTTGCTCCAGTAGTCGCCCCAACCCTGCTGGGTGATCTCGATCTTGATGTTGGGGTTCTTGGCCATGAAGACGTTGGCGCACTGCTGGTAAGCGGGGAGTTGGTTGGCGTCCCACAGCCAGTACTGCAAGGTAACTTGGCCGGCGCTGGGGGCCGGGGGTTGCGCAGCCGGCGCCTGCTGAGCGGCGGGCGTTTGGGCGGCCGGAGCCTGGGTCGGGGTGGCGCCGCCGCAGGCAGCCAGGAGAACGGCGAGTAGGGTGAGCAAGCTGACGAGAGCGAGAGAGCGGCGATACATCGGTTCTTGTCCTCCTTAAGAGAGTTGGTGTCGAAAGCCCCGTTTCCGGAAGGCTAGGTTCGGACGGGAAGCGGAGTTTGGTCACATCGTTAGCGCCTCCTTTCGTTACTTGAAGCCGGTGAACTGGATGGAGTCCAAGATCTTGCGCCCCATGAAAAGGAAAAGGACGAAAGTGGGTATGATGGAGAGCGCCGTGCCGGCCATGAGCCCCGTCCAGTCGGGCGCGCCCTGGGGTGTTTGTGACCGGAACACCCCCAATGCCACGGTCAGTACTCGGACGTTCTCCTTGTTGCCGACCACCAGAGGCCACAGGTAGTTGTTCCAGCTGGTGATGAAGGTGATCACGGCCAGGGTCGTCAACGCTGGTATGGTCATAGGGATCACGATGCGGAAGAAGACCTCCGGCACGTCGCAGCCGTCAATCAGCGCAGCCTCTTCCACCTCCCGGTTGACGCCCAAAAAGAACTGGCGCAGGAAGAAGACGGCAAAGGGAGTCATGAACAACGCGGGCAGCACGATCCCAACGAAGGTATTGAGCAAGTTCAGCGAGCGCACCAGGATGAAGTTAGGGAGCAGCATGACCACGCCCGGCACCATTAAGGCGGCAACGTAGAGCGCGAAGATCTGGTTACGCAGTGGGAAGTTCAGGCGAGCAAAGGCGTAGGCGGCCATGGCGCTGAAGGTGACCTGGCCCACAACGACGAGCACCGACACGATGATGGAGTTGCGCAGCGCCAACATGAAGTTGATGGTTTGGCCGGTACCGCCCAGCGCTACAGCGGTTTCCACATCCACCAGGCCCAACACTCGCTGGAAGTTGATTAGCGTGGGTTGCACGGGAAGCAACGACGCCGGGTTGATAAACAGCGCCTTAGGATGGGTTAGCGCTGTGCGCAACATCCACCAAAAGGGGAACAGGGTGATCAGCAACATCAGCACCAGGGCTGTCCACGCCGCGATCCTGCCCCATGGGATGGGCTGCCGCGGTCGGGTGATGGTCTCGGCGGATGGGGTCATAGGTCTCCTCCTTCTCGACTACAGGTCGGATTCGCCGGCGCGCAGTAGGCGCATTTGGATGGCGCTGATCACAATCAGCATCAAGAACAGCACCATGGAGATCGCCGTGGCGTAGCCCATATTGAAGCGGGAGAACGCCTGCTCGTAGATGTACCAGTTGAGCACCTTGGTGGCGTTAACCGGACCTCCCTTGGTGGTGATAGCAATGGTGTCAAAGACCTGGAAGGATCCGATGACGGAGGTCACAACGACGAAGACCATCACTGGCCGCAGCAGCGGCAAGGTCACTTTCCAGAACATCTGTGTTTCTGAGGCGCCGTCAATGGAGGCCGCCTCGTACACCGACCCGGGGATGGATTGGAGACCGGCGAACAGCAGCAGGGCCGTGTAGCCTACGTACTGCCAGATGTTGATAAGGGCGATGGAGGGCATGGCCAGCGCTGGCACGTTGAGGAAGGGAATGGTGGACAGTCCCAGCGACCTTAGGGTCACGTTGATAATGCCGATGTTCGGGTCCATGAGCCACAGCCAGAGCAGACCCACCACCACGCTGGGCATCAGCCAGGGGAGGATGAGCACGGCTCTGATCAACACAGAGGTGCTCAGCCGAGCCATCATGACGGCGATGACAGTGGCCAGTACGGTCTGGAGCGGGATGTTGAGCAGGACATAGTAGAAGGTGACCTTGAGCGCGTTCCTGAACTCCGGGTCCTTAAGCAGCCTCTGATAGTTCTCCAGACCGATCCATTTGGCCTGCGTCAGCAGGTCCCAGTCGGTGAAACTAATGAACACCCCGCGCACGGCTGGGATGGCATAGAACGCGATGAAGCCTACCAGGCTGGGCAAGATTAACAGCGCTGCCCAGATCACCTCGCGGCGGCGCCACCGGCGCTTCGGTCGGCTGGGAAGCGCAAGGCGGGGTACAGGAGACACTTGAAGGCTCATGAGCTACACCTCCTAGGCTGCCTTATGGGCAAAGAGCCGAGGTTAGGAGAATTGGGGACAGCCATAGCGGCTCATACTTAGGACGTCACTCGTGATACCCAAGCGGATGCGCCAGGTGCCAGCGCCAGGCACTCTCGATGATCTGCTCCAACTCCGGGTACACGGACTTCCAGCCCAATGCCTCCTGGATCTGAGCGCTGCTGGCAACCAGGATGGCTGGGTCGCCAGGCCGCCGAGGGCGAACCACCGTCGGAATTGGCCGGCCGGTGACGCGACGGGCTGTTTCGATCACCTCGCGGACGGAGTAGCCGGCGCCGTTGCCCAAGTTGAAGCGCATGAAGGGCCGGTTGTCTAACCCGGCCAGCGCCAGCAGGTGGGCCGAAGCCAGGTCTTCGATGTGGATGTAATCGCGGATGCACGTCCCATCGCGGGTGGGATAGTCGTCGCCGAAGATGGCGATCTGCGGCCGGTTGCCCAGAGCCGTCTGGAGCACCAAGGGGATCAGGTGGGTTTCCGGGCGGTGCGCCTCCCCCCGCTCGGCGGTCGCACCGGCGGCGTTGAAGTAGCGCAGAATCGCCACGCGCAGGCCGTGGATGCGGTGATGCCACTCCAGAGCCTGTTCCACCATCAGCTTAGTGGCACCATAGACACTGGCCGGTCCAACCGGATCGTCCTCGGTCAAGGGCCCGTCCTTGCTGGCGTACACGCCGGCTGTGGAAGAGAAGACAAAGCGTTCCACGCCATGAGCGACTGCTGCGTCTATCAGGGTCAGGCTGCCAGTGACGTTGTTGCGAAAGAACCGGCCCGGCTCCCGCATGGACTCGCCAGCCTCGATGAAGGCGGCGAAGTGGAGGATGGCATCGAACCCCCCACCCTGCAGCACGGCATCCAGCGCGGGCCGATCCAGCGTGTCGCCCTGAAAGAAGTCGGCACCCGGCGGAACGGCAGCCAGGTGTCCGCTGGAAAGATTATCGTACACCACGACGGAGTGGCCTCCATCCAGGAGCTGCTGGGCCACCACGCTGCCGATGTAGCCTGCGCCGCCTGTCACCAGAACTTTCATGCCGCGCACCTTAGAGAACACTTCGGGGAGAGAGGTCGCTGATACGTACAGAAAACCGGCGAGACCATGTCTGCTCTTGAGCAGCCACGCTCGCTTACCCCCAATTATCTACACCCTTTCAGCCCCCGTCATGCAGAAAAAGCGCAGGTGTTTGCACAATTAGAGACGATGCAGTCTCACTTGCTGGCGAAAGTCGAGAGGACTGCGTCCGGTCTCTTGACGGAAGACACGGCTGAAGTAGGCGCCATCGTTGTAGCCCACCTCGTTGGCAATGGCCGTGACCGTCAGGTGCGTGGAGACCAGGAGCTCCTTTGCGCGCTCGATGCGTAGGCGGGTCAAGTATTCCCAGGGGGTGATGCCCAGATCGCGGTGAAAGACGCGGGTCAGATAGCTCTCGCTGACGGCCAGGTGGGCTGCGATCTTCCGCCTCGACAGCGGCTGGACAGCGAAGTTAAGGCGGAGATAGCTCACCGCCTGGCGGGTCAGCTCGTTGGCGCCAGGGGGCAGCTCGTCCACCGAGGGCAGGACGTGGGGAAACACTGCCGCCGGTGGTTGGCCGCCGCTGCCGGGCGACGGCAAGGGGAGGTAGATGTGAAACGTGGTGCCGGCACCGGGCAGGCTGTTGAAACCGATGGTGCCGCCGTGGAGCTGCACCAGCTCGTGGGTGACGCTCAAGCCTAGGCCGAGGCCTTCGGCCGGCCGGCGAGGATGCTCCGATGTGATGAAGGCCCGAAAGAGGTTCTGCTGCTGCTTGAGCGGGATGCCGCAGCCGGTGTCCTCTACCCAGATGTGCAGATGGGTGGCGCTGGCCAAGGCGCCCAGGGTAATGTGCCCCTGCTCGGTGAACTTGTGGGCGTTGCTCAATAGGTTGAACAGGATTTGACGCAGCCGCACCGGGTCGCAGCGGATGTCGGGCAGCTCCTCCGGCAGCTCCAAACGCCACTCAACCTTCGGCGCCGGGATCACGCTGTCTAGCATGGTCTGAAAGGCCTGTTCCAGAAGGGGCTTGGAGGCCACTAACTCGGTGGAGATGGTCAACTTGTCATTCTCAGCGCGCGCCAGGTCGAGCAGGTCGCTGATCAAGCGTCTCAGGTGCTCGGCGTTTTGGTACGCTTGACGAAGCTCACTCACCAGGGCGGGCGGCAAGTCGGTGGCCGAGAGAACCGAGGGCCTCAGCACACTGTGCAGGCGATCCAGGATCCCCTCCAACGGCAGGCACAGCTCCTGGCCGACGTTGGCCAGTAGCCGGCTTTTAAGCTGCGCCGCCTGTTCGGCTTCCTCGTGGGCGGCCAGTACGGCGCCGTAGAGCTCGGCGTTGCGCATGGCTAGGCCGAGCTGATCGGCCACCACTTGCAAGCCTACCAGGTCTAGGTGGCTGTGCTCGATAGTTTGCGCACTGTGGAGGTCCAGCAGGCCCAGGATCTCGTTGCCGAAGCGGATGGGTACGATGACGCGCGATCGGCAGTCAGCCGCCCGCGGATCGGGAGGAAACCGCGTGCTGCGTCGGGTGTCGGGCACGAACAGCGCCGAGCCGGCAGCCAAGGCCTGGCCTAACAGGCCGGCCTCGGCCAGCGGGACCCGCTCGTCGGCTCCCTCACCGGCCTCGGTCATCTCGCGAACCAACACCCGATCGTCTGGCCGCCACAGATACAGGATCACCCGGTCGTAGGCGTAGTTAGCACGGATGACCTGGGCAATGTGGTGACGGAGTTGGCGCCGGTCGAGGACGGAGGCCACCGACCGCCCGATGGTCAGGCTGGTCTCGAGCTGTTGCAGCCGCTTGGCTTCCTGGCTGCGGCTATAGCCGACCAGGCGGCTGGGGATGGAGGCCGCTGAGAGCAGCTTGGCTGCGGCCACGGCAGTGACGTTGGTGCGGTCAACGAGTTGCGTCTCGTAGTGGAAATAGGGGGGCAACGGATGGTCTCGAGCGGCTTGACAGGCGAGATAGACCAGCTTTTCTCCCAGGGCTGAGGCTGACGTTTCCACCGTGGCCGTCATGGTTCCTTCCAAGATGGCAGCCAGCGCCAGAGGGTCGCCGTTGAGGCCGACGACCAAGGTGTGCGGCGACATCAAGCCACGGCCAGCCGCAGCGTCGCGACCAGCCAGCGCTAGAGAGTCGGACAAGCCAAACACGGCGTCAAAGGGGTGGCTATGCTCGGCGAGGCCTCGGTGCACTGCTTCAAGGGCCGGTGCATAGGGCCAGGGCGTAGGAATATGCGTCACCTGGACCTGGGGAGTGCTGCGCAGCACGTCCCAACAAGCCCTTAGGCGACTGAGGCCGACATCGTACCCCTCATGCAACCCGCCAACCAGAAGGAGCCGTCCGACACGGCCTATCCGTTCCACGAGGTAAGTCATCCCCAACCGGGCTGCGTCGTAGAGGCCCAGCGGCGAGGTGGCCAGGGGATGGCGCACTTCGGACTCGGTGGCGATCACCAACGGCACACAGGCATCCAGCACCGGCTGCGCCAGTTTGTTGTCCGCTCCCTGCAGGATCAACACATCAACGTCCTGAGCCAACAGCTCCTCCACCAAGGCTAGGCGCTCGTCATCGGGCAGCGCGCTCATGTCTTCCTCCAGGGTCACCAGCTGAGCGCCTGTACGCTCTGCCTGCAGCAGAATCGCCTCGCGCACCATCACCCAGAAGGGATCGCCCGCTGCCAACAACATTCCGATGCGAGGTTGTGGCTCAGCCATATCCAGAAAGCCCGAGAGAGCCGCGAAGGAAGTCAGACAACCTTCCCAGAGGATAGCTCCATCCCTTAGTGCTGTCAAGCTACGTTGACGGCTTGTCGCAAATCTGTGGTAAAATCTCAGCCCCTACTACCGCCAAGGTGCAGGAAATGCGCCATGACCACTCCCCTCTACCCCATGACCTTCACCCCCGTCCTCAAGGACTACGTGTGGGGCGGGCGCAACCTGGAGACGAGGCTGGGGCGCCGCCTGCCGCCCGAGGGCGTCATCGCCGAGAGCTGGGAGATCGCGGCCCACGAGGACGGCACCTCCACGGTGGACAACGGGCCCCTGGCCGGCCAGCCGCTGACCGCGGTCCACGCTGCCCTGGGCCTGGACCTGATCGGCCGGCGCAACGCCTGGGCCCAGGCCCGCGGCAAGTTCCCGCTGCTGATCAAGCTGCTGGACGCGGCCACGCCCCTGTCGGTGCAGGTCCATCCCGACGACGCCTACGCGCTGGCCCACGAGGGCAACGAGCTGGGCAAGACGGAGATGTGGGTGGTGTTGCACGCGGAGCCGGGCGCTGAGCTGATCCTGGGGGTGAAGGCGGGCGCCACGCGCGAGGCCTTCCGCCGGGCCATCGAGGAGAATCGCCTGGAGCCCTTTCTCCACCGCGTGCCGGTGCGGGCGGGCGACCACGTGTGCGTGCCGGCCGGCACCTTGCACGCCATCATGGGCGGCCTGCTGATCGCCGAGATCCAGCAGAACTCCAACACGACCTACCGGGTCTACGACTGGGGTCGGGTGGGCAAGGACGGCAAGCCGCGGCCGCTGCACGTGGACAAGGCGCTGGACGTGATCAACTTCGCGCTGGTGGAGCCGGGGGTTTGTCCCCCTATCCTGCTGCACCAGGAGCCTGGCCTGCGCCGGGAGCTGCTGTGCCGCAACCGCTACTTCACCACGGAGCGGGTGACGCTGGCCGCGGGCCGCTCCTTCGTTGGCGCCTGCGACGGCGAGACGCTGGAGATCTGGGGCGCGATCGCCGGCCAGGCGACGGTCAACGGCGTGGCGCTGGCGGCCGTGCGCTTCTGCCTGTTGCCGGCCGCGCTGGGCCCGTACACGGTGACAGCTGGCGAGGACGCAACGCTGCTGAGGACCTATGTGGAGGAAAGCGCCGATGGACCGGCCCGGCCGGGCGCGCCGTGACCGCGCTCGGCTGGAGAGCCCAGACGACCCGGCGCGGCAGCCTCC
>JANWYQ010000140.1 GCA_025055015.1 Caldilineales bacterium
GCTTGGTAGGTGAGGCTGAAGGCCAGGCTCTTCTTGCCGGCCGGGATCTGCCTGCCGCGGTACACGTCGAACAGGGTCACGTCCTGCAGCAGGCTGCCGCCGGCCTGGCGGATGGCCTGGGCCACCTGTTCGGCGGTCACCGCCTCGTCCACCACCACGGCCAGGTCCTCCTTCACCGCCGGGAAGGGGGAGATGGGCTGCATCTTGACCCGTCGGCTGGCGGCCTCCACCAGGGGCTCTAGGTGCAGCTCCGCCACGGCCACGCGGGCGTCGGCCAGGTCGAACGCGCGGCGCACCGCCGGGTGCACCTCGCCCAGGATGCCCAGCGGCCGCCCATCCACCAACACCCGCGCCGCGCGCGGGCCGAACAGGGGGTGGGACGCAGGCACGAAGCGCGCCTCGGCCAGCAGTCCAAACCGCTCCAGCAGCTCCTCCACGATCCCCTTCAGGTCGAAGAAGTCCAGGGGCTCGGCGTTCTGGTTGAGCCAGGCGCCGGCGTCCCGCGGGCCGGTGAGGCCGACGGCGATCAGCTCCGGCTCGGCCGGCAACAGCTCGCCGGGGATCGGCCAGTAGACGCGGCCGATCTCGAACAGCGCCACCCGGCTGCGCTGCCGCTGGTTCACTGCGATGGCCGCCAGCATGTTCCCCAGCAGCGTCGAGCGCAGGCGGTCGGCCGTGGGCGCCAGGGGGTTCGCCAGCCGCACCAGGCCGTCGGGCGGGAGGATCAGGGGCAGGGCCACCTCGGCCGGCGGCTGGCCGGCGTAGGCGTCGTAGGCCGGCTCCGGCTGCACGGCCAGCAGCTTGCGGTTCAGCTCTGGGCCGATCAGCGCGTAGCTGATAATGTCCTGCAGCCCGGCGGCCGCCAGCACGTCCCGCGCCCGCTCCTTGCCCTCCACCGCCCAGTTGCGCCACTGCGGCGGCAGCGCGTCGTCCATCAGGGTGGTGGGGATCTGGTCGTAGCCGATCACCCGGGCGATCTCCTCGATCAGGTCGGCGGGGATGGTCACGTCTAGGCGGAACCAGGGCACGGTGGCCAGCAGCGCCTCGCCCGGGCCGGGCTCCACGGCGAAGCCCAGGCGACGCAGCAGGTCGCCGATCTGCGAGGCCGGCACGTCCATGCCCAGCACCCGCTTCACCTCAGCCGGCGTGATCTCCACCGTCACGCTGCGCTGGCGGAGGGGGTAGCAGTCGTGGACGCCGGGGACCACCTCGCCGCCCGCCAGC
This sequence comes from Caldilineales bacterium, assembly GCA_025055015.1. Taxonomy (GTDB): domain Bacteria; phylum Chloroflexota; class Anaerolineae; order JAAEKA01; family JAAEKA01; genus JANWYQ01. Next base: position 1,225 of record JANWYQ010000140.1, read on the forward strand.
TGCACCATCAGCCGGGCGCAGCGCTGCGCAGCCGGCGCAGGCATCTCCGGCGAGATGCCCTTGCTGAAGCGCGCGGTGGCCTCGCTGGGCAGGCGCAGGGTCTGGGATGTGCGGCGGTTGTTGATGAAGTCGAAGCTGGCCGCCTCCAAGAGCACGTTGCGGGTGGCCTCCGTCACCTCGGTCTCCCGGCCGCCCATCACCCCGCCCACCGCGATGGGGCCCAGCGCGTCGGTGATCATCAGCATGTCGGGGGTCAAGTCCCGCTCGACGCCGTCCAAGGTGGTCAGCTTCTCGCCCGGCCGGGCCCGGCGCATCACGATGGTAGGCAGGCTGTCTGCGCCGCCGGAGGCCTGTCGCGCCCGCGCCACCAGCACGTCGTAGTCGAAGGCGTGGGTGGGCTGGCCCCACTCCAGCATCACGTAGTTGGTGGCGTCCACGATGTTGTTGATGGGCCGCACGCCCGCCTTGCGCAGCCGGTCCTGCACCCACCCCGGGGAGGGGCCGACCTCCACGTCTCGGATCAGGGTGGCGGTGTAGCGGGGGCACAGCTCGGGGTCGGCGATCTCCACGCGGCAGAAGGGCTCGGCCGGCGGCTGCGTGGCCGGCATGTCCTCGGGGCGGACGATGTCCAGCAGCGCGGCCAGCTCCGGCTGGGTGCGCTTGAGGGGTCGGTTGTACAGCGCGGCCACCTCGCGCGCCACGCCGATGATGTTCAGGTTGCGGGCCAGGTTGGGCGTCAGGTCCATAGTGAGCACGGCGTCGCCCATGTAGTCGGCCAGGGGCATGCCCACCGGCGCGTTGGGCGGCAGGATGATGATGCCCTCGTGCTCGTCGCTGATGCCCAGCTCCCGCTCGGAGCAGGCCATGCCCTCCGACTGGATGCCGCGGATCTTGTTGGGCTTCAGGCGGAAGGTCTTGTAGGTCTCGGCGTAGGGGTCCACCAGCCGCGCGCCCACGGTGGCGAAGGCCACCTTGAGCCCGCAGGCGCCCGGCTTGAGGTTGGGCGCGCCGGTGATGATGGTCATGGGCTTGGGGCCGCCGTACTCCACGGTGGCCAGGAGCAGACGGTCGGCGTCGGGGTGGCGCTCGGTGCGGATGATCTCGCCCACGAAGATCTTGTCCCGCTCCCAGGGCAGGCCATCCTCCTCGTCCATGGCCTCGGGCGGCAGGTGATAGCTCGGCGGCGGGTTGAGGCCGACCCAGCGGATGTGCTCTACCTCCAGCCCGGCCAGGGTGAGCCGCTCGGCCAGCTCCACCGGGTCCAGGTCGGCCACGTCCACGAAGTCGTTCAACCAGGATAGGGGAACGCGTATGACGGTCATGGGGCCTCGCTAGAACTGTTCCAAGAACCGGAGGTCGGTGCTGAAGAAGTAGCGGATGTCGGTGATGCCGTGCTTGAGCATGGTGATGCGCTCCGGGCCCATGCCGAAGGCGAAGCCGGTCCACTCCGCCGGGTCGTAGCCGCCGTTGCGCAGCACCACCGGGTGCACCATGCCTGCGCCCATGATCTCCAGCCAGCCGGTGTACTTGCACACGGCGCATCCCCGGCCGCCGCACAGGATGCAGTCCACGTCGGCCTCCACGCTGGGCTCGGTGAAGGGGAAGTGGGAGCAGCGGAAGCGCAGCCGCCGGCCCGCGCCGTAGAGCTGGTTGGCGAACTCCACGATCACGCCCTTCAGGTCGGCCATGGTGATGTTGCGGCCGATGGCCAGCCCCTCCACCTGGTGGAACATCATCTCCGACCGCGCCGTGACCTGCTCGTAGCGGAAGCACATGCCGGGCAGGATGACGCGGATGGGCTTGGTGGGGCCCAGGGTGCGCATGGCGTGGATCTGGCCGGGGCTGGTGTGGGTGCGCATGATCACGCCAGGCGTGGTGGTGTAGAAGGTGTCCCACATGTCGCGCGCCGGGTGGCCGGGCGGGATGTTCAGCAGCTCGAAGTTGTACTCGTCGGTCTCCACGTCGCGGCTGGTGAAGACCTGGAAGCCCATGGTGCTGAAGATGGCGTAGATCTCCCGCAGGGTCTGATGGCTAGGGTGGAGGCGGCCGACCTGCGGGCGCCGGCCGGGCAGGGTCACGTCCACCGCCTCGCTGGCCAGCTCCGCGGCCAGCCGCGCCTCGGCCACCGCCTGCTGCCGCGCCTCGAAGGCCGCGGTCAGGTCCGCCTTCAGCGCGTTGGCCGCCTGGCCGAAGGCCGGCCGCTCCTGGGGCGGCAGGTCGGGGATGGCGCGGATCAGCTCCTGCAGCAGCCCCTTGCGGCCCAGGTAGCGGATGCGCCATGCCTCCAGCGCGTCGGCCGTGTCGGCCGCAGCCAGCGCGGCCATGGCCTCCTCGCGCAGCCGTTGCAGATCGTGCATAGCTGGTCTCCTTGCAACAGAAGTTGTTGCCCACCTGGCAATCGAAAGGCCCACGCCTCGGTCAGGGACGAGACGTGGGCCGCGGTACCACCCTGTTTCCTCGCCGATCGGGCGAGGCTCTCACGCCGACGCCGGCCACGCCGGGCCAGATCGGCTGCCCGGATAACGGCGGGCCTCCGGAGCGGGCTACTGTCGGTGAGAGGTGAACGGATCACCGATGACTGATCACCGATCACCGATTGTTTCACCCGTCGGCTCAGGAGCGAACTTCGGCGAGCTTTCCCTGGGCCGGGCTCGCAGCGACCGGCACGGCCGCCCGGCCTCTCTGGCAGGTTCCCCTCGCTTACTCCTCTCCGTCACAGCCTTTGGTGTGCGCTATGCGGTTGTGGGGCGATTATGCCGCAGCCGCAGGGAATTGTCAACTCGTTTGCGTCGGGTTCACCGCTGGGGTATAATTTCGCCGTTGCCGCACCTGCTGCGCGAGCCGTTTGGGCCGACGGGTTGCGCGTTGGCCGCGTCGACCGTGCTCTGCTTTTTTTCGATCTCAAGCTGGCCGTGCTCGCGCAGCGCTGCCTCTCCCGACGTCCCTGAAAGCACCCTGGTAGAGGAGGAACGCTATGACCGACTTGCAAACCGCGATTGGCGCCTACTGGCCCTATCTCTTGGCCGCGGGCCTGATCGGCCTTGTCCTCGGCTGGCTGCTGGCCAGCGCGGGCGCCCGCCGTCGTGCAGCGGAGCTCGAGCAAAGCCGCCTTGAGGCCGTCCGCCGCGCCGAGGCTCTTGCCCAGGAGGCAGCCGCCGCGCAGCAGGAGACAGCGCGCCTCTCGGCCGACCTGCAGGCTGCCGAGACGAGCTTGGCCGACGCCCAGGCCATGATCCGCGCGTTGCAAGAGGACCTGGGCCAGCGCGAGCAGGCCCTGGCTGCCCTGCGACAAGAGCTGAGCGAGACGCGGGCGGCCGCAGCGGATGCCCATGAGGCGCTGGAGGCCTCCCTCCAGGCCCTCGCCGCCGAGAAGTTGACCCTGCAAAGCCGCCTGGATCACCTGCTGGCCGATCGCCAAACCGACCTGGGCGAGGCGGTCGAGCGCGCCGCCTGGCTGCAGCAGGAGCTGGAGCAGCGCAGCCAGGCCCTGTTGGCAGCCGAGAGCGAGGTCAGTCGGCTTCAGGGGACGTTGGCCGCTGTTGCCCAGCAGAAAGCCGAGCTGGAGGCGCGGCTACACCAGGTGCGTGGGCAAGTAGCAGGCGAGATGGCGATGGTCACCGCTGCCCTGTTGAAGATGAAGGACGAGGCTCTTAGCCAGGCCCAGGCGCGCATCGCCCAGCTGCAGGAGGCCCTCGAGTCGCTGCAGGCCAGCGGCTAGGGCCCTTAGCCGGCCCCGGTTCCCCGTGCAGAGGAGGATGCCATGGATCCTATCACTTTGGTCGGCATTGTGGGAGCAGCCCTCGTGATCGGGCTGATCGCCGGCTGGCTGTTGGGCCACAGTGGGCGAGCAAACCTGGAGGTAAGGGCTCGCCAGCTGGAGGAGGCGGTCAGCGCCCAGAACAGCGAGATCGCCAAAGCGTACCTGCAGATCAAACAGCAGGAGCAGCGGATCAGCGGCTTGCAGGCGTCGGCGGAGACTGCTGTGGCCGAGCGCCAGGCCATAGCGACCCAGCTGGCCGAGGCCCAGGAGGAGATGGAGCGGCTGCGGCGAGACCTGGAGGCGGCTGTGGCCGAGCGCCACGACTTGCGTCTCGAGCTGGAGGCCGTGGCGGCCGAACGCAACCAGCTGTCGGCGCAGCTGGCAGACCGAGGCCATGCCGATCAGGCGCAGGAGGCCCTGCGGGCGGACCTCACGAGGCAGGTGGAGGCCCTCAGCGCGTCCAACCAGCAGCTTCAGGCGGAGCTCGAGCGCAAAGCGGCCGAGGCAGCTGAGCTGCGTGCGCGCGTCGCCGAGCTCGAACAGGCGCTGCAAGCCGCTCAGCAGACGTCCCAGGAGGCGCAGGCCACAGCCGAGGCGGCCGCTCTCACCCGCCAGGCAACCGTTGACCTCGAGGCAGCGCCAACGGCGGAGGCCGTCGCCCCGCCGGCAGCCCAGGCCGTTCCCGCCGAGGTTCAGGCGGAGCTAGAGGCGCTGCGCTACACCTTGAGCAATCTAACCACGGGCGCTGCTGACCTGGCAAGACGCCTGGAGGAGCGGGAGCAAGCCTATCAGGCGCTGTTAAGCCGGGCGGCCAGGTCGTCAATCCCGGTCAGAACTGCCACTGGCGCCGCGGCCGCGCTCCCAGCGGAGCCGCTGGAAGCGACCCAACGGATGGCCGAGCCGGCGACCACGCTGGCGGCCCTCAACGCCGAGCTGGAGGAGAAGAGCGCAGCCCTGCAGCGGGCCATGACCCGCATCACCGTGGTCGAGGCTGCCCTGCGCGAGGCGCGGGAGCGCGAGCAGGAGCTGCTGGACCGTCTTCACGCCGCGGAGGCCGAGCGGGCCGAGATCAGCGAGCTGCTTTCCCGCCGCGATGCCGAGCTAGGGGACCTGCGCGGCCAAGTGGTTAGCCTCTCCGCAGACCTGGAGGCCATGGCCAGCGCCCGCACCCAGCTGGAGGAGATGGTGCGCGCGCAGGATACCGACCTGTTGGCGATGGACCAGCGGCTGGCGGGCCTGGAGGCCGAGCTTCAGTCCCTGCTGGAGGAGGCGACGGCGGGCGAGCCTGTGGGCGAGCTTGAGGCGGCTGTAAGGCTGCCGGAGGAGGAGCCCTCCACGGCCGAGGCGACGCCTCGGATCAAGCGGCTGGCAGCGCTCGGTGCTGGGTTGGCCGGTCTGGCTGCCGTCCTTCGCCGCAAGGCGCGCGCGCTGGAGAGCGCAAACAGCCAGCTGGTGGCGCTGGAGGACCAGCTCAACGGCCTGGCTGCTGAGCGGACCAGCCTCGGCCTGGCACTGGAGGAGAAGGACACCGTCGTGGCCGACCTCCAGAGCCGCCTGGCCCAGGTCACTGCCGATCTCGAGGCGGCCCAGGCTGCCCGCGGCGAGCTGGAGGGTCGGCTGGCGCAGGCCATGGGCGAGCTCGAGGCGGCCCAGGCCGCGCGCGGCGAGCTGGAGGGTCGGCTCGCGCAGCTGACGGGTGAGCTCGAGGCGGCCCAGGCTGCCCGCGGCGAGCTCGAGGGCCGCCTGGCGCAGTTGACGGGCGAGCTCGAGGCGGCGCAGGCCGGCCGCGGCGAGCTGGAGGCTCAGCTGCAGGCCCGCTTGGCTGAGGCCGAGAGCCTGCGCAGCCAGGTGGAGGCTGCCCAGGCCGAGCTCTCTGCGCTGGCCGACCGGCTGAGCGGCCGCAGCCCTGCCGAGACCCCTGGGGAGATGGCCCGCTTCGCCTCGGTTTCGGCGGCTGCTGCAGCGGTGGCCGCTGCGCTGCAGGAGAAGGAGCAGGACCTGACCGAGGTCCGACAACGCCTGGCTGCTGCGGAGGCGCGCTACGCCGAGCGGGGCGAATGGCTAGAGGAGTTCCCCGCCATTCTGGAAATCCGTCAGTGGCTCAAGAGCCTGCCCGCGGTCAAGAAGGCAGCCGCCGACGCTGCCCTGCGCCGGGGCGCCGTGCCTTTCCGAACCCCGAAGCCGCAGAAGCTGAGCAATGTCGTCGGCATCGGCGAGGTATTCGAGCAGCGGCTTTACGACGCCGGCATCGGCACCTTCTGGGAGGTGGCTCATCTGTCCAACGAAATCCTCCAGACGGAGCTCGACATCACCGACTGGCAGGTCCTCAACGCGGACCTGGACGGCATTCGCACCGACGCCCTGCGGCTGGCCGAGGAGACAGACACCGTAGGCGCCATCTGGCAAGCGGCCGGCCAGGTGGACGACCTGGAAGCGATTGAGGGGCTAGGCCCCATCTACGAGCGTCGGTTGTACGAGGCAGGCCTTACCCGCTATGAGGACATCGCCAACGCCACGGTAGAGCAGCTGGCTGAAATCTGCAAGGCGCCCCGGACTCGCACGCCCGACTACGCCGCATGGATCGAGCAGGCCAAGGCCCTGGTCGCGCAGAAAGGCGCTGCGGCCTGATCCCT
>JANWYQ010000149.1 GCA_025055015.1 Caldilineales bacterium
CCCTCTCCCAGGGCGGGAGAGGGGAGAGCCCTCACCCCCGGCCCCTCTCCCAAGGTGGGAGAGGGGAGAAGTGGGAGGCGCCGGACGCCATCTTCGTCAGCGTGGGCGATGGGTGTATCATCGGCGGTGTGCACAAGGGGCTGAAGGACCTGCTGGCTCTGGGCTGGATTGACCACATGCCCCGGCTGTACGGCGTGCAGGCCGCCGGCAGCAACTTCATGGCCGAGGCCTGGGAGGCGGGGCTACACGGCCTGCGGGTGCTGGAGAAGGCGCCCATCCAGGCCCACACCGTGGCCGACAGCATCAGCGCCGGCCTGCCGCGCGATCGCATCAAGGCCATGGCTGCCGTGGTGGACACCGACGGCGCGTACATCACGGTCACCGACGAGGAGATCCTGGCGGCCATCCCGGCCCTGGCGCGCGGGTGCGGCGTCTTCGCCGAGCCGGCCGGCGCAGCCGGCTATGCCGGGCTGGTCAAGGCGGCGGCCCAGGGCCTGGTGCGCCCCGACGAACGCATCGTGGTCATCAACACCGGCAGCGGCCTGAAGGACATCAAGAGCGCCATGACGGCGGTGGAGCAGGTGGGCACGCGACCCTATCGCGTGGAGCCAAGCCTAGCGGACTTGGAGCGCGTGATGCAGGCGGTGAACGGTAAACGGTAAACGGTGAACGGACGTCTGAGTACCGTTCACCGTTCACTGTTTACCGATTACCAAAACCAAGGACAAACCCCAACATGATAGACCTCACGATCCACGAAGACCGCCTCGAGCGAGCCGTGCAGCGGGCGCGCGAGCGGCAGATCATCATCCCGACCTTCAAGCAGATGCGCAACCCGGCGCTGATCCCCGAGGACATCAAGCGCCGGCTGGCCGACGTGGGCCTGTGGGACCTCAACCCTCTGAACCTGTTCCGCATCACCTGGCACAACCAGCCGGTGGAGCACGGCGGTGGCTTCGGCGGGGTGAACTTCCTGGAGATGCCACCCTCCCTCACCGGCGTGCCCGCCCGCATCGTGATCCTGATCGGCAAGTGGTTCCCCACCGGCGCTCACAAGGTGGGCGCGGCCTTCGGCTGCCTGGTGCCGCGGCTGGTCACAGGCCAGTTCGACCCCACCACGCAGAAGGCGGTCTGGCCCTCCACCGGCAACTACTGCCGCGGGGGCGCCTACGACTCCAACCTGCTGGGCTGCGAGTCCATCGCCATCCTGCCCGAGGGGATGAGCATGGAGCGCTTCGAGTGGCTGTCCACGGTGGCCGGCGAGGTGATCAAGACTCCCGGATCCGAGAGCAACGTCAAGGAGATCTTCGACAAGTGCTGGGAGCTGCGCCGCTCCGGCGAAGACCTGATGATCTTCAACCAGTTCGAGGAGTTCGGCAACTACCTGTGGCACCACGAGGTGACTGGGCCGGCCATCGAGGAGGTGGTGCGCAGCGTCATGGGCCCGCGCGACCGCTTCCGTGGGGTGGCCCTCACCACCGGGTCGGCCGGCACCATCGCCTGCGGCGACTACCTGAAGAAGGTCTTCCCCACCAGCAAGATCGCGGCCAGCGAGGCGCTGCAGTGCCCCACCCTGCTGATGAACGGCTTCGGCGCCCACCGCATCGAGGGCATCGGCGACAAGCACGTGCCGTGGATCCACAACGTCAAGAACACCGACCTGGTGATGGCCATTGACGACGCGGCCACCATGGCCCTCATCCGCCTGTTCAACGAGCCGGCCGGCTCCGAGTACCTGGTGAAGCAAGGCGTGCCCCAGGACCTGGTGTGCCAGCTCCCGCTCCTGGGCATCTCCGGCATTGCCAACCTGCTCTCGGCCATCAAGTTCGCCAAGTGGTACGAGCTCACCGAGCGCGACATCGTGGCGACGGTGGCCACCGACTCCATGGCCCTCTACCGCAGCCGCCTGGCCGAGCTGGAGGAGGCGGAGGGGCCGTTTGGGCCTGTAGAGGCCGCCGTGGCCTACCATCGCTACCTGCTGGGCCAGAGCACCGACCACATGTTGGAGCTCAGCTACCCAGAGCGCAAGCGCGTCCACAACCTCAAGTACTTCACTTGGGTCGAGCAGCAGGGCAAGACCTACGAGGAGATACAGGCCCAGTGGTACGACGAGGACTACTGGGACCGCGTGCCCGCGCAGGTGGACGAGATTGATCGGCTGATCGAGGCGTTCAACGCGCGGGTGGGATTGCTGTAGCGTGGTA
>JANWYQ010000204.1 GCA_025055015.1 Caldilineales bacterium
GCGGGCATCCCTGCCTCCTTTTCAAAGCACAAGGAGGTGCTTCATGAAACCCCCACGGGCGTTGAGTAGCCTGGTGCTTCCAGTGCTGCTGATGGTGTTGGTCGCGGGATTAGGCCAGGCGCAGGGTCCGGAGGGGGGCACAGCCTCCGCGCCTGCGGAGCCTTCGGCCCCCTTAAGCGACGCGTTTACCTACCAGGGGCAGCTCAAGCAGGGCGGCGCCCCGGTCAACGGGACATGCGACTTTCAGTTCAGCCTCTGGGACAGCGAGGCCGGGGGCACGCAGCTCGGCGACACACTGACGAGGAACGCCGTTGCCGTCACAAACGGTCAGTTCACCGTCCAGGTGGGCTTCTTCCACAGCGCCTTCGACGGCAGCGCGCGCTGGCTCGGCATCGCAGTGCGCTGCCCGGCAGGCAGCGGCGGCTTCACAGATCTGAGCCCGCGACAGCCGTTGACCGCCACCCCCTACGCGCTCTCTCTCAAGCCCGGCGCTCTGATCCGGGGGAACATCGACGGCTATCCATTTGGCGTGCTTGCGGTTGAAAACACATTCCCTCACGGCTACGTAAACGGCATTGTAGCCCGCGGGCATGCGCCTAAGAGCTCGGCAATCAATGGTTCGAGCATGTACGGTTATGGCGGCTGGTTCAGCGCCGATGCGGGCATTGCGCTGGCGGTGCACGGCCCAACGTTCATGGGCGGGCGAAATCCCCAACAGATCGCCATGCTGCGCTGGTACGAGGTCAACAACGCAGGCAACAGCATCCCTGTCGGCCTTTACCCCGATCAGATGGTCTTCGACGGGGTTCACCTATGGGTTGCCAGCTATGGCACGAACACAGTGTGGAAGATCCGTGCGTCCGACGGACAGGTCATCAGCTATTACCCGGCCGGCACGCACCCCAGTGCGCTTGCCTTCGACGGCATGTACATCTGGGCGCCCGGCAAGGACAACTCGAATGTCGTCAAGCTGCGGGCCAGCAACGGTGCGACCGTTGCCACCATCTGTTGCACGCCCCCTGGGGCGCACTGGGGCGTGGCTTTTGACGGTGAAAACATCTGGGTCACCAACACCGATGTCAACAGCGTGACCAAGATCCGCGCTGCAGACAACACCATCGTAGGCACCTATCCGACCGGTGAACGCCCCATCGGGGTGGCGTACGCTGAGGGACACATCTGGGTCGCCAACAGCACCAGCGGCACCGTGAGCAAGCTGCGGGTTAGCGACGGCACAACGGTGGGCACCTACCCCACAGGAGCGGGCGCGCACGGCGTCGCCTTCGACGGCGCCCACATTTGGGTGACAAACAGTCTAGCCGCAACCGTTACCAAGCTGCTGGCGCGCAATGGTTCGCTGGTGGAAACCTTCTCGGTCGGTCCCTTTCCATTCTTCTTGGTGTTCGATGGCTACTATATCTGGATCACGCACCGCGTCGAGCCGGGCAAGATCAGAAGGATCGCCGCGTGGGGCAGCGCGCCGAGCGTCTTCAACACGGGCCGCAATCCGTATGGCATCGCGTTCGATGGCGCCAACATCTGGGTGGCCGACAACGGAGACCACGTGGTCTCCAAGCATTAGCGCGGCGCGTGGCTGCCACAGGAGGCAACGATGCTACCCGTTTGCATGCTTCGGAGAGTCCTCCTCCTGATCGCGCTCGGCGCGCTGCTGGGCGCTTCGGCCGCGTTGGCCCAGACCGGCGGAGGCTTCGATCTGACCTGGAACACCGTGGACGGCGGCGGCGGAACCAGCGTCGGCGGGAACGTCTCGCTCACAGGGAGCATCGGCCAGCCGGACGCCAGCGCTCCGCTGTCCGGCGGCGGCTATACGCTGGTCGGCGGCTTCTGGGGCGAGATCAGGGTCTCCCGTCCGGTGTACCTGCCGTTGGTCCTGCGCTAGGCATGCGAGGCTCTCGGTTGAGCCGCCTCTACACCCGCGCCTCCGGGTCAAATAGCCGCTGGTACTCCTGGATCGCGTAGCGATCGGTCATGCCGGCGATGTAGTCGCAGATCACCCGCTCGCGCGGCTCGTCCCCGCGGGCCATGCGCGCCTGCACCGGCGGAGGGAGCTGCCGAGGGTCGCCGCGGTAGACGCTGAACAGCGCGGTCAGGATGCGCTCCGCCTTCCCCGCCATGCGCACCACCCGCCAGTGGTGGTAGAAACGCTGCAGAAGGAAGGCCTTCAGCTCCCGGTTCATGGCCAGCATTTCCGGCGAGAAGGCCGCCAGCGGCTCCCCCGCTCGGCGCACCTCGTCCACCGACTGCGCGCCGTGCGCCCGCAGCCGATGGGCCGTGGTGTAGACGGCGTCCGTCACTTCCGCGCCGATCAGCCGGCGGATCGCTCGCGCGCGCACCAGGTCGGTGAGCGGGGCGTCCACGGGGACGGGGAACTCCGGGTCGGCCGCCAGAGAGCGCCGCACCGTCTGCCACACGGCTAGGCCGGCCACCTCCCCGGGGTCCAGCACACCGCTGCGCAGGCCGTCCTCCAGGTCGGCGGTGTTGTACGCGATCTCGTCGGCTAGGTTGGCTAGCTGGCACTCCAGGGTGCCGGCCAGCTCCGGCTCATAGCCCTCGGCGTTGGTCACGTCGTAGTCGGTGTCGTGCTTCACCAGGCCCTCCCGCACCTCATAGGTCAGGTTGAGGCCGGGGAAGCCGGGGTAGCGCTCCTCCAGCTTCTCGACGATGCGCATGGTGTGGCGCTGATGGTCGAAGCCGCCGTGGTCGGCCATGAGCTGGTTCAGCACCTGCTCCCCCGTGTGGCCGAAGGGGGGGTGGCCCAGGTCGTGGGCCAGGCAGATCGCCTCCACCAGGTCCTCGTTGGCGCCCAGGGCCCGGGCCAGGGTGCGTCCGATCTGCGCTACCTCGATGGTGTGGGTGAGCCGGTTGCGGTAGTGGTCCCCCTCGTGGTAGACGAAGACCTGGGTCTTGTACTCCAGCCGGCGGAAGGCGGTGGTGTGGATGATGCGGTCGCGGTCCTTCTGGAAGGCCGTGCGGTAGGGGTGCTCGTCGTCGGGGTGGGCGCGGCCGCGGCTGTCGCCGCTCTTAGCCGCGTAGGGGGCCAGCGTCTCGCGCTCCCGTTGTTCCAGCAGCTCGCGGGTGAACAGCATGGGGAACCTCCGGCTCAGGGCGATGGGGCAGCCAGGCGTTGGCGCCGCGCCTCCCGGTTCTGGGCGCGCGCCTCCTGGTCGCTGAGGCGGTAGTGGGCCAGGAACTCCGCTTTGAACGCGCCAAAGGTGCCGTTGGCGATGGCGCGACGGATCTCCTCCATCAGCCGCAGCATGAAGTGCACATTGTGCAGCGTGGCTAGGTGCAGGCCCAGGATCTCCCCCGCCTTGAACAGGTGACGCAGGTAGGCGCGGGAGAAGTGGCGACAGGCGTAGCAGGTGCACCCCTCCTCGATGGGCAGGGTCGACTCCGCGTGCTGGGCGTTGCGGATGTTGAGCCGGCCTTGCCGCGTCAGGAGCGCGCCGTTGCGGGCCAGCCGCGTGGGCAGCACGCAGTCGAAGAGGTCAATGCCGTGGGCCACCGCCTCCAGGATGTCCTCCGGCGCGCCCACCCCCATCAGGTAGCGGGGCTTGTCGGCCGGCAGCAGGGGGCAGGTGAAGGCGAGGGTGGCCACCATCTGCTCCTTGGTCTCGCCGACCGCCAGCCCACCCACGGCGTAGCCGTGGAAGTCCAGCTGCGTCAGGAAGCGCGCCGACTCCGCCCGCAGGTCGGGGAACACGCCGCCCTGGACGATGCCGAAGAGAGCTTGGTCAGGCCGGCGGTGGGCCTCCCGGCAGCGCTCGGCCCAGCGGTGGGTGCGCCGCAGCGCCGCTTCGTTGTAGGCCCGGTCCAGGGGATCGGGGCACTCGTCCAGCACCATGGCGATGTCCGCGCCCAGCTTTTGCTCCGTGTCCATCACCGACTCCGGGGTGAAGCGGTGGAGGCTGCCGTCAATGTGGGAGCGGAAGGTGACGCCGTCGTCGTCCACCTTGCGCATGTGGGCCAGGCTGAACACCTGGTAGCCGCCCGAGTCCGTCAGGATGGGGCCGTCCCAGGCCATGAAGCGGTGCAGGCCCCCCAGGCGAGCCACCAGGTCCGCGCCCGGCCGCAGGTAGAGGTGGTAGGTGTTGGCCAGGATCAGCTCCACCCCCAGCTCGCGCAGGTCGCGCGGGGAGAGGGTCTTGACCGTCGCCTGGGTGCCTACCGGCGCAAAGGCGGGGGTGTGGATCACCCCGTGGGGCGTGGCGAGGCGACCCAGCCGCGCCGCCGTGTGTAGATCTCGGTGGTGGAGCTCGAAGCGAATGGCCATGGCGCGATTATAATGAGCCGGCGGCTGAAACGGCAAATCGCTCCGCCGGGAAGGCGTCGCCTAAACGTCGGTGGTTCGCCCAACTCGCAGCGGCGAGAGGGCTTGCTGGGGCCTGGCCGCTGTGCTATAATCGCAGCGCCTGGGTCACTCCCTTCTGCCCGCAGCTGGCGCAGGGCGCGTTGAGGTCGGCCCGCAGGGCCTAAGGCTGCGCGGCGGAAGGGAATTGTTGTTTGCCGGTCCCCAGCCGGCCGTGAACCTGGCCCCGCCGAGACGACGTGTAAGCGGGCGCGGACGATTCGGCGTCCGCATCGCAGCAGATGATTTTAAACAGGAGGCAGAGACATGCGACGAGTGGTGTGGAGCCTGACCCTGCTGGTGCTGCTAGCCGGCCTGGTGCCTGCCGCCGGCCCGACGACTCAGGGTCTGGCGCCGGCAGCCCTGGCTCAACAGGCGCCCCTAGACGACGAAATCGTTCTGTTGGACAGCAACGGCCGCATCGTGGTGCTCGACCCCTACGTGCCGGCGGGCATCCAGCGAGTGGAGTGGCAGTCGGACTCCACCGGCTGGCAGGTGGTGGCCACGGGCGACTTCAACGGCGACGGCGACGCCGAGATCATCGCCCTCCGCGGGGGCGAGGCGCGCGCCTTCGACCCGGTGATCCAGCCCGGCCGCCCGGAGGTGCAGTTCAGCCAGACCATCGCCGGCCAGGTGTGGCGGCTGGCGGTGACCGGCAACATCGACGCCGACCCCCAGGACGAGATCGTCCTGACCCGCTCCACGGCCGAGGGGGGCGTGGTGGAGCGCATGTTGGCGTTCGACCCCAACCCGGACGGCACTGCGTGGACCATCGTCTTCAACGAGGGGTTCGGCGCGCCCTGGCTGCGCCTGGCCACCGGCGACGTGGACGGCGACGGCCGGGACGAGGTTGCCGCCATCCGCAACGTGGCCAATCCTCCCGAGCGCCGCATCATCATCTGGGATCCCGGCCTGAACTGGCAGACCATCTACAACAAGGGAGACTTCAACTTCCCCTGGCTGGCCATTGACATCGGCAACGTGGCCGCCGACGCCACCAACCGGGAGGAGCTGGTGCTGACGCGTCAGGACGTGATTGCGGCTCTGCCCTCGTTCCTGGTGTTCCGCTGGGTGGCGGTCAACGCCGACCTGCAGGACGTGGCCAGCGAGAAGTACTTCCCCTACTTCACCCAGATCGCCACGGGCGACGTCAACGCCAGCGGCGACGAGGAGATCTTCCTGCTGCGCAGCATCCCCGACCCCCGGCCGGCCCTGATCATGGTCAACCTGGGCACCGACCCTACCATCCCCTTCGAGGTGTTGCCGGGCGAGGAACGGTGGCGCAGGGTCCAGGCCGGCGACGTGGACGGCGACGGCCGCGCCGAGGCGGTGGTGAGCGCAGCCAACGAGTACCGCGTCTTCACCCAGCCCGGCGCCAACACCAACTTCGACTCCTTCCCCGGCAGCTATCTGAGCACAGGGGAGTTTGCCCTGGGCAACGTGGACGGCCCTGGCCGGTTCCTGGGCCCCTCCCTGGGCCTCTCCCGCACCACCATCACCCTCACCCTGGTGGCCGGGCAAGCCGCCACGGAGGCGGTGAACATCACCAACACCAGCACCATCGGCACGGTGCCCTGGTCGGCCGCGGTGATCCAGGGCGCGGAGTGGCTTGCCGTTAACCCCACCAGCGGCGTGGCGCCCAGCACCCTGAACCTGCTCATCAACGCCCGCAACCTGTTGGCGGGCAACTACGTGGGCAAGGTGCGGGTGACTGCGGCGGCTGGGGTGGCCAACTCGCCGCAGGAGATCACCGTGAACCTGACGGTGAACGCGCCGCCCTTCAGCGTCACCCCCGAGGTGCTGTCTTGGTTCCACATCCAGGGGCAGCCTACGCCCACCCAGACGGTGTTTGTGCGCGGCCAGGGGGTGCAGTGGGTGGCCGGCCTGGTGCCCATCGAGAAGCTGGCGGCCGTTCAGAAGGCGGTCCAGGAGGGCGCCGGCTTGAAGCTGGCCGACGGCAAGCTGGTCATCGAGGGCGCCGAGCCCCAGGTGGTGCCTGTGGTGGACTGGGTGGACGTGCTGCCGCAGCAGGGCACGGCAACGACTGACGGCTCGCCGGTGCTGGTGAGCCTGGTGCCGGGCCGTGTGCCGCGCGGGGGCAGCGAGGCCGCGCTGGTGTTCGTGGCCCTGCAGACCGCCTCGCCGCCCGCCGTGGTCACCCGGGTGCGGGTGCTCTCGGCGGGCAGCCGCCGCGAGCTGCACTTCCTGCCGCTGGTGGATTAAACGTTCCCCCCGTTCGCTGGCCCGTTTTCCACTAAAAGAGATGCCAGCTCGCAAGAGCTGGCATCTCTGTTTCTACAGGCCTCCCGCTCGCTGCCTGAAGCGTGTGGCGTCCAGCAGGTTTTCCGCCATCTCGGCGTGGAGCTGAGGGATGACCAACGCGTTGACCAGGTGGCCGCTGTCGGCGATGGCGCCGCAGGCGATGTCCACCGCGGCCTCCACGTCTGTCACCGAGCCGGTGAAGAAGGCCAGGCCCTTACCCCCTAGGCCGTCGGCCAGGCGCAGCTCCAGCAGGGTCACCTGCGCGCCCTTGAGGCCGGCGTCGGCCGCGTGGATGGCCGCAGCTGCGCTGGCGGTCTCCACGATGCCCAGGGCCTCCACCGGCCGCGGCCGGCGAGCCGCGGCGATGCTGGCGGGCACGTCGGGGTGCACGCCCGGCAGGTAGACGTGGTCCACCACGGCCGGGCCGCCTACGGCCAGGCCGGCCGCCAGCGCCTCTTGCACCGGCCCCACCTCGCCGGTCACCATCACCAGGTACTTGCCGGGGTGCACGGTGCCGGCCACGATGCGCGCTATGGGCGCCTTCTTCACCATCGCGTCGCCAGCTACGATGCCCGCGGCGATGCTGTCGAACTCCACCAGGGCCAGCGCGGGCTCGGTCACGGTCGGCCTCCGTTGTGGGCAGGGCCGGGCAGCGCGCCGAGGTCTTCCCCGGCCCCGGCGAAGGGCGGCGAGGCCAGAATGGCGTCGGCCACCAGGTCGGCCAGGATCTCGGCTCCCCGCCGGTTGAAGTGGCAACAGTCGTCAATGTACAGGGTCTCGGGGTGGGCGTCGAACGCGTCCACCGCGTTCACGAAGCGCACCCCCTGTCGCCGCAGGTCCTCGGCCCGGGCCAGCAGGTAGGGGTAGCCCTTGACGGCGCCCACGGCGTAGGGGTGCTCAGGGGAGTAGGCGTAGCGCCGCTCCTCGGCCGACAGGGGCTTGGCCGACACATACTGGTTGGGCTGCAGGAAGTGGTAGTAGGGGATGCCGCGCTGGGCCAGCAGGGCGTGCATCATGGCCGATGAGTTGGCCCAGATGTCGGCCACCCGGCGGAAGAGGGCATCCTCGTCCGCGCCGGTGAGCGACGGCGCAATGAAGATCAGCGACCGGTCGCTCACGTTGGTCGGCGTTTGCTGGCTCTCCTGAAACTGCATCACGGCCTGGCGGTAGCGGGCGGTCTCGATGCGGTAGAGCTGCTCCCGCACGAAGGCCACCGAGGCCAGCCGCGCGCCGGCGACCCCCTTCGCCAGCCGGGCCAGCCGCTGCTGCCGGGTGTAGATGTCGTGCAGCGCAGCCACCCGCTCCGGCGTGAGCACCGACTGGTTCACCAGGTCGGCCAGGGGCAGCAGGTGGTCGCCGCTGGGCATGGCCGCGTCTATGTTCATGCTGGCGTTGCGCGCCGAGAGGGCCACCTCGTTGAAGCCGTCCAGGTTGATCACCAGGTCTATCTCTTGGCCGGCGGCCAGGTAGTAGCTCAGGGCCAGCAGGCTCTGGGGCTGCTTGTACCCTCCCTGGGCCATGTTCAGCAGCACGATCTCTCGGTCGGCCAGGGCGGGGTGCTCCTGCAGCCGCTGGATCAGGCGCTCCTGGCCCAGGTTGGTGAAAGAGGTAGCCACAGAGCCGCCGAAGACGGCCACGATGTACTGCCGGGGGCTGGTCTTGCGGAAGGGGAAGTCGTGCTGGTTGCCGGGGAACCCCTCGTTGTTGATCCGGCGCTCCGGCGCGGTCCACTTGGTGAAGCCGAAGTAGGGGTGCAGCCGATGGCGCACGCCCCACGGCGACGCTGCGTCCACCGCTTCCTCCAGCAGCGCCTCCTCCTGCTGCACCGTGTGCTCGGAGGTGTAGAAAAGCCGGCCGCGGGTCAGCCCGTACCAGGCCACGGCCAGGAGCTCGGCCATGACCACCAGGGTGACCAGGCTGATGGCAATGCCGACCAGCGCCTTTCTCATAGCCGTTCAGGTCCTAGACGATGCGGAAGTGGTCCACCAGGGTGCACCGCCGCACGCGCGTGAAGGTGAGCGCGGAGGTGAGGCCCTCGCCGGTGGGACTGGCGATGCTGAAGCTGGTGAACCCCTCGCCGCCGTAGCCCAGGCCGGCCAGGGTGGGGCCATTCTTAACGAAGATGGAGCAGTCAATCTCCCGCGCCATGCGGCTGAGCTTGTCAATGTTGCGGCTCCACATGCTGGCCGTGTGGCCAAAGCCGTGTTCCGCCTCGATGGCCAGGTCAATGCCCTCGTCGCAGGAGCGCACCCGCACCAGGGGCAGCACCGGCATGAGCTGCTCCGTCCACACCAGGGGATGGTCCACCGGCACCTCCACCAGCGCTATCCGCACCCGCCGGTCGGCCGGGATGCCGATCTCGGCCAGGATCTCGCTTGCGTACTTGCCCACCCAGCGCTTGTTGGTGACGGCGGGCTGCCGCGGGCCGGCCATCTCCTGGAAGATCACCTTCTCCAGCGCCCGCAGGCGGTAGGAGGGCACCTCCACGGCGCCGTGGGCCAGCATGGCTGCCTTAAGCCGGTCGGCCACCGCGTCAACCACGAAAACTTCCTTCTCGTCGGTGCAGATGACGTTGTTGTCGAACCCGGCGCCGAAGACGATGTCGCGGCCGGCCTTCTCGATGTCGGCCGTCTCGTCCACCACCACGGGCGGGTTGCCCGGCCCGGCGCAGATGGCGCGCTTGCCGCTGCGCATGGCCTCCTTCACCACGGCCGGGCCGCCGGTGACCAGCAGCAGGCGCACGCCCGGGTGGCGCATCAGGGCCTGCGCGGTCTCGATGGTGGGCTCCATGGGCGCGGTGACCAGGTTGGCCGGCCCCCCGGCGGCCACGATGGCCCGGTTGATGAGCTGGATCTGGTAGGAGCACACCCGCTTGGCGTTCGGGTGCACGTTGAACACCACCGCGTTGCCCGCGGAGAGGATGCTGATGGCGTTGTTGATGACGGTGGAGGTGGGGTTGGTGACGGGGGTGATGGCGGCCACCACGCCGTAGGGCGCGCGCTCCACCAGGGTGAGGCCGTCGTCGCCGCTCCAGGCCAGGGGCTGCAGGATCTCCGGGCCGGGGGTCTTGTCCGTCACCAGCAGGTTCTTCTGAACCTTGTCCTCCGGCCGGCCCAGGCCCGTCTCCTCATGGGCCATGCGGGCCAAGATCTCGGCGTTGGCGCGCATGGCGGCGCGGATGGCCGCGATGATCTCGTAGCGCTTGGCCAGGCTCATCCCCTCCAGGGCGCGAAAAGCCGCCCGCGCCGCGGCCACCGCTGCGTCCACCGTGGGGAAGAGGCCGTCCTGGCCGGCCACGGCGGGAGGGGGGGCGGCGCGACCGCTGCGGCCCACGTGGGAGAGGTGCGGCGGCAGGCTGGTGCTGTCGGTGGGCGCCGGTTGGGTCGCCGGCGGCCCGCCTAGCGCTCGCAGCACCCGCTGGGCCACCGACTGGATGTGCGCGTCGTCAGGTCCCTGGGCCATGGCTACTCCTTCTGATAGCGCACCTCGCCGCCCACCTCCCAGGTGTCCACGATGGCCATGATCACCGCGTCGCACGGCCGCTTGTCGGTGAGCACCGTCTGGCGCGCGGAGGAGCCGGTGGCGTAGAGCACCACCTCGCCCACGCCTGCGCCGACCGCGTCCACGGCCACCACGTAGCTGTTGGTCTCGCGGCCGTCCACGTCCATCTGGCGCACCACCATGAAGCGCAAGTTGTTCAGCTTTTCGTCCTTGCGGGTGGCAACCACGGTGCCGATCACTTTGCCGATGAGCACGCTGCACCTCGCGCTACTGGGGCAGGCTGCCGGCGAACGCGGACAGCCGCTGGGCGGCGTTCTCCGTGATGGGGACGCCGTGGCCGAAGACGATCACCTGCACGTTGGGGAGCTGGGCCAGCTTGCGGATGGAGGCGCGCGCCACGTCGGGCAGGGGAGTGGCGATGCGCGGGGGCTCGCCCAGGCGGTCGTCGCGGTTGTTCAACGCGTCCCCGACGATCAGGATGCCGCGCTTGGGCTCGAACAGGGCGATCTGGCCGGGCGAGTGGCCGGGGACGTGCACCACCTGGAAGCCCTCCGGCGCTAGGAAGGTCTTGTCCAGCACCAGCTCGTGCACCTGCGCAAGGGGCCGGTAGCCCAGCACCGTCCGGGAGACGGCGTTGACCAGCGGGCCGTAGACGCGGGCCATGGGCGAGCGGCCCATCTCCCGCGGCTTGCGCCCCTCTACCACCTCTTTCTCCACTGCGTGGCAGATCACGCGCGCGGCGGTGGCCGCCTGCACCTCCGCCAGGCCGCCCACGTGGTCCACGTCGCCGTGGGTGACGATGATGCGGTCCAGGCGATTTAGCCCAAGCCGCTGCACGAAGGCTAGGATCTTGGCCGCGTCCTTGGGCATGCCCGCGTCGATGAGGGTCAGGCCGCCGTCCGGCCGCTCCCAGACGTAGGCGTTGACCACGCCCTTCTCCATGCCGTCCACCAGATGCAGGCCGGGGACCACCAGCATGGCTACAGCTCCTTGAGCCCGAAGCGCTCTTTGTACAGCGCCACCGACTTCAGGATCTCCTGCTTGGCCGCGGCTGCGTCCTCCCAGCCGATGGGCCGGGTGCGCTGCCCCTCCAGGTCCTTGTAGACCTCGAAGAAGTGCGCCACCTCGTTGAGGTAGCCCTTGGGCACGTCGTCCAGGTCGTGGTAGTCGTGGAAGAGGGGGTCGGTGGCGGGCACAGCCAGCACCTTGGCGTCCTCCACGTCCCGGTCCATCATGCGGAAGAGGCCGATGGGCCGCGCCTGGATGATGCAGCCGGGGAAGGTGGGCTCGCTGACCATCACCAGGATGTCCAGCGGGTCGCCGTCCGGGTAGAAGGTCTGGGGGATCAGGCCGTAGTCACCGGGGTAGACCATGGAGGAGTAGAGCACGCGGTCCAGGAAGATCACGCCGTTGACCTTCTGGTACTCGTACTTGTTGCGCGAGCCCTTGGGGATCTCCACGATCGCGTAGATGACCTCGGGGACCTGGGGGCCGGTGCGCAGCTCGCGCCACAGGTTCTGCATGGGAACTACTCCTCTGGAGCGGCGGCGACGTGCTGGCGGCCCAGGGGCAGGACGCGGTCCACGTTGGCGTGAGGCCGTGGGATGACGTGCACCGAGACGACCTCGCCGACCTTCTCGGCCCCGCGCACGCCGGCCTCCACCGCGGCCTTCACTGCGGCCACGTCCCCGCGCACGATGGCGGTGACGTAGCCGCCGCCGATCTTCTCGTAGCCGACCAGCTCGACCTTGGCGGCCTTGACCATGGCGTCCGACGCCTCAACCATTGCGGCAAAGCCTTTAGTTTCGATCATGCCTAGTGCTTCGGCCATGTGGGGGTCTCCTTGTGGTGAAGAGTAGTTCGTAATCGGTAGGGACGAACGGTGTGCAATACGCTACGAGACGTGCAAAGGATGTGACGCTGCACCGAAAGACGTTGCGAGTGTGGCGAGTGAGGTCGGCGGGGTGAAGGTCCGCTGCGTGGAGCTCCTCAACTTCCTCCTCAGCCGCCCGCACCGTAATGCCTTCCCGCCTTCGCGTCTTCGCGTCTTCGCGTCTTCGCGTGTTCGTGTCTTCGTGCCTTCGCGCTCCTTCGCGTCTTCGTGGTGATCAATCGTTGCTGCCCGCGGGCTCGCGGCCGGTGAGGCCCTCCAGGGCCGCCAGGGCCGCGCCGTAGCCGGCCATGATGTCCCGCTCCTCGCCGCCCAGGTAGACGCGGCCGAACGCGCCGAAGGCCACCACCTCCA
>JANWYQ010000217.1 GCA_025055015.1 Caldilineales bacterium
AAACTTTCGACCAGCTCCTCGATCCGCCTGACCCGCTCCTCCCACGTGTTGGCAGCGGCGATGGCCTGGCGGGCGGCGACCCGCGCCGGGTCGGCGGCCGTGGCCAGGGCGGCCTCGACGGCGGCTGTCCAGGCGGCCGGCGTCGCCTCGGCGATGGCCACCGCGTCGGCGTGCTCCTCGGCCGCGGGCACGGCTGCGCTCACGGCCGGCTTGCCCGCAGCCAGGTACTCGTACAGCTTCAGCGAGCTGATGGCGCGCGTCTCGTCGTTGACCCGGTAGGGCACCAGGCCCACGTCGCAGGCAGCCACCAGCCGAGGCACCTGCGCCACGGGCAGCACGCCCAGGAAGTGGACGTTGGGCAGCGCCTTGAGCTGCGCCAGCTCCTCCGCGCAGCCGCGGGGGTCCTCGCTGCCGGCGAACACCAGGTGCCAGCTTGGCCGCGCTCGGGCTAGCTCGGTCAAGAGGGGCAGGTCCAGCCGCGCGCTGATGTGGCCGCTGTAGAGCAGCCGGGGCCGAGGGATGGCGTCCACCGCCGGCAGGGAACCGGGCTCGGCCAGGGCAGCCTGAAAGGCCGCGAAGTCCACGCCGTTGGGCACCAGCTCGATGCGCCGCGCGTAAGGCGCCTTGAGCGCCAGCAGCCGCGCTGCGGTGACGATGGTCAGGTCCGCCGCAGCCAGCAGCTCCCGCTCGGCCGCGGCCATGGCCTGGCGCTCGGCGGGGCTGAGGTGGGTGAAGGCAGTGTAGTCGTCGGTGACGTGGTAGATGAGCCGGCTGTGGGGCAGGTGGTCGGCCGCCCAGCGCCAGTGGGTGGGGCGGTAGAGCCAGAGCAAGGGCCAGTGGTCAATGGCTAGTTGCCAATGGTCAACGGTTGATCGGCGATGGCCAAGGCCGCGGGAGTCGTCGCCCCGTGGGCGTTGGCCATTGACCATTGACCGTTGATCATTGGCCATTAACCGTTGATCATTGAACATTGACAGTTCCCGCAGGACCCGGCGCAGGTGTGCGGCCAGGAGCGCGTCGGTAGCTCGGTCGAAGGCGTCGCCCGTGCCGCGCGTGGGCAGCCAGGCGGGCACGCGGTACAGCCACAGGTTGGGCAGCGCCTGAACCAGCGCAGGCCGCCGCAGGTCGTCCCAGCGCACCCGCCCGCGGCGCCAGTCGGCCAGGCTCGCCCGCTGCGGCTCGACGTAGAGCACGCGGTGCCGCGCCGCCAACCGGCTGAAGATCTGTTGCCGGTTGCGCCACAGGCCATGCCACGGGTTGGGGGCCAGCACGAGGAAGTTCACAGGGAGCTGTGATCACCCCTCACGGTTTTCGCGATCTCGGTTAGCTTTCCAGGAAGCGCTGCACAGAGCGGTCCACGCTGAGCTCGCCGGCCAGCACCGCCGCCTCGAAGCGCAGGGACCACTGGTAGAGCTGGGAGCGGGCCAGCCGCAGCTCCCGCAGCATGAGATGGGTCAGCGCGCCGCCGCCCTCCAGGAAGCCGGTGGCAACGTAGTCGCGCTCGGTCTCCTCGCGGTCGTAGGCCACGCGCACGATCTCGGCCTGCCACTCCCCCCGCTGCCAGGTGAAGCGGCCATAGCTGGCCCGCGGGTCGCCGTCGAAGGGCATGCCCACCGCTCCCACGTTGACCACCAGGCAGCCGTCGAGATGACGGGTCAGCGGGACATGGGTGTGGCCGACGATGAACAGGGGAACGTGGGGGCGTCCTACCTGCAGCCGCAGCACGTCATCGGGTGTAACGGGGAAGATGCCGTCGCGCGTGCCGCGCGTCGAGGCGTGGACGATGCGCACTGCGCTGCCGTCGGGGGCCTGGATGGTCTGCTGGAACGGCATCGCCTGCAGGGCAGCCACCTCGCCGTTCAGCCGCTGCAGGGTCCAGTAGGAGCTGCGAAAGATCTCGAAGGCCGGCCCCGCCTTGGGCGCGTCGGGCCGGGTGTGCCACAGGACGTACTCCTCGTGGTTGCCCACCACCACCAGCCAGCCGGCGGTGCGCTGCCGCTCCTGCACCAGGCGCAGGCACTCGGCCGGCCGCGGGCCGCGATTGACGACATCGCCGGCCACCACGACGGCGTCGGGTCGCCAGGCGTCGAGGTCCTCCAGCACTGCCTGCAGGGCAGCCAGGTTGGCGTGAATGTCGGCCAGGACGGCAAGCTTCATGGGACGATCTCAAACGCGCACGAGCGGCCTGGCGTCAGACCGCTCGTGGAAGAGGAGCAAGCAGTAATCGGGGCGGCCGCTGCCGCTTGAGTATAGCGCGTTTGGCGGCCGATGGGGGTAAGCCCGCTTTCAGTCGAGGGCAGCGATGGGCAGGCTGACCCTGCTCACGGCTGCCGCACCTCCGCCTGGACGGTGATGGCGCCCGCCTTCTCGAACTGGAGGGTCACGGGGAACTTGTCGCCCGGGTTCAGGTCCTTGGTCAAGCCGATGAGCATCACGTGCAGGCCGCCGGGCTTAAGCTCCACGCTGCCGTTGGCGGGCACCTCAATCCCACCCTGCACCTGTTGCATGCGCATCACATCGCCCTGCATGACGGTCTCGTGCAACTCTACGGTCTGGCACACGTCAGCTTTGGCGCTGATCAGCCGGTCGGCCTGGGCTCCACGGTTCACCAGCTTCATGTAGACGGCGCTGTTGGCCTTGGTGCCGCCGTACTCCATGCTCTCCGCGCCGTGGCCGTGCTGCATGCCACCCATGGCCTCGCCGCTCATCTTCGCCGCGCGAGCCCAGACGTTCTCGGCGCTGATGGAGGCGCTGCCGCTGCCGGCCGGGCCGCAGCCAGCCAGGGCGAACACAACCAGGAGGATAGTGAGCAGGACGAAAACAGGTCTCGGAGACTTCCACATACGCGAGGTTCCTTTCGTGAGCACGGGGGATTTGGACAACGGGCCAACGAACCTGCAAGCCTTGGGCGCACCTCTACCGCAGATCGACGCGCGTCATGGCCTCCAGGAAGCGCATCGCGCCTTCGATGGTCTCCACCCGGCCGCCGAAGCCGGCCTGAAACCGCTCTGCGTCACTGCGCTGTTCGAAGGCCAGCACCGTTGGCGAGCAGCAGATGGAGACCTGAGGCGCCACGACGTAGGTGGCCTGCCGCGCGCCGATGGGCCGCTCGTACAGAAAATCGGTGACCAAGGCGTTGCTGATCTGGCGGTAGTTGTGGGCTATGGCCAGCAGCCCGCAGTGAGGACAGCACGCCCGGCGCTCGGAGCCATCGGCGAAGCGCAGGAGCACCTGGTGACGCCGGCGAGGCCGCATGCCGCACACCAGGCAGCGCTCCTCGTCTCCGCCGGCGGGCACAACGGGCACTGCGCCTCCGCGCACCTTGCGCAGCTGACCGCGCTGTTCCAGCTCGTCCAGGTCGCGATGGATGGTCATCGCCGACACGCCGAGCCGTTGGCTAAGGTCGGCGACGCGCACGCTGCCCTCTTGGGCCAGCAGTTCCAGGATGCGTTGGGCGCGGTCGGCAGGGATCATGGCTACAGGCCCCTCTTGTGAAATGTCACAAGTGCTCACGCCTTATATCACAGGGGCGGATGGCTTGTCAAGCTGGCGGCCCCGCAGCCTCGCACTGCTCGGTAACCAAGCGTCCTATCGGCGGCACTGCGCCAGAAGAGGTCGCGCCCTTCGCCGGGGCCGAGGGTTTTTGTTGTTAGCATCTCCCGTGTTACACTGACGCTGAGGTCCCCGCCGATGTGGCTGCGCTCCGACACCCCCTCCTCCCTTCGACAGCGTCTGCGCCTGGCTCAGGACGTCGGCCGCGACCAGTACGCGCCGGCGATCTTCATCGGCCTGTGCTACATGGCCATCACCACCATGTGGACGCTGTACAGCGCCTACGTGCCGGTGTTGCTGCAGGTGGACTACGGCCTACGCGCCACAGCGATCGGCGCGGTGATGATGCTGGACAACCTGACGGCGCTGCTGATCCAGCCCTGGATCGGCGCGCGCAGCGACCGCCTGCGCAGCCGTTGGGGCAAGCGGCTGCCGTTCATCGTGGTCAGCGCGCCGGTGGCGGCGGTGGGCTTCGCTTTGATCCCGCTGGTGCACCAACACTTGGACGGCCTGGCTACCTTCGTTGGGGTGGTAATGGTGATGCTGGTGGCGATGGCGGCCATGCGGGTGCCGCTGTTCGCCCTGCTGCCCGACCTGATCCCGCCGGACCGACGCAGCACGGCCAACGGCATCATCAACGTGTTCGGCGGCATAGGCATCATGATCGCCACCGTTGGGCTGGGCTGGCTGTATCGCCTCAACCGGGCGGGGCCGTTCGCAGTGGCGGGGATCTTGCTGCTGATCACCACCGGTCTGTTGAGCGTAGCGATGCCCTGGCTAAGGCAGCGCTACGCGGTGCAGCCGGAGCAGGAGGGGGAGAGCCCGCCGTCCAACTCGCTACTGATGCTCAAGGATGTGCTGGCGGAGAACTGGCGAGGGGTGCCGCTGCTGCTGGTGGCCATCTTCCTGTACACCTTCGGCATCAACGCCGTGGAGACCTTCTTCACCCTCTACGGCCGCAATGTGCTGGCGCTGTCGGAGGAG
>JANWYQ010000042.1 GCA_025055015.1 Caldilineales bacterium
TCGCTCAAGCACGAGAGGAGAGCTGAGCCATGAAGGAGCGTCTGCTTGTCGTCCTGGCGGCGCTGGTCGTGCTGTTCTCGACCGCGCCGGTCGTCTCTGCCGCCGGCCGCAGCGCGGCCGCCTCGGGCAGCAGCCCGGTGGTCTCCACCATCGTTCCCAACCCGGACTGCCACGTAGGGGGCCACTGCGGCGATTAAAGCCACCTGCGCGGGCTGGCCGTCCCGGGCTTCCGCAAGGCGCCAGCGCCTCTGCGGCGATGGCCGACCGGGGCGGTCAGCCCTGTCGCCGGGCTACAGCGAGCCAGTTGCGCCGTCGGCGGCCGCTGCCTGCGCTTGTCAAAGGCGGCGGGGCGGCGTTGGGGGGCGTTGACTTCGACAAGTTCAGCCAAGGCCGGAGATGTTGCGCCACCGCGCCCGCTGCTTCTCCCAGGAGCTGCGGAGCCAGTCGGGCGGAGCCTGGAGGGTGTTCAGGATCTCGCCGGCCCGACGGAGCCGTTCCCCGGCGTCGGCAGCCACCCCTTGGTCGAGGAGCATCTCCGCTGCGTTGATCAGCGCGCTAGCTTGCCCCAGGGGGTCGCCGATCTCGGCATACAGCCTGGCGGCCAGCTCGAAGGCCAGGACCGCCTCGTCCAGCCGGCCGAGGGCCGCCAGGAACACCCCCTCGTTGTTGGCCACGCGCGCCTGGTAGGGCCGGTCGCCGACACGGCGAAACACCGGCTCCACCTGGCGATGGAGGTCCAGCGCCGCCTCGGTGCGCCCCTGGGCGTGGTACAGAACGCCCAGGTTCACCTGCGTGCGCGCCGTGTGCACGTCGTCGCCCACCTGCCCATACAGCTCAATCGCCTGCTGCAGGCTGAGCACCGCCTCCTCCAGGAGTCCCAGGCGACGGTACACCAGGCCCAAGTTGTTGAGCGCCTTAGCCTGGCCGCGACGGTTGCCGGTGCGGGCGAAGGCATCGCTGGCCTGCTGAAGGCGGTGGGCGGCCTCGCCCAGATCCCCGCTCTCCAGGCAAACAAGCCCCCAGTTGTTGTACACCAGCCCCAGGTCGTCGGGCGCGAAGGCGGCGCACAGCTCGGCCGCCTCTTCGCAGCACGTGGTCGCCGCGTCGAGGTCAGCCTGGGCCAGGTACACCTGGCTAAGGCGGCCCAGGGTCTTGCCCACGCCGGCCCAGTCGTTGGCCGACCGGTAGAGGTCCAGCGCCGCTTGTAGGTGTTCCAACGCCGCCGCGTTGTCTCCCAGCGTGCGCGCGATCTCGCCCAGCTGGGCCAACAGGGCAGCCCGCTGTAGCCGTAGCCTAGGCCGGTCGTCGGCCGCTGCCGCACAGGCGCGCAGCGCCTGCTCCAGCAGCCGCTGCCAGGCGCGCAGGTGGCCCCGGCGCTCCATGTGCAGCCCGGCGTCCTGCACCAGGGCTACCCCCGCCTCCCAGGCGCCGGCCTCGGCCAAGGCCATCTGTGCCGCCCTCAGGATGTTAGACAGCTCCCGGTCCAGCGTTGCCGGGTCATCTCGATGGCTGCGCAGGAACTCCAGCCAGCCCTGGGCGTTGCGGGCAATTTTCTCCTGGAACTTAGCCAACAGCCGGCGCTGCTCGTCGGTCATAGCTCCTCCTGCGGGGCGTTCTCCCAGCCCACCACATCCTGCAGCAGCCAGGTCTCGGTGAGGCGGTGGATGCTGTAGCGCCGCGCCTGCAGGTCGCCGTTGACGTTGACCAGGGACAGGCGGGTCAGCCGCTCCAGCGCAGCCTCCAGCCGCGGGCCTTGCACGTCGCAGGCCCGGGCGATGCTCCGCAGGTCGGCGCCGGTCTGGCCGAAGAGGGGCATGGTGAGCAGAACCTCCCGCTCGTCGGGGCCGAGCTGTCGCCACGCGGTCCAGTAGATGTAACGGTAGAGGGCCTCGGCCCGGCGGCCGCGTGCGCTGCGCAGCGCCTCCAGCACCTGGGGCAGCGGCAGCAGGAAGAGCTGGCCGGCCACCAGCTTGAGGGCCAGGGGGTTGCCGCCCACGGTGTCGTAGATGGCCCGCAGGTCCTCGTCGGAAGCGCCCAGGAGGTCGGGCAGGTTGCGCACCTCCGCCTCGCGGCGCAACAACCTGAGCACATCGGCCTCGCCGAGCTCGGGCACCGTGAAGGCGTACACGTCCGGCTCGTGGCTGAGGGCGTAGCGGGAGGTGATGAGGAAGCGGGAAGGTCCGGCCAGACGGCGCAGGATGGGCAGCAACGCGTCTACGTCGGGCAGGGTCTCCAGGTTGTCTACCACCACCAGGCTGGGCGCGGTGGCCAGCCGGGCTTGCAGCAAGGGCAGGGCGCGGTCCGGCAGGAAGGGTGTGGGCACAGCGTCGGCCGGCAGGAGCTGCCTCGCCAACGCCTCCACTAGGTCGGCGGCGTTTAGGGCCGGCTCCGGGACCTCGCGGATGAGGCCGGCCAGGTGGAAGCTCTGCTGCTGTGCGCTGACCCAGGCCACCTCGGCAAAGGTCCGTTCCTCCAAGACGAGCTGGACGGCCAGCCGGTAGGCCAGGCTGGTCTTGCCGATGCCGCCGATGCCCTGGATGGCCACCAGGCGAGGCGCGTCCTTGGTGCGCAGCACGGCGCCGAGCCGCTCCAGGTGGGGCTCTACGCCGATGAGGTAGGTGTAGGGCGGCGCCGGCAGGCGCAGGGCCAGGCTCATGGCCAGGTCGGCAGCTGCGGCTCGCTCCCTGTGCTCAACGATGGCGGTCAAGCGCTCGATGGCTTTGCGCTGCCACTTGTAGAACACCCCCTCGGAGATGTTCATCTCGTTGGCGACGGCAAAGATCGGCCGGCCCTTGACGAAATGCTCGCGCAGCAGGTAGGCGTGCGTGGGCATCTCGGCCTCCAGGGCGTCCAGCGCATCGTGGAGCACCTGGTTGGTAGCCTGGCGCAGGTCGGCTGCGCCGCCGGCCAGCGCCTGTTGGACGATGCGCAGGTGGGCCAGGGGGCTGCCGGCCGTGGCGTCCTTGCGCCAAAGGCTGAGAGCCCGGTGGACCGGGTTTTCGACGTTGGGAGGCATGGGAGGCGAAGCGACGATGCACGGCCAATCCGCCACAGCTCAGGCGGATAGAGCGAAGAAGGAAATCGGGAGAGTGTGGGAGAGTCGAGCGAGAGAGTTTGGAGAGAGATGGGATAGATCAGGTGAAGAAAAACGTGCTATGATGTGGCAAAAACTACGACGCAACGTCGGGTCCAGCTTTGGACTATGACGGTCGGTGGGCTGTACTACGTCATCGCCTAGAGCACATTGCATTATAGCACAGACAGGCGCAAGTCTTGGTATTCGCGATCGGCGCTCGACCCCTCGGTGGGGGGCTGCTCACGGTCGAGGCAGGTGGATGCGGAGCCGGAGAGCCCCGATCCGTCGCAAGTGCTTGCCCGCAGCGCCGGCCCCACCAGTTGACGCCCGCTAGCGAACCAGAGACCTCAGAGATGATCTTGCGGTTTTGCAGGCTTTTGTGTATACTGTTGGCCGTCTCTGTGTGAGGAAACATACAATTGGGTTTTGGGGCGATGAGACGTGATGGTTGTGCAGGCTAAGTGGATGGGCCGAGAGTTAGGATGGTGACGCAGCGCTGAATTGCGGGAAGGCCGTCGAGGAAGCAGTCCAAACCGTTGCATCAGCAACGTTTTCTTGAGGTTCGAGTCCTATGTTTCCGATCGCTACGGGTCAGAGATTGGGTTACATTCGGCGCCACACACTTGTGCGCGTCGCTGTGGTGTTCTTTCTGCTCGCGTCATACGTTTTGGGGTTGTCCTCACCGATCAAAGCCCAGCAAGAAACGCAGCGGGACATCTCAACCACTCCTCCGTACGGTGGGATTGACTTGGTATTCCTGGTAGATCAAAGCGGAAGCATGCGGGTGAACGATCCGTACTCGCAGAGAGCCAATGCAATCAAGTGGGTGCTTCAGTACCTTGGCATTGACAACCTCTATTCGCGTCGAGAGGCAATCCACCGAGTAGGAGTGGTGAGCTTCGGTACCGGCGCTGAGATAGATCTCGAGCTTGTGCCATTGCGCTCTGTAGATGAAATCGAGTGGAACGACAGGTACAAAGAACTTGAACAAAAGGTTGTGGCCAAGAACATGGTTAACACTGATGTATTGGAGGGTCTCCGACTTGTGAAGCAGGTGTTCGACTCTGCTTCGACAGTGTCCGGTGGAGCCCGTACACGCGGTATCATCATTCTAACCGACGGGGCGCCCTATCGAGAGGGGTGGCAGCAAGATCCGCGCTATGCGGGCACCAACTTCTACACGCCCTATTTCAGGGAAATGGGCGAGTTTATTCGGGAGAACTTCCCCATCGCTCAGTCCCCGCGGTCTACAGAGGGATACCACATCTGGGTGCTTGGCCTGAATGCCAGAGAAGAGACCGGTCAGCAAGCTGCGCCGGGC
>JANWYQ010000047.1 GCA_025055015.1 Caldilineales bacterium
GCCACCACGGCCAGGGCCACCACGATGAAGCCGATGAGGGGGTTGCGCAGGATGTCCACCGCCTTCAACGACTTCTCGATCAGGCTCACGGCCGCGGTGAAGAGGGCCATCAGGCCGAGCAGGAGGCTGCGGACGCCCTCCCGGCCGCCCTTCTCCCCTTTTTCGGCGACCGCGGCCGACGGCGCTTGAGCCTCCCCCTCTCCTTTGCGAGCCGGCGGCGCGGCCGGCGCCGAGACCTCGGCGGACACGGAGACGCCGCTCAGGGCTGCGTCCAGCGCAGCGGCCAGCTCCCCGGCTTTGGCGTAGCGGTCGGCCGGGGCCTTGCTCAGCGCCTTCAGGATGACCCCCTCGACCGCTGGCGGCAGGCTAGGGTTGGCTCGCGTAGGCGGGGGCGGCGGCTCGGTGAGGTGGCGCATGAGCACGCCGGTGGCCGTGTCGGCGGTGAAGGGCAGGGTGTTGGTGCACAGCTCGTAGAGGATGACCCCCAGCGCGTACACGTCGGCGCGGCCGTCCAGGGGGTCGCCCCGGATCTGCTCGGAGGCCATGTAGGCCGGCGCACCGGCGGGGTCGGTCGGCAGGGCCTGGAGGGACGCGGCGACGACGCGCGCCACGCCGAAGTCGGCCACCATCGGCTCCCCCTCGGCGCCGAAGAGCACGTTGGACGGCTTCAGCCCGCCGTGGATCACCCCGCGGCCGTGGGCGTAGTCCAGCGCGGCGGCGATGGCCCGCACCAGCGCGGCCGCCTCCGCCAGGGGCATGGTGCGACCCTCGACCTTGAGCGCGGCCAGCCGCTCCTTCAGGGTAGCGCCCTCGGCGAACTCGCCCACCACGTAGAGCAGCGGCTGGCCGGCCACGGCGGCCACATCGCAGTCGTAGACCGGCGCGATGTGGGGATGGCGCAAGGCGGCCACCCGCCGGGCTTCGCTGCGCAGGCGCTCCGCCAGGGTCGGGTCCGCGGCCAGGTGGGGCCGGTAGACCTTCACGGCCACCTCGCGGCCCAGGGCCGGGCTGTAGGCCCGGTACACCTCGGCCAGGGCGCTATCGGCCACGCGAGCGGTGATCTCGTAGCGACCCAGTTTCTCTCCAACCAAATCGGGCATGAACGGCCTCCTGTAGCGCCGGTTGCCAACTTGCGCCACATACACCGCCATTGTAGCACGACTCGGTCCTTTGCGCTACGCCGTCCGCCGCTAGCGGCTGCGCGGCAGCGCCATGTTCAGCTCGTAGGGCGACTCGACCTCGGCGCCGATGGCGATGCCGTCCTCCAGGATGGGCTTGTAGCCGCGGGCGGCGACGATCCAGCTGTAGGTTTCCCCGCGGCGGAGCGGCGCCGGCAGCTCGAAATAGCCACGACGGTCGCTCTCGGCCCGGGCGTAGACCTCCTCCTGCGTCCAGCGAAACGCGTCCACGGTGATCCCCGGCTGTAGCACGATGAACACGGCGCCGGCGATGCCTTTGTTCGTCTCGGCGTCGGTGATACGGCCGTAGACCTCCACCCCCTCGGCCGCGGGTTCGGGGGGCGTGGGTGGTTCGGCCGGCGCAGGGCCGATGGTGCAGGCCCCGCTGCGGACGGTTTCGCCTGCCAGCAGCAAGTCGAGCCGGTAGTCGCCGTCGGGCAGCGCGCCGCGGTTGCTGTAGAGCTGGATCCAGCTGCGGCCCTGGGCGCCGGCATCCCAGCGCTGCCGCTGCAGCGGCAAGGAGCGTCCGTTGACCGTCCACTGCCAGCCCCATTCCAGGCCGTTCGCCATGCCCTCGTAAGCGAAGACCGCGTAGAGCTCGTCCAGCCCGCTGCGAAAGGCCGTGCCCGGTCGCACCGGCTCCCCCTTGCGGTCCACGCCCTCGGCGAAGGTAATAGGCCCGAACGAGGCCGACGACGGTTGGGGCTGCCGATCCGGAGGGACGGGAGATGGCGCCGGAAGCCGCACGAGACCCTGCCGGGCGGCCTCGACCAGGGGTTTGGCCAGGTTCACCGGCCGCAGCGCGTTGATGAAACCGCCCACCGGGATACACGAGTCGTTCTCGTCAATGCGGCCGTCGTCGTTGGTGTCGGCCAGCCGGCGGCAGTCCACGTACTGGCCATCGCCGCCGGCGCCGCTTTGGGTGGGGATGCCCACCAGCTCGCCTTGCTCGTTGACGGCCGTGCCGCCGCTGTTGCCGCCGGCCACCGTGGCGTCGGTCTTGATCCAGGCCCGGCCTTCCACCCCCTGTTCGCGCGTGAAGCCGCTGACGTTGCCGCTGGTGAAGGTGATGGTCTCGCCGCCGATGCCGGGATAGCCGAAGATGTACAGGCGGTCGCCCAGGTCCAGGTCGTCGGAATTGCCCTGGGGCAAGGCCGGCAGGTCGAGCTGCTCCCGATCCACCGGGCTGCCGTCCAGCATCCGGGCGACCTGGATCACAGCCAGGTCCAAATGGGGGTCGTATTGCACGACCTCGGCCAGGTAGGTCGGTCGCGGAGGCTCGTCGGATCGGATCGTCAGCGAGACAACCATCAGGTCGTAATCGAACTCAGGGTCGTCCCACATGGCCCTGGGCAGCGCCACATGGCAGTTCGTCAGGATCAGGCCGTTGGCGGTGAGGATGGTGCCGGAGCCGCCCCACAGAGGAACGAC
This sequence comes from Caldilineales bacterium, assembly GCA_025055015.1. Taxonomy (GTDB): domain Bacteria; phylum Chloroflexota; class Anaerolineae; order JAAEKA01; family JAAEKA01; genus JANWYQ01. Next base: position 2,610 of record JANWYQ010000047.1, read on the forward strand.
CAAGCCCGAGGGCTTCTCGTCCACGGCGACGAGCTGCACCACCGACCGCATCACCCGCTGGGCCGTAGGGCGGTCGAGGGCTTGGGAAAACGGAACGGCGGCCAGACAGGCCCACAGCAGCGCCAAGCCGAACAGGAGGCGGGCTTTCGTTGTGCTCACGACGTTCCTCCTCGGTAAGCGGAAGACAACGCCCTGCGCCACGACCTCACCTCCGGCGATGGACGGTCCACCGGTTGCCGAGCACCGCGTCTTCCCAGACCATGGTGTTTTCGTCCACCACGGTGTAGAACACGGTCCAGCTCATGGGCCGGGAAAGCTCGGTTCCCTTGTAGGTCGTAGGCCCGTAGTTCTGCAGCGAGAAGTGGATGTAGCTCGGCCCCACCTCGTAGAAACCGGTCTCCCAGGTCATCAGGTCGCCCAGGACGACCTGGTAGGAGTAGCTGCCGTTGGGTTGCAGGATCATCTGGCTGAACACGACCCCGTATTCGGTTGGGGTCTGAGCCTCCCAGATGCCGACGAGATGGATGGCGGCAGGCGCGGCCTGTTGCGGCCATGCCGGCTGAGCCTGGGGCTGTTGCGGTGGAGCCGGCTGAGCCTGCGGCGCCATCGGGGCCTGGGGCTGCGGCGGCGGCTGCGGCGCCGCCGGTTGCGCAGGGGCCGGTCGGGACCCGCAGGCCAGAAGCCCCAAGCTCAAGCAGACCACAACGAGCACAAGTTCCATCGGTCGTAATCGGTTGGAGAGAACCATCGGCCTACCTCCTCGAAGGCCATGCCGGGCGTCGTGACAGGACGCCCGGCATGGCTTCTTCCTCAGCGCGCCCGCCGGAGCTCGATCGTCAGCTCCAGCGGCGATTGCAGATCCTCGCTGATGTACACGTCGTCCTCGGCGATGGGCCGGTAGCCTTCGGCGGCCACGATCATGCTGTACGTCTCTCCGCGAACCAGGGGGTCGGCCAGCCGGAAGTTGCCCTGGCGATCGGTCTTGGCCATGGTGTACACCTGATCCTCGCGGCCCTCGAACTCGCGCACGGTCACGCCCGGCTTCAGCACCACGTAATACGCCTCGGGAATGCCGCGGCCGGTGTCCGCGTCCACGATAACGCCGTACACCTCCACGCCTTCACGTCCGGTCGGCCGTTTGGGCGCGGGGCTTGGCCGCGTCGGCGCCCGGCCGCCGATGGTGCACGTCCCGCTTTGCACCAGCTCGCCTTTCAGGTAGAGGTCGAGCTGATACTCGCCGTCGGGCAGGCTGCCCCGGCTGGTGTAGATCTGGATGGTGTTGATGCCGCTTTCGCCGTCCTCCCAGGTGCGCGTTCGCAGGGGCAGCAACTCGCCGTTCACCGTCCACTGCCAGCCCCACTCCCAGCCATCCTGCATGCCCTGATAGGCGAAGATGCCGTAGAGCTTGTTGAGTCCGCTGTCAAAGGTCGTGCCCGGCTGCACCGGGTTGCCATTCCGGTCTATGTCCTCAGCGAAGACGATGGGCCCGAAGAACTCGCCGCCAGCGGCGCCTGCTTCGCCCACCAGGCAGTCGGCCGTGGCCGCCAGGCGGTCCTCGATGTACAGCTCCAGGCGATAGACCCCCGGCTCCAAGGCCGTCTCGCTGCTCAAGGGCAGGGTGGCGGTGCCGGACGCGCGCGTGAAGGGCCGGCCCTCTTCCCGAGCGATCTCCTCGCCCTCGTAGTAGCCGATGTAGGACCAGCGGGTGGTGCGGGTCATGTTGGCGTACTCGAAGGTGGCTTCGATCTCGGTGATGCCGCCCGGCAGGAGATAGCCCTCCTCGCCGCCGGCCGCGAAGACGATGTAGGCAAAGGAGGGACGCTTCTCCGCCCGGCCGCCGACCTCGATGGTGGCCGAGCCAAGCTGAACGCCCTCATAGGTGATGGTGAACTCGTAGGCGCCGTCCGACAGTGCTTCGCCGTCTCCCTCCAGGCTGATGTAGGCCGTGCCGCGGGCACCGCCGTCCCATTGGGCGGCCGGCCAGAAGTCCTCCTGGGGCTCGCCGTCAATGGCCAGCAAGGGTTGCCAGGTGGCGCCGTCCTCGAAGTTGGCGAAATCGAAGAACAGGTAGATGGCCTCGGCGCCGGACGGCAGCGACTCGACCACGGTGGCCGGCTGGTCGTAGTCGTCGAGTGCGGGCGCGAAGATGAGCCGGCTCACGGCGGCTTTGACCGTCGGCGCCTTGCGCGTCGGCTTAGGCGGCGGCGCTGGCGTCGGCTCTGGGGCCACCGCGCCGGCCGCGGCCGTGATCAGCGGTTGAGCCAGGTTCACCGGCCGCAGCGTGCCGACCGTCCCGCCGACGGCCGTGCAGGCGTCGTTCGGGTCTATCCGGCCGTCGCGGTTGGTATCCCGCTCATAGCGGCACTGCACCACCTCAT
>JANWYQ010000116.1 GCA_025055015.1 Caldilineales bacterium
GAGAAGACGAAGAGCGGCGAGCCGAACTCCCGCAGCAGGTCGAGGGCGGCGCACTCCTCGACATACAGCGTCCCCTCGCGCACCGACAGACAGTCGTCAAGGCGTTTGACAGACATGGTGCCTCCTGATCCCCACAGGGAACAACGCCCGAGAGGTCTGGCCAACGAGGGCGAGCGTTGCAGGAGCCTAGGACCTCAAGGGCAGCGTCGGTTCTGAGGCCATTCTAGCACGGACGCGACCCACGGTCAACGCCGCGGCCGTCGTTTTGGGTAGATAATTCGCCTTGACGGCCGACCGGTTTTGTACGCAAGATATTCCAAGCGCCTTGCCAATCGCCCCGAATAGGTAGAAAGTCTTCTTGACGGCCGACCGGTTTTGTACCATAATAGCACGGTCCCAGGCTGCTAGGTGTTGTACCTGGCAGGTCCCTGGTGGTTCCGACGTTGAAAGCGTTCGGAACCGACGCCGGCCCTTGGCTAATCGGCGCGGCGGAGCGCGGATGCACCGGGCAAAGGCCGGCTTGGTGGCCCAACGGCCAGCAGCGGTGTTACAGAGTGAAACTTCCGGACGCCTTCGGCGTTGTTTCTTTTGGACTCTGGACAACCGGACTTTGGACAAAAGCGCGCGCACATTGAGGCGTGGAGGCTCTGGCCGAGGGTCGGCCGAAAAACAGCCTCGACCTTCAGCGCTCTGTTTGCTTCTTGTTTAAGGCCCGGCAGTACGCTGACGGAGGACATTATGCGCAAGCGAATTTGGCTGTGTTTGTTGTGCGTTGTCGCTGTGTTAGCAGCCTGCGGCGGCGCCCCCCCTGCGCCGACCAACGTTCCGCTCCCTGCCACCGACACCCCGTCTCCGCCCACGCCGACCCCCGTCCCGCCCACGCCAACCCCTGAGCCGCCCACCCCAACCCCAACAACCCTCCCTGGCTTGATCACCTCCCTGGACGAGGTAGAGCGCGCGGTAGTGCAGATCGAGGCCCAGGGCACCTTTGTGGACCCGGTGGGGCAGGTCACCAGCGGCGCTGGCCGCGGCTCCGGCTTCATCATTGACCCCTCTGGCATCGCCGTTACCAACAACCACGTGGTGGCCGGCGCGGCCTTGCTGCGGGTCTTTGTGCCCGGCGAGAGCCGCCCGCGCAACGCGCGCATCCTGGGCACCTCCGAGTGCTCCGACCTGGCGGTGATTGACATTGACGGCGACGGCTACCCCTTCCTGCAGTGGTTCGAGGGGCGGGCGCGGCCGGGCCTGGACGTCTACGCGGCCGGCTTCCCCCTGGGTGAGCCGGAGTTCACCCTCACCCGCGGCATCGTGTCCAAGGAGCGGGCGGCGGGCGAGACCAACTGGGCCTCGCTGGACGAGGTGATCGAGCACGACGCCACCATCAACCCCGGCAACTCCGGCGGGCCGCTGGTCACCGCGGACGGCCAGGTGGTGGGCGTCAACTACCGCAGCCGCCCCGACAGCGAGCAGTACTACGCCATCGGCGTCAACGTGGCCCGGCCCATCATCGAACGCCTGCGCCGCGGGGAGAACTACGAGTCCATCGGCATCAACCCGGAGGCGGTGGTGCTGGAGTCCGGCCTGACCGGCATCTGGGCTGCGTCGGTGGTGTCGGGCTCGCCCGCGGACAAGGCAGGCATCCAGGCCGGCGACATCCTGATCAACCTGGAGGGGCTGGACCTGGCCACCGACGGCACTATGGCCGACTACTGCGACATCTTGCGCACCCGCGGCACCGACGTCACCCTGGCGGTGCGGGTGGTGCGCTTCGCCACCCAGGAGGTATGGGCCGGGCAGATCAACGGCCGGCCGCTGGAGCGCGCCTTCTCCTTCGCCCAGGAGGGGCAGGAAGAGGTGCAAGAGACCCAGCAGGGCTACACCGAGTACGTTCGCATCACCGACGACTCCGGCACGCTCTCCATGGAGGTGCCGGCCGAGTGGAGCCAGGTGGACGGCAGCCCCTGGCGGGACGACGACGGCACGCTGCTGGGCGCGCAGCTCACGGCTCAGCCCCCTGGCGCGGACGACGGCCCCTTTGTGCTGCTGGCCGCCGGCAACTTGGATCGTGGCGCCTTCGACGCCGACGCCCTCCTGGACAGCACCGACTTCAGCGACTTCTGCGAGACCTACGAGGGGCGCCAAGACTACAACGACCCCCTCTACACCGGCCGCTTTGACCTCTACACCGGGTGCGGCAACGCCAAGGGCGTGATGTTCGTGGTGGTGGCGGCGCCTGAACAGGGGAACTACTTCGTGCTGACCATCGTGCTGGCCCTCACCGACGCCGACCTGGAGGCGGCGGACCGCATCTTCAACACCTTCGAGGTGACCGGCCAGCTGCCGGGCGGCGTCGGCTCGACCGGCGGCGACGCCACGGCCGCCAACGCCACCGTCAACACCGACCAGGCCAACGTGCGCAGCGGTCCGGGCACCAACTACCCGGTGGTCGCCACCTTGCGCCGGGGGGACCGGGTGAAGGCCATCGGCCGCACGTCGGACAGCCAGTGGATCAAGCTGGAGCTGGCCGGAACAGCGGAGGCCTGGATCGCCGCGCGGCTCCTGGACCTGGAGGTGGCGGTGAACAGCCTGGTGGTGGCCGCCGCTGCGCCGCCCCCGGCTACGGCCGGCGGCGCCTGTCCGCCGTACCTGCGCAAGCCCAAGCCGGGCATGGGGGTGGTGCTGATCGAGAACCACATCGGCGAGCCGTTGCACATCGACAAGGCCTTCACCACCCTGAAGTGGGACGTGCCCCCCAAGCGGGGCGACACCCCCGGCCGCGTGCTGCTGGAGCTGCCCGCCGGCCGCAACGAGCTGATCCTGAACACTCCCAACGGCGAGGGCACCCTCGGCCTGGACATCCAGGCCGGCGTGGGCCTTCTGATCCCCATCGTCTACGACCAGGAGCTGCAGGCCTACCCCCTGAACATCCCGGCCAGCTGCCCGTGACGATCGGCGAAGCCAAAAAAGGGGTGCCGACCCTCGAGGGTCGGCACCCCTTTTTTACTCCTCGTCCAGCTTGAGCACCGACATGAAGGCTTCTTGGGGGATCTCGACGTAGCCCACCATCTTCATGCGCTTCTTGCCCTTCTTCTGCTTCTCCAGCAGCTTGCGCTTGCGGGTCACGTCGCCGCCGTAGCACTTGGCCAACACGTCCTTGCGCAAGGGCTGGACGTTGGCCCGGCTGATCACCTTGCCCCCCACCGCGGCCTGCACCGGCACCAGGAAGAGCTGCCGCGGGATGACCTCTTTCATCTTGCTGACCAGCTTCTGCCCCTTGCGGTAGGCGTCGTCCCGGTGCACGATGATGCTGAGGGCGTCCACCGGCTGCTCGTTCACCAGCACGTCCAGCTTCACCATGTCGGCCGGCCGATACTCGTCGAAGTGGTAGTCCATGCTGGCGTAGCCGCGCGTGCGCGCCTTCAGGTCGTTGTAGAAGTCGGTGAGGATCTCGCTCAGGGGCATGCGGTACTTGAGCAGCACCCGCCGCGGGTCCAGGTACTCCTGACTGACGAACTCCCCCCGCTTGCGGGTGACCAGGTCCATGATGGCACCGATGTACTCGGTGGGGGTGAAGACCTCGATGCGCACCCAGGGCTCACGGATCTCCTTGATGGCGTTGGCGGGGGGCAGCTCCGCCGGGCTGTCAATGACGATCTCCGTGCCGTCGGTCTTGGTGACCTGGTACTCCACGCTGGGCGCGGTGTAGATGATGTCCAGGTCGTACTCCCGCTCCAGCCGTTCCTGGATGATCTCCATGTGGAAGAGGCCCAGGAAGCCGCAGCGGAAGCCGAAGCCCAGGGCCTGGCTGGTCTCCGGCTGGAACACCAACGAGGCGTCGTTGAGCTGCAGCTTCTCCAGCGCATCCCGCAGCAGGTTGTAGTCGTCGCTCTCCGCCGGGTAGAGGCCGGCAAAGACCATGGGCTTCATGGGCCGGTAGCCGGGCAGGGGCTGGCCGGCCGGCTCGTCGTGCCAGGTGATGGTGTCGCCCACGGCCAGGTCTCGCACCGACTTGAGGCCGGTGGCCACGTAGCCCACCTCCCCCGCCTCCAGCAGCGGCACCGGCTTCATGCCCGGCGCGAAGGCGCCGATCTCCAGCGGATCGGTGACCGCGCCGGTGGACATCAAGCGCAGGGGCCGGCCGGGCTCGATGGCGCCGTCTACCACCCGCACGTAGGCCACCACGCCCTTGTACGGGTCGTAGTGGCTGTCGAAGATCAGCGCGCGCAGGGGCTGGTAGCGCTGGCCGCGCGGAGGAGGCACCTGTTGCACCACGGCCTCCAGCACCGCCGGGATGTTGATCCCCTCCTTGGCCGACACCCGCACGATCTCCTCCGCCGGCACCCCCAGCAGGTCCTCCAGCTCCTTGGCCACCTCGTCCGGCCGGGCGGCGGGCAGGTCAATCTTGTTGATCACCGGGATGATCTCCAGGTCCGCCTCCATGGCCAGGTAGAGGTTGGCCAGGGTTTGCGCCTCGATGCCCTGGCTGGCGTCCACCACCAGCACAGCGCCCTCGCACGCGGCCAGGGCGCGGCTCACCTCGTAGGCGAAGTCCACGTGGCCTGGCGTGTCAATCAGGTTCATCTCGTAGGTGTGGCCGTCGGCGGCGGTGTAGTGCATGCGCACCGCCGAGGCCTTGATGGTCACGCCCTTCTCCCGCTCCAGGTCCATGGAGTCCAGCACCTGCTCCTTCATCTCCCGCTCGGAGATGGTGCCGGTCACCTGCAGCAGGCGGTCGGCCAGGGTGGACTTGCCGTGGTCAATGTGGGCGATAATGCAGAAGTTGCGAATGCGACTCTGGTCCATGCTCTCTTCGTCGTTCCAACCTAGGGCTCACCCCTTCCCCAGCTCCCGCATCACCGTGTCCAGGTCCTTGTCCCCCCGGCCGCTGAGGTTCACTAGGATGGCCGCGTCCCGCCCCAGCCGCGGGGCCAGCTTCACCACCTCGGCCACCGCGTGCGCGCTCTCCAGCGCCGGGATGATCCCCTCCAGGCGGCACAGCAGGCCGAAGGCCTCCAGGGCCTCGTCGTCGGTGGCGTAGGTGTACTCGGTGCGGCCCAGGTCCCGCAGCCAGGCGTGCTCCGGCCCTACGGAGGCGTAGTCCAACCCCGCGCTGACCGAGTGGGTGAGGGCGATCTGGCCGTCGCTGTTCTGCATCACATAGCTCTTGGTGCCCTGCAGCACGCCCAGGCGGCTCACCACCGGGTCGGCGAAGCGCGCTGCGTGCTCGCCGCTGGCGATCCCGCGGCCCCCCGCCTCCACGCCGATCAGGCGCACCCCGGCGTCGGCCAGGAAGGGGTAGAAGATGCCGATGGCGTTGCTGCCGCCGCCCACGCAGGCCACCACTGCGTCGGGCAGGCGGCCGGGGCCGCCTGCGTCCCGGTCCAACATCTGCGCCCGCGCCTCTCGCCCGATGACGCTCTGGAAGTCCCGCACGATGGTGGGGTAGGGATGGGGGCCCAGCGCCGATCCCAGCAGGTAGTGGGTGGTGCGCACATTGGTCACCCAGTCGCGGATGGCCTCGTTGATGGCGTCCTTCAGCGTCCGGCTGCCGCTGTCCACCCCTCGCACCTCGGCGCCCAGCAGGCGCATGCGGAAGACGTTGGGCGCCTGGCGGGCCATGTCCACGGTGCCCATGTAGACCACGCACTCCAGGCCCAGCAGCGCGGCCGCGGTGGCCGTGGCCACGCCGTGCTGGCCGGCGCCCGTCTCGGCCACGATGCGGCCCTTGCCCATGCGCCGCACCAGCAGCGCCTGGCCCAGCGCGTTGTTGATCTTGTGCGCGCCGCTGTGGGCCAGGTCCTCCCGCTTGAGGTAGATCTGCGCGCCGCCCAGGTGCTGGCTGAGCCGGCGGGCGTGGGTGAGGGGCGTGGGGCGGCCCACGTAGGTGCGCTGTAGGCGGCCCAGCTCCGCCTGGAAGGTGGGGTCGTTGACCGCGGTCAAGTAGGCGCTCTCCAGCTCCTCCAGGGCCGGCATCAGCGTCTCGGGCACGAAGCGGCCGCCGTAGGGACCAAAGCGGCCCCGCTCGTCGGGCCAGCGGTAAGCGGCGAAGTCGTAGGGTGGGGTCACGGGTTCTCCTGTCGAGGACGATCCGGCTGCAAGCCGCGCAGGATGGGCTCGCAGCGCAGCAGGGCCAGCGCGCTGTCGCCGTCGGTGATGCGGCCGTCCCGGGCCATCTGCAGCGCCTGCTCGATGGGCACCAGGTGCACCTCGCTGAGCTCCGTGCTCTCCAGGCTCGGCGAGCCGCTGAGGTCCACGCCGGTAGCCAGGAAGAGGACGCAGCGCGCGCTGCTGGTGCCGTTCATAGCGTAGAACCAGCCGATCTCCCGCAGCTCTCGGCACCGGCCGCCGGTCTCCTCCTGCAGCTCTTGCAGGGCCACCTCGGCGGGCGAAACGCCGGGCTTGTCCCCCAGGCCGCCGGCCGGCAGCTCCCAGCACCAGTCGTCCACGGGGTAGCGATAGGTGCGCACCATCACCACCCGGCCGTCGTCGGTGACGGGCAGCACCGTGACGAAGCCGGGGTGCTCCTGGTAGGTGTAGACGATCTCCTCGCCGGTGGGCAGCCGCACATGGTCCTGGCGCAGGTTGTGCCAGCGGCTCTGGTAGGGCCGCGCCGTGGCCAGCCGTTGCCAGCCTAGGCTAGCGCCCACCGGCTTCTCGTCGGAGTGGGGAAGGGTTCCGTTCCAGTTGTTCACGGTCGTAAGCTCGGCGCTGCGGCCGGAGCAGCCTGAGCGGCAGCCAACAGCCGGTCGACGCGGTAGCCGGAGGCCTGTTCCGCCTCTAGCAGGGCGGCCACCGTGGCCAAGGGTTGGGCCAGGTCCGACGCCAGCGCCTCCTCGGGCTGGGTGGCCAGGCTCTGCACGGCAGCCAACGCCGCCAGCCAGCCGGCCAGCTCCTCGAAGCTCTCCTTGTTGAACCACAGCACGCCCTGGTAGCGGTTCACCTGCAGGAACTGCTGTACCGCCGGGTCGGCCAGCAGAGCCTTCAGTAGGGCGTGGGCCGGCTGCGTCGCCTCGGCCAGCAGGTCAGTCCAGCGCTGGTGCTCCACCAACACCTTCACCGCCGCCACGGCTCGGGCCGCGGCCGGCTCGCTGAGCCCCCACTCGCGCAGCGCGGCGGCGGTCAGGCGGCTCAGCAGCCACTCGTCCAGCCAGGCGCGGCTGATGGCGACGTAGTCGTCGGCGCTGACCACCTTGCCCAGGCCGTGGGTGAAGAGCCAGCCGAAGGCCACGCCCCAGGTCGCCGGCTCGTCCCGCAGGGCCGCGCGCAGCGCAACCGCAGCCCCTCCGTCGGCAGCCAGCTCCAGCCGGTCGGCCAGGGTCGGCAGCTGCCAGAGGGTGGCCAGCTCCTGCCGCAGCTCGACGGCCAGGGCGTCGGCCGTCAGGCCCTCGGCCTGCGCGCCGACATAGCCCTGAACAGCCTGGGCCAGCTGCCGGACCATCTCCTCCACCTCGTCCAACAGGCCCTCGTCCACGGTGTCGTCGGGCTGGCGCAGCGCGGCGTCAGCCAGCCGCTGCAGCATGCCCGCGTTCACCAGCGCCTTGAACGCCGTGTGGATGGGCTGCAGGAAGACCTCCTTCATGGCTTCCTCGACACTGGGCACCCCGCGGCCCTGCAGGTAGCCCATCAGCTGGCCGTACTGGCCCCACTCGTTCTCGTGGACGATGCGGAAGTCCAGGAAGACGTGGTACTTGAAGGCGCCCAGCTCGATGTACATGCCCTCGGCGTGGAGCTGCGCGCAGCTGCGCAGGTACTCCAGGTTGGAGGCTACGTCGCGGAAGATCACGTAGGCGCTGGGATCGTTGGGCAAGCCCAGCCCCTCGGCCAGGGTACACTGCTCCAGCCGCTTGCTGCCGTCCGGCTCCTTGACCGCGTAGGCAGCAGAGGTGCGGATCCAGCCGCGGGCCTCGGCCCACTTGTTGTGATAGACCACCAGGGCACGCTCGTCGCCGGAGCGGTTGGAGTAGGCAAAGACGTTCTCGTTGACGGTGCCGTCGGGGCTGAAGAAGTCGTACAGGCGGAAGTTGGCCACCTCGGCGAAGAGGTAGCGCTTGTGCAGCAGAGGGAAGATCTCCCGCTCGTGGCGGCGCACCAGCCACTCGTCCGGCTTTTCGTCGTAGTAGGCCCGGCGGTACTCCATGCCGTACTTCTCGGTGAAGCCCTCCACCTGGCCGTGGCCGAACATGGGCAGGCCGGGCATGGTGGCCAGCATGGTGCACACGCCGAAGTACTTGTCGTCCTTGCCGAACTGGGCCACTGCGGTGTCCTCGTCCGGGTTGTTCATGAAGTTGACGTAGCGCTTGAGGATCTCCGGGTCGAACTCCACCGTGTTCTTGATCACCGAGCGGTACTTGGCGTTCTCCTCCATCTTGAGCATGTTCATGAACGCGCTGTTGTACACCCGGTGCATGCCCAGCGTGCGCACAAAGTAGCCCTCCATCAGCCAGAAGGCCTCGGCCAGCAGCAGGGTGTCGGGCACCTCGGCCTGCACCCGGTCCACCACCTCGCGCCAGAACTCGTTGGGCATGGCTGCGTCGAACTCGGCCTTGGTCATGGCGAACTCGGCGCGGGTGGGGATGTCGCCGCCGCTGCCCGGCTCCGGGAACCACAGCCGCTGGTAGTGGCGCTTGGCCAGGGTCATGGCGGCGTCGAAGCGGATGATGGGGAACATGCGCGCCACGTGCAGGATGGTCTGGATGACCGCCTCCCGCACCTCGGGGTTGAGGTAGTTGAGCTGTGCGGTGTCGTTCCACGGCATGCTGGTGCCGTCGTTGCCGTGGTAGATGAAGCGCACGTCGCCGGTCCACTTGTCCCGTCGCATGAAGACCACCGCCGCGTCGGTGCGGTTGTAGTAGCGGTCCTCGATCTTGATGCTGTAGCGGTCGTCCGACGAGAGCTCCGGCCCGTCGAAGGTGTACCAGGGGTAGGGGCTCTGGCGCACGTAGATGAACCAGTCGGGGTGCTCGTAGACCCACTTGCCGTCAATGCCCACGTGGTTGGGCACCATGTCGCTGGCCAGGCGAATGCCCCGGCGCCAAGCGCGCTCGCGCAGGTTCTGGTACGCCTCGTAGCCTCCCAGGTCGGCCGCGATCTGGTAGTCGTAGAGGGAGTAGGCCGAGGCCACCGCCTCCGGGTTGCCCATCAGCTGCTTGATGCGCTGCGAGGCGCGACTGCGCTCCCACAGGCCGATCAGCCACAGGCCGGTGAACCCCCAGCGGGCGAGCTGGTCCAGCTCCTCGTCCGGGATTTGGTCCAGCCGGTAGATGTGGCGGCCGTACTTCTTGGAGAGCTGGTCCAGCCAGACGTAGGTGTTCTTGGCGATCATCACCACCTTGGGCATCCAGTCCAGGTCAGGGCTGAAGCGCTCCGGCTCCGCTTCCAGGTGGGCGAAGTCAGGCGTCAGGGTGGGACCAGGCCCGAAGAAGACCGGCTTCTCCTCCTCCGCGATGAAGTCCAGGCCGGCCAACAGGCGATAGAGGTGGCGGCCCAGGTAGGGCGCCCAGTGGCGGCGGATGTACTCCAGCTGGGCGGTGAGGGAGTAGGGCGCCGCCTTGATGGGCGCCTCCAGCACGTCGAACAGGCTCTGGCCGCCGGGCCCGAAGCTGGGCTGGCTGCCCAGGAACTCCCGCAGCTCCTCGATCACCTGGCGATAGGCCGTCTCGCGCTCCAGGTTGATGTCGTCGAAAAGCTCGACGTAGGGGGAGGCAGCGGGGTTGTTGTTCATCAGCCAGAGCAGCAGGGCCTCTTCCAGCACCACCTCCCGGTTGGAGTCGGGGCCGGTGTACCCCTGCAGGTACTCGCGCGGGGTCATCTGGCCCCGGTAGACCGCCACCACCGGGAAGTCGTCCGCATAGCGGCCCATGGTGTTTTCGACGGGGGGCTCGCTGAGCTCGACCGTGAGTCGGTCGAGCGCCTCTTGCCACAACTGGGGGTTTTGCGCCTCGCGGTAGGCCACGATCATCAGATGCATCAGCTCGTGGATCAGGGCCATGGCGTTGATGTGGCTGGCCTTCACCGCTTGTTCAGGAAAGTTCACCAGGTCGCGCTTCTGGTTCATCTTCTGGGCCACCAGCCGGGCTGCCCGGAAGTTGGGCAGCACCAGGGTACCGCGCACCGAGAACAGGCTGTCGTCGAAGCCGTAGCGATCGCGCGCGGCGCGCGACACGTGGAACTCACGGTAGTAACCGGCAAGGAGCAAGGAAAACGATGAGGCGCGCATAGGGGGTTCCTTTGGGCAAGCGACGTGCATCGCGCGGAAGCGCTTGGGGGGTGTCGGCGCCAAGCTTACCACAACTCGCAACGGGCCACAAGTTGCGCGGCGCAGGCCGGCGACCGCCTGCGCCGCGGCGGGCCGATGGCTTGACTTTCGGTGCTCCCGCAGCTATGATGCGGCCATGCGTCCTCCTCCTCCACTCCCCCGGCGGCCGCTGTGCCGCTCAGCGGTGGTCAACGCCCGGCCCGCCCTCGGGCTAGCCATGCTGATGTTGCTGGCGGCTGCCGTGGCCGCCTGCTCGAGCGGCGATCCCAGCCCCACCCCCGTGGCCGAGCCGATGCCAACGACGATGGCGGTCGCCCCAGCCCCGGCGACGTCCCTCGACGCCGCCCGCGGATCGCCGCCGCAGGCCCTGAGCGCCGGCCCAACGCCGACGCCCTCTCCTGCGCCGACGGCAACGCCCTCCCCGACGCCGACGCTGCCTCCCTCGCCGACGCCTACGCCGCTGCCGGCCCTGGGCGACCTGTTGGCCGAGGCGCGGCAACACCACGACGACGGCGACTACGCGGCCGCCCGCCGGCTCTACGCGCTGATCGTGGAGCAGGCGCCCGACGCGCCGGAGGGCCACGAGGCGCGCTGG
>JANWYQ010000142.1 GCA_025055015.1 Caldilineales bacterium
TCCGTTCGCGGCCGCGGGACACTGCTGGCGCGGCTAGCGCTGTTGACGGCGCGCCAAGGGGAGATGCACGCGGCCCTGGCTCAAGCCCGCGAGGCCGCCGCGCTGCTGGCACCCACCGGGCACCGGCACCCGCTGGTCGAGACGGTAGAGGCCGTGGCTGTCGCCCTGGCCGTGACGGAACCGGACACCGCCGCCGCGCTCCTAGCCGCGGCCGCGGCCGAGCGCGACCGTCTGCGCATTCCCCGGCTGCCGCCGTGGCGCGATCGGATCCAAGAGACGATCGATCAGGTTGCTGCTGTCGCCACTGCAGCTGCGTCGCCCGGATCCATCGAAGAGGCGGTGCGCCTCGTGATCGGCGAGCGGCCGTCCCTAGCGGCGGAGGTGAGCGCGCAGCCATCGAAGCAGGAGTTACGTGCCTGCGCGTTAGGGCCGACCTTGGTGACAGTGGACGGCAAGCCGGTGCCCGCGTCGGCCTGGACCTATCGCAAGGCATACGAGTTATTCTTCTATCTGTTGGATCGACCCAAAGCCACCAAAGCAGAGATCGGTCTGGACCTGTGGCCCGACGCCTCGCCAGCGCAACTGCGCAACTACCTGCATCGCAGCCTGCACTTCATCCGTCAAGCCATCGGCGACCGCGAGCGCGTCCGCTTTGCGAACGGCGCCTACGAGATCAATCGAGAGCTGCCGCTTTGGTACGACGTGGCTGCGCTGGAGGACGGGCTGCAGAGGGCCGCTGCGTTAGGCCATGCCGATGCGCTGACCCCCAGTCAGCGCGCAGCCGCCATCGCCCTACTCGCAGAGGCTGCGGAGCTGTGGCGTGGGGGATTCCTGGCGAACCTGGACGTTGGCGAGTGGGCGATCCTTCGCCGGGAGGAGCTCCGGATGGCCTATTTGCAGGGATTGCTGGACCTGGGCCGGCTTTGCTTGCTCGACAGGCAGTATGACCAGGCAGCCGCAACCTATCGCCGCGCCCTGGCCGAAGATCCTTACCTGGAGCTGGCGCAGCGGGAGCTGATGCGCTGTCTGGCACGACAAGGGGAGCGGAGCCAGGCGCTGCGCCAGTACCGCGAGCTGGCCGGCCTGTTGGCCGCCGACCTCAAGGCCGCGCCGTCGCCGGAGACGACGCAGCTGTACGAGCGAATCAGGCGGGGGGATGATGTGTGAAAGCAGACGGCGTCAGCAAGAAGCCGTTCCCACCGCGGCCGACAACCGTCAGGCGGCAATTTGTAGACTACTCCGCCTCCTCCTCTCAGAGAGCATAATCCTCAATCCACACGACCCAGGTCAGGCGGTCTTTGACGGCGTTGTACAGGCGGAGGTCGGCCGTGACCAGTTGGTCGCTCCTCTCCTCGGCCAGGGCCAGATAGGCGCCGTCGTAGGCCGAGCGATCGTAGGCACGCGCCAGGGCCAGCGCTCGCTGCCAGGGGACAGCGACCGTTGGGATGCCTAATTCTTGAAACACAGCGATGATTTCCTGCCCTTTTTCGAAGCCAATGCGGTCACGCTTGATCGCCCGCAACACCGCGTTCGTCACTTCGTAGGGCAACAAGGTGGGGGCGAGCAGCGCGATCTCTTCCAGAGCGTAGGCCCGCATCAAGGCCAGGGCATGCGTGTGTCCCACCTCATCAGGGAAGAAGCCTTTGAGCACCACGCTGGCGTCTATGATCACGGCCGCTCCTCCAGCTCCCTGCGGGACTCTTCATAGAGCTCGGTGGCCGTGACCCCAGCCTCGTGCAGCTCGCGCGCCAGGCGTACCATGCCGGCATAGGCCCGAAGCCGCTGCAAGCGCTCGTATTCCTCGTAGGGCAGGATCACGGCATCAGGCTGCCCGCGGCGGGTGACAATCACCGGGCCGCTGCGGGCATGCTTGAGCAGATTGGAAAGACCGCTCTTGGCTTCCGCGATAGACACTTTCAACATCGTTTTCGACCTCTTGGGATAACCAGGTGAGATGACCACAGTATACGGCCACTAGTGGGCGTCGTCAAATGGCCACGGACGACCTGCTAACACTTGAGAAGCGGGACGGGGCACGAAAGAGATGCCAACTTTCGGAAAGTTGGCATCTCTGTTTGTAAGCACTTCTGTAAGCGCGGCCGTGTAGAGTGGGGGTCATGTCGTCATCGCCCTATCGTCCGCTGCAACTGGAAACCTTCGTCGTGCGCCTGTGGCGTGAGGCGGGCAGCGCAGCCTGGCGTGGAGAGATCATCCATCTGCCCGACCGCGCCGCTCGCCGCTTTGTGACCCTGGCCCAGGCCGAGGCCTTCATCGCCGCCTACGCGCCGGGCATCGGCGCAGAGCCGCCCACGGACGAGAACGCAATGCCGGAAGGATGACAGCCGGCGCTGACACACGCCAACTTTCGGAGGTGCCCCATGCCACTTACCCGCCTTGCCGCCCTGCTTCTGTTCGCCTTCCTCGTTCTGACGCCAGCCCTGGCCGCGTGCGGCGGCGGTCAACCGGCAGCGCAGGCCGGGCCGACGCCCACAGCCATCCCACCGACGCCCACCGCCGTCGCCGAGCCGACGGCGGCGGCAGCCGATCAACCCACCGCCGCGTCCGCCGCATTGACCATCCCCTGCGACGAGCTCGTGCCTGCCGACGAGCTACAGCGTATGATCGGCGTGAAGCCCGACAGCCTGATGGACACCGTCATGCCGGGCTGGACGGCCTGCATGTGGTTCTATACCCCGGCCGGCGCCAGCCAGCAGTCCGAGTTCACGGTGCAGGCCTACACCGGCGAGGAGACCCTGGTCAAGTGGCGCATGGACACCAACCCGGCCAACCGACTGGCCGGCGTGACCGTGAACAGCCTGGCCGACTACGTGCAGGAGGGCTACACCTGGGTCATCCCGGAGAGCCAGCTGCGCGCGGTGCAGGCCCTTCAGGACGGCCGCTACATCTTCCTGCGCTTCCCGGCCGACAACCTGGCGCTGAGCACCGAGTCCCAGATCGCCGACTACCTGGCCGTGTTGTTCCGACGTTTGCAAGAGAACGGGTGAGACCGATGAAACCGAGACGTCTTCCGATGGTGGCTCTACCTTGGCTGGCGCTGCTCATCCTGTGGGCGGCCCTGCTGCCCCCTGCGGCGCGGGCGCAGACCCCGCCGCAGGCCAGCGTGACCCTCGACGCCTACACCGTCGCGCCGGGCCAGCCGTTGACGGTCAACGGCGCCAACTTCCTGCCCGGCGTGATCGAGATCCGGCTGAACAGCGCCGTGCTGGGCTACGCCGAGACCGGCACGGGCAGCTTCAGCCGCACCTTCGACGTGCCGGCCACGGCCGCGGCCGGCCTGGGCACATTGACGGCCTGCTACCGCAGCGCGTGCGGCGTCCCCGGCCATCCCCAGAACGTGAGCACCCCGCTGCGCGTGCTGCCGCGGCTAAGCGACGTGCCGGCGGTGCATCTGCGCCGGGCGCTCAACTTCCTGTCCCTGCTGCGCAACAGCACACCGGAGTGGGCCGGTGTGTTCTTCGACGACATCGCCTACCCCTACTTCCGGCCCGACATTGCCGCGCCGGCCTACTACGAGTTCGCCGTGCGCTCGGCCACGGGCGCGCCGGCCGGCTCCATCGTTGTCAGCACCGGCGAGCACGACTACCCACTGGCCCACTGGAAACCGGAGGGCGCCCCCCTGGCCACTGGGCTGCTGACCGCGGCGAACGGCCGCGGCCTCACGTTCTACAAGCTGGACGCGCTGACCTACGGCGCGGAGACGCCCGATGGCCAGCAGCTCATCCGCGCCGAGGGCGCCGAGAACCCCTTGCTCAAGATCGTGGGGCTGGAAGGCGTGGACCTGAACACGCTGCGGGGCACCTTCGAGTGGACGCCGGGGCCCGACCCGGCCAACCCCAGCCCCGGCACCCTGGTGCAGACCGGCCTGACCAACACCCCGGCCGGCCTGTCGCTGACGGAGTGGGCGAGCTGGCCGGAACTGAAGGCCGGCTTCGCCGCCAACTACGCGGCCATCCTGGAGGTGCGTCGGCAGCACGCCCGCGAGGATTGGGAGACCGTGCGCAACTGGGAGCAATGGGGCATCCCCCTGCTGCCGGGCGACTCGTTCACGGCGCTGGCGGCCGGCCCGGTGACCTGCGACCTGACGGGGCCGGCAGCGGGGCTGGCCCGTGTAGAAGCCGTGGGCGCCGGCTGCCGGGTCACCCTGCTCACGCCGCCCGCGGCCATCACCCCCTTCGAGGCGGTGCTGGCCACGCCCGGCGGCCAGATCGAGCGAGTGCGCTTCCTGGCGGCTGCGTCCATCGGCCATCAGGTCTATTTGCCGCTGCTAGCCAGCAGCCAAGGCCGGGCGACCGGCAGGGCTGCGACATCTGCCCAGCCGCAGAGCCCCGACGCGCCGAGCGGCATCACCGTGTACTCCTGGCACTTCTGGTACGCCGACGGCGGTTTCCCGGCGCAGCGGCTCTATCGGCAGATCCCGGCCTATACCTGGCCCAACACCAACGGCTGCTGGAGCGGCTGCGGCGCCACGGCCTGGGCCATGCTCTTCGGCTGGGCAGACGAGCGGGCGGCGGCCGGCAACCCGCGCTGGGTCAACAAATGGGGCGTCTATCGGCAGAACGGCGGCGTCAACACGCCCAACGCGGTAGCGCCGGTGGTCGTGGACGGCGGGGTCAACAACATGCAGATGGAGATCCGCAGCTACATCGGCGGCTTCTGCCTGTTCTCGGCCGGCCCGACGTGGCCGTGGAACATGGGCGGGGCCTACCTGTACCCCCAGAAGCGCGCCTATGCTTTAATGGCCGTAATGGGCGGCCACAACTTCATCAACAACGAGTGGCAACACATCGCCGACGCCATCGAGTTCCGCAAGACGCCCGGCATCATCCTCACCGGCTCCTTGGCCTCGGCGCACTACCCGCTGGCCTACGGCCTGGCGCGCGCCTGGGTGCGGGAGTGCGGCTGGGATCTGTTCAAGGGCTACCACTGTGTGACAAAATGGGCCTACCCCTCCTTCCAGATCAACCCCGGCTGGGGGCCGAACTCCCCTTCGCTGGGGAGCTGGACGCCGGCCAGCACCAGCTACTGGGGCACGGTCTTGGGATGCTACTGGTCGCTCTGGCAAGGCTGGGTGTGCCCGTGAGGCTCGTCCGTTTGCCAACCCGGCCAGAACGCAGATAATAGAGCCAGAGCCGCTGAGTTCCTGCTACCTCCT
>JANWYQ010000207.1 GCA_025055015.1 Caldilineales bacterium
GTCATCCGCCTGTATGACCCCGAGTCCACCCGCACCCAGGTCAAGCGGGTGCTCGGCTTCGACTTCCAGGGCGCCTACATGGTCATGGGCTTCGACGGCGACCCCGACATCGCTGCGCTGGAGGAGCAAAAGGCCATCGCCATCTGCCTAGAGCTGGGCGCTCAGGACGTGGGCCGGGAGCCGGGCGAGCGCTGGTGGAACCATCGCTACGATTTCTACTACCCGCCCCTCAGCCTCAAACTGCCCTGGATGTACGGCACCACCGAGAGCGTGGCCACCTACGACAAGATCGAACAGCTCTACTGGGCCGAGAAACGGGCGGTGGAAGAGGGCTTTCGCGACTGGAACATCAAGTTCATCGCCCATTTTTCGCACTGGTTCCATTGGGGCGTGATGGTGTACTCGCGGTTCATCATCGAGGAGCCGCCCCAGGATGCCCGCGAGGCCCTGCGGCTGCACAACCGTGTCTGGAACACGGCGATGGAGGCCGTGCTGGCCAACGGCGGCATGATCAACGAGCATCACGGCGTCGGCCTGAAGCTGGCGCGCTACATGCGGCGGCAGTACGGCAACGCCTGGCCGTTCCTGGTGCGTCTGAAGCGGACCATTGACCCCAACGGCATCATGAACCCGGGCAAGGTGGGCTTTTGACGCCGAGCCCGAAGAGGCCGAAGCGCCCTGTCGTACCCGAGCTATCAAACGCTCCATCCTTCGTCGCTAGCCCTTCGTGCTAGCTTAGCCGATCTCGCCCCAATTCCATGGCCACCAATACCGTCATCGCCACGACCGACAACTGCCGCTATTGCCTGATGTGTCGGCATGTTTGCCCCGTCGGGCATGTCACTCGGCTGGAGACGCTAACGCCCCACGGCTGGGGGCTCACTATCGCTTCGGTGCGCCGGGGGCTGCTGCGCTGGGACGAGGCGACGGTGACCGCGCTCTATCAGTGCGCCGACTGCGGCACCTGTCGCGCCCATTGCGTGACCGATCAACCCCTGCCCGAGGCCATTGCCGAAGCCCGCGCCGAGGTGGTGGCGGCCGGGCTGGCGCCGGCGGCGGCCCTAGCCGTGGCCGAAAGGCTGGCCGCCTACGGCAACCCCTATGTCGAACAGGTTCCGCAACCGCCGCTGGGCGAGGGGGCGGTGGCCCTCTTCGTCGGCGACGAGGTGGCCTACCGCTGCCCGGGTCTTCTTGACGCGGCGTTGAAGCTGCTGGCCGCGCTCGACATCCGCCCTGCCCTAGTCGGCCGTGGCCGCAACAACGGCTATCTCGCCAGCTCCCTCGGTTTTCCCGACCTGGCCCGCAGCCTGGCCCAGGCCACCCTGGCCGAACTGGCGGCCGTCGGCGCCCATCAGCTCCTGGTGCTCTCGCCGGCTGACTACTACGCTTTCCATCGCCTCCACCAGGAGCGCCTGGCGCTGACCCG
This sequence comes from Caldilineales bacterium, assembly GCA_025055015.1. GTDB lineage: Bacteria > Chloroflexota > Anaerolineae > JAAEKA01 > JAAEKA01 > JANWYQ01. The sequence goes on from JANWYQ010000207.1 coordinate 1,427, forward strand.
ACCTCGGCACCTCGAAGTTACCGAGGTGGTCAACCTGTTGGCTCGCGCGCTCGAGATGGGCGACGTGGCCTTTCGTCGAGCCGAGATAGACGCGCCCTACGCCTACCTGGACCCCACCCACACGGTGCGGGTGGACGGCCGCTGGGACGCGCCCCGGCAGCTGCTGACGGCCGTGTTGCCCGGCCCACCGCGCGAGCTGTTCTGGCGTCGCGAGCGCACCCATCCCACCGGCTCGACCGCCCTGCAGTTCACCCAGCCCGACCTGGCAGCCACGCTGAACACGGCCCGGCTGGAGGACGCCCAGCGCACCGGCGTGCGCCTGCTGGTGACCGAAGCCGCCGGCGACCTGGCCGTGCTGACACCCTTGGCACCACGTTTTGGCCTGGAGCTGCGCAGCTTGTATGAACTGCTGGCCGACCACCTAGCTGGCAGCCTCTGAGCCGGACGGTCCCCGTCCGCCGCTCGTCTTGTCGTCCCGTTTTTTCACTCTTCAGTCTCTTTGCCGAAAGGAGGACCAACCCATGCATCTGTCCATGCACAACTGGATGCGCGCTGAGCCGCTCGAGGTGACCGTCGCCCGCTTGGCCAAGTACGGCTACGAAAGCATCGAGATCGGCGGCGAACCCTACAAGTACAACACGAAGGAGGTCAAGGCCATCCTCGACAAGTACGGCATCCGCTGCTGGGGCGCAGTGACGCTCATGTTCGCCGGCCTGCACCTGCCGTCGCCCGATCAGGCCGTGCGCGAGCACACGGTGAAGTACGTCAAGGACTGCATCACGATGGTCAAGGAGCTGGACGGCGAGCTGGTGACCATCGTCCCCGGCACCGTGGGCAAGGTCGTGCCCGATGCCACGCCCGAGGTCGAGTGGGCCAACGCCGTGGAGGCCATGAGGGAGATAGACGCCTGGTCGAAGCGGGAGGGCGTGCGCATCGCCGTCGAACCCATCAACCGCTTCGAGACGTACTTCGTCAGCCGGGCGGCCCAGGCCCTGGCCCTGGCCGAGGCCACCAGCCCCGAATGCGGCGTCTGCCTCGATGCCTTCCACATCAACATCGAGGAGGTTGATCCGTACGCGGCCATCCTCAAGGTGGGCAAGCGGCTGTACGACTTCCACGTCGCCGACACGAACCGCTTTGCCTGTGGGCTGGGCCACTGGGACTGGGTCAAGCTCATCGGCACCCTCAAGATCATCGGCTACGACGGCGCTCTGACGGTCGAGTTCGTGGCGCCCGTGGACCGCACGCCGGCCAACCCCTATCCCAACATGGTCGAGACCGACCTGAGCAAGCTCGACATCAGCGAGGAACAGAAGAAGTTCATTATTGACCACGGCTCCAGCTTCCTGACCGAGGAGTTCTACTCGGACCAGGTGCGCATCTGCGCCGAAACTTTGCTGCCGTTGATCAAATGACCTCGCCATTCCGGGTGCGCGCCGCGGGCGTCGGGCCAGCACTGCTTCCCTCGCGCCCGCGGCCGACCGACGGACGGAAGGGAGCATGAGCGCGACCGTTCACATCATCGGCACCTTGGACACAAAAGGCGCCGAGATCGCCTATTTGCGCGACCGGTTGGAGGCGCTGGATGTGCCTACCACCGTGGTCGACTCGGGCATTCTCGGCGAACCCGTGGGCATCAGCCTGCGGCCGGGCCGCGACATCGGACGCGCCGAGGCGGCGACCTACGGCGGGTTTACCATTGAGCAGCTGCGCGGGGCCGGCAGTCGCGGCAAGGCCGTGGCCGGGATGCGCGAGGCGCTGAAGGCCCTGGTGCGGCGCCGCTATGCCGAGGGGTTGGTGGCCGGCGTGGTCAGCATGGGCGGCGCCGAAGGGGCCGTCATGGGCGCGGCGACCATGATGCAGCTTCCTCTGGGCGTGCCCAAGGTGCTCGTCTCGCCCATCGCCTCCGGCAAGCACTACTTCGACCCCCTCGTCGGCACCAGCGATATCATGGTCGTCCATTCGGTCGTGGACATCCTGGGCCTGAACCCCATCGCCACGACCGTCTTCGACAACGTGGCTGCCGCCCTCAAGGGGCTGGTGGAACACGGGCACGTGTTGCCGCCGCCCAAGCCCGGCGACCGCTACGTGGCCGTGACCATGCTCGGCAACACGACCAAGGCCGTGATGGCGCTGAAGGAGCGGCTGGCCCAGGC
>JANWYQ010000164.1 GCA_025055015.1 Caldilineales bacterium
CGACGGGACGGCCCACCAGGGTGGCGCACCATCTGGCGAGGTTGGAGTCAGTTGTCTGCCTTAGTCGAAGGCGCCAAGCTCTATCTCGCTGCCAATTCAGCTGGACAGATAACTTGACAACACTTATTGGTAAAGATCAGGTCTCCAGTCTCCTCACGGCACGACCACCACCGAGTCGTCGGTGCCGAACTCGTTGGGCACGTAGGCGTCGGCCGCCCAGTCGTTCTCCCACCACTGGCCATCCACCAGGTACTTGAACCGGTAGCTGCGCCCCGGCTGGAGCGGAATGGTCAGCACGAAGGTGCCGTCCTCCTGGCGCTGCATGGGGTAAACGGTGGGGTCCCAGTTGTTGAACTCGCCGCAGAGGGTTACGTTCCTGGTGTTGGGCGGCGGCTTGAAGGTAAAGGTGACCCGGCACTGCTGGCCGGTCTCAGAGTAGGCCTTGGTCAACATAGACGGGGCTCCTGGAGGCACGCGGCGCGCTGGGCGATCAACCGTAGGCGCCCCTCAGTATAGCGACGCCGGGGCCGGGGCACAAATCCGCGGAAGGTATTGCACTTTTGCGCCGGACAGCAGCGTGGTACACTGAAGCCATGAAACGCAAGCTGCGCGGCTTGAAGCGCACCGACCTACAGCTGGACTTCGACCTCTATCGGGTGCGGGTGCCGATTCCCGGCCTGGCCGGCGACGAGCTCAGCGTGATTGACATCTCGCCGCCCGGCGCGGCTCGCGCCATCCTCTTCGTGCACGGCTTCGCCGGCTGCGCCGAGACGTGGCAGCACCAGATCGTCCACTTCAGCCGGGAGTACCGGGTGGTGGCGCCCGACCTGCGCGGCCACGGCCAGAGCGATGCGCCGTACACCCGCTACACCATGGACGAGCTGGTGGGGGACCTGGAGGCGATCGTTCGGCACCTGGCGCTGCCGCAGCCCTTCGTGTTGGTGGGCCACTCCTTCGGCGGCGCCATCTGCGTCGAGTACGCTGCGGCCCACCCCGAGCGGCTGGAGCGGCTGGTGCTGATTGCGACGGCCGGCGAGTATCCCTTGCCCAAGGCGGCCAGCCTGGCGGCGCGGCTGCCCACGGCGCTGGTGCGGCCCCTGTGGGACTACCGGCCGGCCTGGAACGCCGAGGTCCACGTCTTGAAGCGCATGGCGGTGAACAACATGATGCAGTGGCAGGGATGGACCCTGTTGCGTCGCCTGCGCACGCCGACCTTGGTGATCACGGGCGAGCGGGACACCTACTTCCCGCGCTACGTGTACGAGGACGTGGCGCGCATGATCCCCGGCGCCCAGGTGGTGGACATCGGCGTCTCCAAGCACAAGGTGCAGCTGGAGCGCCACCAGGCGGTGAACCGCGCCATCGAGCGCTTCATCGAGCAGGACGAGCGCCGCGTCTCCTGGCGGGAGCCGTCGGCGCCGGCCAGCCCGTTGGCGCAGCGCCCCTGGCTGAAGGCCTACGGCCGCGAGGTGCCGGCCACCGTGCCGATCCCGCAGCAGCCGCTGCACAGCTTCCTGGAGAGCGCAGCCGAGTGGATCCCGCGCCGTGCGGCCACGGTGTTCTTCGGCGGCACGCTCTCCTACGGCCAGCTCAACCGCCAGGCCAACCAGCTTGCTCATGTGCTGCACGGGATGGGCCTGCATCCCGGCGATCGAGCCATGATCCTGCTGCCCAACGCGCCGGAGCTGGTGGTGGCCTTCTTCGGGGTGTTGAAGCTGGGGGGCGTGGCGGTGTTTCCCTCGCTGGGGGCCGATGTCCTGCGCCTGGCCGAGCAGGCCCGGCTGACCGGCGCTCAGGCCCTCATCACCCTGCGCGAGCTGGAGGGCAGCGCGCAAGCCGTTCAGGCGCAGAGCGGCGTGCGGGAGGTGATCCTGGCTGACCTGCGCGGCAGCGCGCCGGCCGGCCTGGTGGAGCGATGGCTGGAGGGATGGGGCTTGCCGCCCGCACCTCCGCCGCGCGCAGAGGACGACCGCGCGGCCGGACGGCTGATGGGGGCGCTGCTGCGAGACGCGCCGCCGACCTATCCCGACCAGGCGGTGGACCCGCAGCAGCCGGCCGCCATCCTCTTCACCCGCGGCGCCGCAGCTGCCCCGCGGCCCGTAGCCCTGAGCCACGCCAACCTGGTGGCCAACGCCGTGCAGATGCGCCACTGGATCCCCTCCCTCCGCTACGGCCAGGAGGTTTTCCTGTCGGCGGTGCCTCTGTTGCACAGCTACGGCCTGAGCGCGGCCATGAGCCTGCCCATCACCGTGGGCGCCACCCTGGTGCTGCTGCCCACACTGGACGCTCAACAGGTGGCCTATCACGTGGCGACCCATCGGGTCACCGTGCTGCCGGGCGTGCCCTCCCTCTTCGCCGGCCTGAACCAGCTCCCCAACCTGCGCAACTACGGCCTAGCCAACGTGAAGGCCTGCATCAGCAGCGCAGCGCCTCTGCCGGTGGAGGTCCAGGAGTCCTTCGAGCGGTTGACCCAGAGCCACCTGATCGAGGGCTATGGGCTGACCGAGGCAGCCGGCCTCACCCATGCCGACCCGTTGCTGGGCCAGCGCAAGGCGGGATCGGTAGGGGTGCCGTTGCCCAACACCGACGCCAAGGTCGTGGACCCCACCACCGGCCAGGAGGTGCCCGCCGGCCAGGTGGGAGAGCTGTGGGTCAAAGGCCCCCAGGTGACTGCTGCCCCAGGCCGCCTGGTCGAGGGCTGGCTGCCCACCGGCGACCTGGCCCTGGCCGACGCCGACGGCTTCTTCCAGATCATCGGTCGGGTGGCCGACGCCATCCCGGTGGACGGACACACGGTCTATCCCCGCGACGTGGAGGAGGTGCTCTACGAGCACAACCGGGTGATGGAGGCCGCGGTGGTCGGTCAGGAGGACGGCCGCGGGCGACGGCAGCTGGTGGCCTTCGTCGTCCCGCGGCCAGGGGCTGAGATCACAGCGGACGAGCTCATCGCCTGGTGCCGGCGCCGCTTGGAAGAGCACGCAGTTCCGGCGGCCGTCCACGTGCGGCCGTCGTTGCCCAAGTCGTTGTTGGGGGTGGTGGACAAGGCGGCGCTGCAAGCCGCTGCCAGGACTGCGTGAGACGCTCAGTCGCGGTGCATCACGGGTAGGTGGACGGTGCTGGTGGGCACCAGGACGGAAAGCGCCAGCTCGTTGTTGGTCGGATCCACGTCGTCGGTCGCGCCCTCCAGGCGCACCACCAGCTGGTGGCGGCCTACAGGGGCGTTGCGCCAGGCCAGCTTGACCGGTTCGCCGGTCCACGAGGCCGGCGTCAACACCCGACGGTCCAGGAGCTGCAGGCTGCCGTCGGGGTTCTGCTGCCACAGGGTGAGGGGTAGCTCGGACGATCGGGTGCCGACGCTGCCCAGGTTGACCACCTCGGCGTTCAGGAAGAAGTCAGCCAACACCTGGCCGTCCGGGGAGAGCCGACGGTAAAGCGTGGGTGTGGCGCGTCGGAGCGCCAGGTCCACATGGGCGGGCGCGCCGGCCGTGTAGGTGACCACGTTGTTGGGGTCGCAGGGCTCGTCCACCTGGCCGGCGCTGTCCAGGGTCAGGCGGAAGGTATAGGGGCCGGGCCCGGTGCGCTGCCAGGCGTGTTCCAGGGCCATGATGTAGCTGTTGCCCTCGCGGCCGGTGAGCTGCGGCACGGTCCAGTCTTTGACGGTGACGTCGCTGCCTGCCTGCGTCAACGTGATGTGGAACAGGCCCACGTCGTTGATGCCGCGGTTGGCTACCACGGCCTCCAGGGAGAAGCGCGCCGGCTGGCCGGCGAAGAGGGGCCAGGCCGTCTCCCACTGCGCATGAGTGATCGCCAGGTCGGCGTAAAGGGTGGTGAGTGGCTGGGTGTAGTTGGCGAAGTCGTGGCCCAGCGGAGTGAGCTCGCGGGTAGCAGGGTTCATCAGCGCCGAGTGGATGCGCTGTCCGTCGAAATAGTCGCCGGCCAGGATGTACCAGAACCACTCCTGCAATAGCCGGTTGCCGTCGGCCGGATAGCCGATCTCCGGGTCAATGGCGTGGTGCAGGAAGAGGTCGAAGCTGCGCAGCATGAAGTCGCGCACCTGGGGGTAGAAGATGCCCTCGCGCTCGCCCAGCAGCACGCCGAACTCGGAGTTGATGAGTGGCTTATGGCGCTGGCCGTGGTCTGCCATCCACCGGCGGAACATGCGCAGCTGCTCTAGCATCTCGTCGGTGTCCAGGTAGTGCTCGGCGGTGGTGAGGATGCGCGCGCGGAGGGGGTAGTCGTCCTCCAGGCGGCCGCCGGGCAGCGCAGCGGTGGAGGCTGCCTCGGCCGCGTCCACCCGCACCCAGCGGCCGGTGGAGGCAGGGTTGCGCTCGTGGGCCACCTGCACGCGCACGTGGTGCCAGTCGGCCAGGCGACGATCCCCGCGGGGGAGGTTGCGGAAGGTGCGGCTGATCACCCCCGGAAAGGGCGCGTAAAGGTCCACCCGCGCCTCCGGCTGTGGCCGGTTGTCAACGTACAGGTCCGCCACGCCGGCGTCGGGCCCGGTGCGCAGGTAGACGGTGAGGCTGTCGCCGTGGACAGCGAAGTAGGCCCGCGCCTCGGGGCGGTCGCTGGCGTGGACGCTGCCGCCGCTGGCCGCCGGCATGGGCACCCGCTCCCAGTCCCCTTCGGTGTAGCCTACAGCGTTCTCGATGCCGGGCGGGATCTGCGGCCCCCACTCGTGGACCATCTCGTTGACCACGTAGGTGTGGATGTTCCACACGTCCACGGGCATGTCGGTCCCGTACATCTGGCGATAGGCGTTCCAGGCGCGGTTGAGCCACTCCATGCGCAGGGGGGAGACGGTGGAAAAGCCGCTGATGGCGATCTTGGCCGACCGATCGCGCGACTTGATGAAGGTGTAGAGGTCCCGGTAGAGGCGGGCGTAGGTCTCGGGGCGCACGTTGCCCATCCAGACCGTGTCCACCTCGCTGCCGATGAACCAGATGGTGCTGCGGTGCAGGGGGATCAGGTGCTCCAGCCACCGGCGCTCCGGCTCATAGCCGTTTTCGGTGACATGGATGGTGGGATAGTAGCGCATCCCTTGGACGTTGTTGGGCCACCAGGTGACAGTCCAATTTTGCCAGGCGCCGGCGTAGAGCCGGCGCGCGTCCCAGCCGTTCAGGCTGGCGTAAGAGGCAGTGATGCCGAAGCGCTCGTTGGCGCTTGGGTAAAGGCAACGCTCGTTGATTTGGTCGTCGGCGGCAGCGCTGCCGGGCAGCACCAGGACCAGAGCAACCACGAGAGGGACTACGCGTCCTAAGCGCCCGTACATGGCAGAACCTCCTTAAGTTACGCATACGTGTCAAGGACAGGTGGTCCGCGCCGACCACGACTTTCTCTGTTGTTGTCTCCCCTCTGCGCGCCTCCTCCTAGCGCTTGAGTTTCGGCTCAGGCAGAACGCACTCAGCGCACGCCCATGCGGGCCAGCTCCTCCTGCACCACGCTCTCGTCCAGCTTGTTGAACAGCGCCTGGGGCGGCCGCATAGCCTGGCCTGCCGGCAGGGGATCGGGCTGCCAGCGGCCGGCCGCATCGGCGTGGTCGTAGCGCAGCACGATGTGCTGGCCGCGACCGTCGGGGATCACTTCCGTGTATTGCCGGCCGAAGAGCTGGGTGTCGTAGCCCAGGTATTCGTGGATCTGCTGGCTGCTGAAGGGCAGCACCGGCGCCAGGATGATCTTCAGCCAGTCAATGGCCTGTAGACAGACGTAGATGGCGGTAGCGGCAGCCGTCGGGTCGCTCTTCACCGCCTGCCAGGGCGCCTTGTCGTTGACGTAGCGGTTCACCTCCTGGCTGAGGCGCATGGCTGCGTCCAGCGCCGCCTTGAACTTGCGCGCCGCGTACAGCCCGCCCACGCTCTCGAAGCCACCCCGCACGGTGGCCAGCAACGCCTCGTCCGCTGCGTCCAGGGCAGCCGGGTGCGGCACACGGCCGTCGAAGCGCCTGTAGGCGAAGCCCAGCACCCGGTTCACCAGGTTGCCCCAGTTGGCCACCAGCTCGGTGTTCACCCGTCGAACGAACTCCTGCCAGGTGAACTCGCTGTCGTTGCCCTCCGGCGCCATGGCCGTCAGCGCGAAGCGCCAGGCGTCTACCTGGTAGCGCGCCGCCGCCTCGTTGATGGTGATGACGTTGCCGAAGCTGCTGCTGAACTTGAAGTCGCCCAGGGTCAGGTACTCGTTGGCGGGCACGTCGGTGGGCAGCTTGAGCCAGGGGCTGTCGGGCCGGTCGGGGTCTATGGGCCCGTAGCCGTGCAGCATGGCGGGCCAGATGATGGCGTGAAACTCGATGTTGTCCTTGCCGATGAAATAGTAGCTCTCGACGCCCTCGTCGCCCTCGCGCCACCACTCCAGCCAGGCGTCGGGCCGGCCGATCAGCTTGGCCCACTCCTTGGTGGCCGACAGGTAGCCGATCACGGCGTCGTACCACACGTAGATGCGCTTGTCGTCGTAGCCGGGCACGGGGATGGTGACGCCCCAGTCCAGGTCGCGGGTGATGGGGCGGCCGCGCAGCTCCCGGCTCTCGGCCCGCGCGCGGGCGGCGTTGATCACGTTGGGCCGCCAGTCCGCCTTGTCCGGCCGGTTCAGCCACTCGATCAGGAAGTCGGTGGCCTTGCCCAGGTCTAGGAAGAAGTGCGTCGTCGGCCGGGCCTCGATGTGGGTGCTGCCGGTGATGCGGCTGCGGGGGTTCTTGAGCTCGATGGCGTCGTAGGTGCGGCCGCAGCTGTCGCACTGGTCCCCGCGCGCGCGGTTGAAGCCGCAATAGGGGCAGGTGCCCTCCACGTACCGGTCGGGCAGCCACCGCTGCTCGTCCACCGAGTAGAGCTGCAGCTGCACGTCGGTGTAGATGTAGCCGCGCGCCAGGTGGCGCAGGAACATGTCGTGGGTGGCGTCCCAGTGGTTCTGGGTATCGGTGTGGGTGTACAGGTCGAAGGTGAGGCCGAAGCGCTGGAAGGCCTCCACGAAGCGGCTGTGGTAGCGCTCCACCACCTCGGCCGGCGTCACCCCCTCCTGGTCCGCGCGCAGGGTGATAGGGGTGCCGTGGGTGTCGGAGCCGGAGACCATCAACACCTCGTTGCCCGCCAGGCGATGGTAGCGGGCGAAGATGTCGGGCGGCAGGTAGGCGCCGGCCAGGTGGCCGATGTGGCGGTCGCCGGCGGCGTAGGGCCAGGCAACGCAGACGTGGATCTTCTTGGGCATAGGCGATCAGTGCTCCAGCGATGGATGAGACCATGACTTCGCCAGAAGTTTACCACATCGCGCAAGGTTGCGGAAAGTTGCCAGCTCTCCAAAGCGTTGCCGGCTTTTCCGCCGCTTCACGGCGCGGGGGTGATCATGATGTCGTCGGCGTAGCGGGTGGAATAGGCGCTGCCCGCGCCGTTCCACACCCCCACCGCCGGCCGCAGGTTGCGGGCCGTCACCAGGTCTGCGGCGTCGCCCGGCGTGTAGGCGTCGAACAGCTCGCCGTTCAGGTAGAAGCGCAGGCCGCCGCTCTGCGGGTCCGCCTCGATCCTCACCCGCTGCCAGACGTCGTAGTCCACCCAGACTGACCGGCTGTACTCTCGCACGTAGACGCCGTTCTGTTGCGCGGCCACCTCGCAGCCGAAGCGAGCCCGCGCGTCGGTGGGCCGGCCGCCCACGTAGCACTGGGTGAACCAGCCGTGGCCGGCCACGTTGCTGGACGAGAGGACCAGCTGGACCGAGGACCACCCGCCCGAACGGTCGCTGCTGATCTTCAGCTTGCCCTCGAAGAATTGTACCTGTTGCCAGGTGCGCAGGGGCGGCCGGCGCAGCACCAGGTCGGACCCGCTGGCCCCCGGCGCCGGCGAGCTGGTGAAGACCATGACGCCGTTCTCCTGTCGCGCCTGGAAGGTGGCAGGGTTGGAGAAGGACCACAGGGCGCCGTTGTAGGAGCCGTCGTAGGCCGGGTTGTTGAAGTTGTCGTAGACCAGCGGGTCGTAGCCGGACATGGCTACGGGGAAGTGCAGCCGTTGGAGGACACGGACGAAGCCGGGCCGGCTTGCCGTGGCGCTTTCCGTCTCGTTGCTGACGGTGAGGGTGACGGTGTAAACGCCGGGCGCCGCGTACACGTGCACCGGGTGGGTGGCGGTGCTGGTGTTGCCGTCGCCGAAGTCCCACAGGCTGGCGGTGTAGTTGCCGAAGGAGAGGTTGACGAAGGCGACGGTCAACGGCGCTGGGCCGGTGAGGGGACTGGCGGTGAAGTCGGCCACCAGGACCTGGGGCGCCGTCTCCTGGGCGGCCGAGAACGCCTCCGGCGCTCCGAGGGCTAGTGCGACGGTCAGCAGCCCGAGAGCGATCAACATGGCGGCGATGGGTTTGGGGATGTGCATGGTGGTTCCCTCGCGACATGGGAGTGGGCCCGGTTGCGGTCCAGGCGAGAGCGAGGCGAACAACGGGCCGCACGAGTCGGGACGCCTTGCCCACAGCAAGGGTTCCCTGTTGGGAGGACGCTGAGCTGTCTGCGGTGAAACGCTTGCCTGGAGCGGGCCGCAGGCTCGATCGAAGCGCAGGTGTCGCCGGTTCTGGGCGCATTAGCTGAGCTGGCCGTTGGGGGCTGCAAAACTTTGCGCTACGACTACGTAGGGGTAGAATGCCGGCCACGCAGCCGCGCTTCGACAAGCTTAGCGGCCGGTGATGGAAGACACGCTATGAGACGCCTCGGTTTCGCCGTCAAGGTGCTGGGCCGGCCCGGGCTGAAGGAGCACGACAGCCGACGCTGGCAGAACAACCCCCACCTCAGCGTCAGCCTGGCCTACCTGCGGGACATCTTCGAGTACCTGCGCAGCCAGCGCATCCGCATGTACCGCATCAGCTCCGACCTGGCGCCCTACCTAACCCACCCCGACATGCCCCAGTTCCACGGCCAGATCGAGGAGTGCGCGGTGGAGCTGGAGGCCGTGGGCCGGCTGGCGCAGGAGGCCGACCTGCGCCTCTCCTTCCACCCCTCGCAGTACGTGCTGCTCAACGCGCCCGACGAGGACCTGGCCCGGCGCAGCGCCATGGACCTCAACGCCCAAGCGGAGATCTTGGAGCGCATGGGCTTGGGGCCGGAGGCGGTGGTGGTGACCCATGTGGGCGGCGTGTACGACGGCCACGAGGCGGCCCGCGAGCGCTTCGTGCGGCGCTTCGAGCGGCTGCCGGAGCTCACCCGCCGCCGCCTGGTGTTGGAGAACGACGACCAGCGCTTCAGCGTGGCCGACGTGTTGTGGATCCACCGGCGCACCGGCCTGCGGCTGGTGTTCGACAACCTGCACCACTACAACTGCAACCCGGAGGGGATGCCGCTGCGGGAGGCGCTGGCCGCGTGCCTGGCCACCTGGCCGGCCGACGTGACGCCCAAGGTGCATTTCAGCTCCCCGCGCACGGAGATGCGGGTGGCGGAGCGCAAGGACCCCGCCACCGGCCGCAAGGAGGCGGTGTTGCAGCCGCCCGACTGGACCAACCACAGCGACTACGTCAACCCCTTCGAGTTCATCGCGTTCCTGCGCGAGGCGGCCGGCCTGCGCCCGTTCGACGTGATGCTGGAGGCCAAGGCCAAGGACCTGGCCTTGCTGCGGCTGCGGGAGGACCTGGCCCGCTTTGCGCCCGACCTGGCGGAGACGATCCAATGAGCGAGGACCTGGACGCGGCCGTGCTGGTGGCGGTGCTGAACAACCGCCGTGACTTCGAGATCGCCCGCGACCAAGGGTGGTACCGCATCCCGGTCAAGCGCGCGCCGGGCCGCGTGGCCGCCGACTACCTGGCCTTCTACCAGACCAAGGCCTTCGGCGACGAGGGGTGGGCGGTGCACTACCTGGCGCCGGTGCGCCGCTTCCGCATCGTCACCCGCGCCGAGCTGTTGCCCGACGAGCCGGACCACCCGCGCGCGGGCGATGCGTATTACAAGGTGGAGATCGGCCCGCTGCAGCGGCTGCCGCGGCCCATCCCCAGCCGCAGCCTGCGCCGCATCACCTTCATCCCCACGACCTTGGGCCGTTTGCTGGCCGCGCAGGAGATCAACGACCTGTGGTGGCGGGACGACCCGCAAGAGCGCCTGTGGCGTGCGCTGCGGGAGGCCGGGCTGCAGGCGGAGTACCGCTACCTGGCAGGCGAGCCGCCGGACGAGGTGCCGGTGGACTTCGCGCTTTTCTGCCAGGAGGGGCGCATCGCCGTGCTGTGCGACGACCTGGGCGAGGGGCGAAGGACGCTGGGAGAGCCGCCCATGCCGGACTACGCCCTGGCCGCGGGCGGGTGGCGGGTGCTCCGCTTCACCCGCGAGGACCTGACCGACCGCCTGCCCACCTGCGTGGGCGCAGTGCTGGCTTTAGTGCACCAGCTCGGCGGCCCGGGGACAGGGTGAAGACTGGGCCGGTCTCACAGACCGGCCCAGTCTTGTTGCTCAACTCGCGGAGTCCGTGGCCGGCGGGCGCTCTCCGGCCGCCAGGCCGCGCAGGCCGGCGCGCAGCAGGTTGGCGCGCGCGTTGGGGCTGATGGCCTCGGCCCGGCGCAGCAGCTCGGCGGCCAGCCGACGCCGGCTCACGGGAGCCTGCGGGCACTCAGGCGGGGGCGGCGGGAAGCCGCAGGCCTCGGCGAAGCGGCGCAGGTCGGCCTCGGCGACGTAGCACAGCGGGCGGATCAGCCGCAGCACGCCGCCGAAGTAGACCCGACAAGGGGCCATGGTCTCCACCCGGCCGCTGCTCACCAGGTTGAGCAGCGTGGTCTGGGCCAGGTCGTCGGCGTGGTGGCCAAAGGCGACCACGTTGCAGCCCAGCCGCCGGGCCGCCTCGAACAGGGTGCGGCGGCGGTTCCACGTGCAGCGCTGGCAGCCCAGGGGCAGGGGCTCGTCGGCAGGCAGGTACAGCGGCACCACCAGGTGCTCGATCCCGCTGGCCTCCAGCCACTCCAGCAGGGGACGGTGGGCCTCGATGGCCGGCCCGCGCGCGTCGCCCACCACATGGACCGCGGCCAGGGTGTAGCGCTCGGGCGCGCTGCGCCGCCGCCGGTCCAACAGGTGCAGCAGGCTCAGGCTGTCCTTGCCGCCGGACACGGCCACTGCCACCCGGTCGCCGTCGGCGATCATGTTGAAGTCGCGGATGGCTCGGTTCACATCTCTCAGCAGCCAGTAGGCGAGGCGGTCGCGGTCCATGGCACAGAGGAAAGGACGAAGAAAACAGGGAAAGGATGGGGCGGCTGATCAAGAAGGTGTGTTCTTCACCACCAAGGCACGAAGCCACAAAGCGGCATTGAGCAAACGGTGGCTCTGGACGTCCTTAAAAACCTTGGTGCCTCGGCGCCTTGGTGGCGTGACCTGCTTTGCCTACACCGTTGCGCATGGAGTATAATCGAGGCAGCAGCTCCTTCTCGAGAAACGAGCCTTCGTCCAATTTGTGAAATTTCGTGGCAAAAGCTCCGCTATCAACGCGAGGTCCTGGGCCATGTTCATGAACGAAGCTGAGGTGCGCAAGATCATCAGCCTGGCGCGAGGCCAGAACCAGCAGCCCTCCCTGCGCGGGGAGGATCTGTCCAGCCTGGGGTTCTTCCGCGGCGACCTGGCCGGCGTGGACTTCACCGAGGCCAACCTGAGCAGCACCAACCTGGCCCGGGCCAACCTGAAGAACGCGGTGTTGATCCGCGCCGACCTCTCCAACGCCAACCTGAGCGACGCCGACCTGTCGGGCGCCGACCTGTCCCAGGCCAACCTCTTCCAGGCCAGCCTACGCCGGGCCAAGCTGCGCGGCGCGAACCTGCGCAGCGCAGTGCTCAAGGGCGCGGACCTCAGCGGCGCCGACCTGGCCGACACCAACCTGGCCGACGCGGTGTACAACGAGTACACCCGCTGGTCACCCGGCTTCAACCCGGAGGCCCAGGGCGCAGTGTGTCGGCTGGGCAGCTAGCGGCGCTTGAGCCGCAGGCCCTGCAGCCGGCGATAGACAAAGCGCACCGGGCGCAGCAGATGGTGACGGGCCACCCACGCGGTGGCCCGTATGTTTTCTGCGCGGCGTGGCCACACCGGCCGGCCGTCCTGCCACGCTGCCGCCAGCCGCCCCACCAGCTGGTCCTCGCGCAGGGGCGGGTCGGGGCCCAGCCTTCCGTCCCCCTGGGCGATCCACAGCGCGCCGTCTCGGCGCACCAGCCGATGGGCGATGAGGGTGTTGCGGTCCAGGAACACCACCACGTCCCCCACCTTGGGCCCTTCGGCCGGCAGCGGCACGATCTCCACCTCGCAGCCGGGGGGCAGGGTGGGCCACATGCTGGCGCCGAACAGCCGCCAGCGAAAGCGCCCCTCGCGGTCCAGGCCCTCCCGCAGCAGGGAGAGCAGCACCTCGGGCGGCACGGCGGCCAACACCTCGGCTGCGGAACGCTGGTCGGCCAGCGGGTCGGACATCAGGCGTCGTCCCCTTCGATGGCGGCGATGGCCACCTGCTGCACCTCCGCAGCCGTGGCCCCGCGCGCGGCCTCGATGCGGGCCATGCGCTTCTGGAACTGCCCGATGGCGAAGTCGGTGAAGTCCTCCAGCCGCAGGCCAAAGGGCACCGGGTCGTAGGGCGCGAACACGTCGCCGATGATGTCCAACGCCAGGGGCAGCAGCTCGTTCATGGTGTCCTCGGCCACCGACCACAGCGCCGGGTCCTCGGCCACCAGCCGCGAGATCAGGTAGATGCCGTAGGCGATGTGGCGGGACTCGTCCTGCTTGAGGAGCTGGATGCCCCGCACCTGGCCGGGCATCAGGCCGTTGCGCTGCAGCGCGCTGAAGTAGCCGTGGTAGCCGGTCTCGGCCAGCACTCCCTCCACCACCATGTTGTAGGTGACCGAGGCGCGGACCTGGGCCTCGGGCGAGGGATCGTCCAGCAGGCGGTTCATGGCCGTGGGCAGGGCCTCGTAGAACAGGCTGCGGTAGCTGGGCGAGTGGTAGCGGCTCAGGTCGGGGGGCAGGCCGGCCACCTCGGCGAAGAAGCGCTGGAAGAACTCCACGTGCTTGGCCTCCTCCCACAGGAAGGAGGTCAGGTAGATCTCGTCCTCCAGCCGCCCCTGGCGGGCCATGGCCACGATCAGGGGCAGCAGGTCCAGGGTGACCGCCTCCTCGCCGGCCTGGAACAGGGCCGCCAGCCGCAGCAGGATGTCCTGCTCTTCGGCGGTTAGCCCTTGCCAGTCGGCCCGGTCTTGACGGAAGTCAATGTCTGCGGGGTTCCAGACGCCGAAGCGCTTGGCCTTCTCGAACAGTCGCATGGGCGGCAGGTCGAAGTTCAGCCCGCGGGTAGTGGTAGCGAAAGCGGTGTGCATAGGACTGCTCCTTGCGCCCTTCTTGCCTGCGCGTTTGGGTGGTCAAACTGACCTTGGCCGACGAGCCTCCGGCTATCCGTCCAGCTGACTTCCCCGGCGCACGGTCACCGGCGAGCCCTCGGCCAGGAAAGCGGACGCGGGCGGGGCGGCCAGCGCCTCAGCGAAGGCTGCGCCGTAGAGGCGGCCGGCGTCGCCCACGAACCAGGCGTCGGCGACTTGCCACACCCGCCACGGGGGATGTTCCACCGCGTACTCCACCGTGCGCCCGCGGCGAAGGGCATAGCCCCAGTAGTGCTCGGTGATGAACGCCTCCTCAGAGCCCGCAACCAGGGGCTGGGCCGGGCCGGTGGGCCGAGCGCCCAGGCGGTGCCACCGGCCCCGATGGCGCCAGGCGTACTCCACCAGCGACGGCGCTGCGTCGGCATCGGCGCCCGGCCACAGCGTGTGGCGCATGGGCAGGGCTACATAGCGCTCGCCGTAGGCCAGCCGCGCCACCCAGGCGATGGCCGGCCGCGGCACGATCTCCTTGACAAAGACCACCCCACGGCGCCAGCCGCCCTGCGCCTGCCCGTCGCGGCGGCGCACATAGAAGCGCAGGTTCACCTCCTCGAAGTCCCGATGCCACGGGATAGCCACGCCCCGCAGCCGCGTGTCTAGGAAGAGGAAGCCCACCAGGCTGACCAGCGCCTCCCCGCGCCACAGGTCCAGCTCCACCCCCGGCGGCGTGAACGGGCGCAGCGCCGCCGGGTCCACGGGGTAGTTCAGCATCAGCAGGTAGCGCCAGGAGGCGGTCAGAAAGGCCGGCTGGGGGTGCGCGACGGCCGCAAACGAACCGGCAGATGCGCTCATACGCTGATGTCGTCGCGCTGGACGCCGGGGAACTGGAGGATGAAGTCCGGCCCGAAGACGCGGGCGGGGGTCTGAAAGCCGGGCGTCGCGTGGCCGGCCAGCACCTGTTCGGCGATAGCCAGGGCGGTCTCGGCGGTGAGGGTGTAGCCCTCTGGCGTGCGCAGCCGCGCGGCCGCCCGATGGCCTTCGGCGTCCACCACCTCGCCCCACAGCAGGCTGCTGCCCCGGGCCCGCTGCTCTGGCGTGGGCCCGGCCGGCGCCCGGCGGATGGCGGCCTTTAGCGCCCGGCGGGCCGGCGCGCTGGCCAGCAGGGGCGCTGCGTAGCGCACCAGCTTGAGCCCGCGCACAGCGGCCGACGGCAGCGCGAAGTAGACCTCGATGTTGGGGATGCCGGTGGTGCGGTAGGCGGTGGCCACGTCGCCCCAGCCGACGGCCACGCACTCCCGCGGCCCCCGCCCCAGGTCGAACTGACGGCGCAGGGAGCCCGCGGGCAGGGTCACCAGCCGGCCGTCCCGACGCACCACCGTGGCGGAGCCGATGCTCTCCACCATCGAGGTGGCCGTCCCGCGGGAGATGCCGCCGCCCAGGGCGCGGATGACCAGGGTCAGGTGGGTGGCCGTGGGCAGCCGGCGGTGCAGGTGGGCCGCCAGGCAGTCGCTGGGCACCACGTCGAAGCCCACCCCCGGCATCAGCATCGCGCCGGCAGCCTGAGCGGCCTCGTCCATGGCGGCCAGGGCCTCGATGGCCACGATCTCGCCGGTGATGTCCAGGTAGTGGACGCCGGCCTCGATGCAGGCGCGGGCCATGGGCTCGGCGGTGTAGCGGAAGGGGCCGGCGCAGTGCAGCACGCAGCGCACGTGGCCCAAGGCCTGGCGCATCATGCCGGTGTCCTCCAACGGGAAGGCCACGTGCTGGCAACCGAGCTCTGCGGCCAGCCGGGCCAGGCGCAGGGGATCGCGGCCGGCCAGGATGGGCCGATGCCCGCGGCCTACGGCCAGCCGCGCGATCAGCTCGCCCGTGTAGCCGTAGGCGCCGTAGATCAGGAAGTTCTCGTCGCTCATGGTTCCTCCGCCTCCGCGGGGGGCAGCCGCACCAGGACGCTCTCCACGGCCAGACCCCGCACCGCCTCCACCTCGAAGGCCGCTCCTTGGGCCTCCACCGTGTCCTTGGGCCGGGCCACCCGGCCCAGCAGCGCCATCACCAGGCCGCCCACGGTGTCGGCCTCCGGATGTTCCAGCGTCAGGTCGTAGAGCTGGTTCAGCTCCTCCACCAGCAGGTCCCCGCGCACCCGCAGCAGGCCGGGCGCCAACTCCTCTACCGGCGGCCGCTCCTCGTCGAACTCGTCCAAGATCTCGCCTACCACCTCCTCGATCACGTCCTCCAGGGTGACCAGGCCGGCGGTGCCGCCGTACTCGTCCAGCACGATGGCCATCTGGCTGTGCTCGCGGCGGAACCGGGCCAACATCTGGTCCAGCGGCAGCGACTCGGGCACGAAGGACACCGGCCGCAGCAGCGTGCTCAGGTCAAAGGGCTGGGCGCTGCGGTTGGCCTGCTGCCGAGCCAGGGTCTTGACGTGCAGCACGCCGACGATGTCGTCCAGGTCCCCGCGGTAGACGGGGTAGCGGGAGTAGCGGCCGTCGCAGGCCAGGGCCAGCACCTCGGCCTCGGCGGCGGTGAGCTCGATGCCGGTGATCTGGGTGCGCGGGGTCATGACCTGGCCCACCGTTCGCTCCCGCAGGTCGAAGATGTTCTGGATGAACAGCTCCTCCTCCCGCTCCATTAGGCCGCCCTCGGCGCTCTCCTCCACCAGGTACTCCAGCTCCTGGGCCGAGAAGAGCCGCGCCTGGGCCGCAGCCGGTGGGATGCCCAGCAGCCGCACCACGGCGTTGCCCAGGCCGTTGAGGGCAGCCACCAGCGGCCAGGTGAGCTTCTGCACGACGCGCATGGGGTTGGCCAGGCGGAAGGCAGAGGACTCGGCGTACTGGATGGCCAGCGACTTGGGCACCATCTCCCCCAGCACCACGTGGAGGTAGGTGAGGAAGGCGATGGCCAGCACGGTGGCGAGGGTGTGGGCCACCGGCTCCGCCAGCGGGCCCAGCCGCGCCAAGGGGTGTAGCAGCCACTCCGCCACCACGTGCTCGCCGTACATGCCCAGGCCCAGACTGGCCGCGGTGATGCCCACCTGCGCGGTGGCCAGGTAGAGGTTCAGCCGCCGCGGGTCGTCCAGGACGCTGCGCAGGTAGCCGGCGCCCATGCGCCCCCGCTCCGCCTCCTGGGCCACCCGGGTGCGGGGTACCGCCACCAGGGAGAACTCTGCGGCCACGAAGAAGGCGTTGGCCAGGATCAGCAGGGCGATAATGCCCACGGGGATCAGCACGCTGTTCATGCCAGCGCCTCCCGCAGCCGCTCTACCTGGTCGGGCGTGGCGGGGAAGCTGACGGCGCTCACCGCCTTGCCCTCCACCCGTTCCACCCGCAGGGTCAGGTCGCCGATCTGCACCGTGTCGCCCACCTGAGGCGCCCGGCCGAGCCGGCTGAGCACCAGCCCGCCCACCGTGTCGGCCTCGTCGCCGGGCAGGTGGAGGTCCAGCACGTCGTTCAGGTCCTCTACCAGCCAGTCCCAACGCACCATCACCCGGTTGCCGGGCAGGGGCCGCACCTTGGGCAGCTCCTGATCGAACTCGTCCTGCACCTCGCCGAAGATCTCCTCGATCAGGTCCTCCAGGGTGACGATGCCGGCCGTGCCGCCGAACTCGTCCAGAACCACGGCCACGTGCAGGCGCCGCCGCTGCAGCAGGGCCAAGGCCTCGTCGGCGCGCATGGTCTCCGGCACGAAGAGGGGCGCGGCCATCACCTGGCGCACGTCGGGCGCGGAGGCTGTCCCGCTGTCAGGGCCGGCGCAGCGCTGCAGGCAGAGCAGGTCCTTCAGGTGCACGACGCCTACCACGTTGTCCAGGGAGCCCTGGTATAGGGGCAGCCGGGAGAAGGGGGAGTTGGCCAGCAGCACAAAGAGCTCGTGGCAGGGCATGTCCACCGGCGCAGCCAGCACCCGGATGCGGGGCACCATGAGCTGGCGCACCGTGGTCTCCCCCAGCCAGAGGGTGTTCTCGATCAGGCGGCGCTCCTGGTCGGCCAGCAGGCCGCCCGCGCCGCTCTCCTCCACCAGCAGGGCGATCTCCTCCGGCGAGTGGGTGTGGACGTGCTCGCGCACCGGCTGGATGCCCATGAGCCGCAGCACCAGCTGACCGCTGCCGTTGAACAGCCAGATCAGCGGCCGGAAGAGGGCCATGGACCAGCGCATGGCCGGCGCAGTGAGCAGGGCTAACCGCTCCGGGTACTGCACGCCGATGTTCTTGGGCACTAGCTCCCCCAGGATGACCTGAAAGCCGGTGAGCACCAACAGCACCACGGTGGCGGAGAAGGAGGCAGCGGCAGCGGGCGCCAGGCCCCCTAGGCGGCTGAGCCACGGCGCTACCACCGGGCTGAGGGTGGCCTGCGCGTAGAAGCCGAGGATGAGGCTGGAGACGGTGATGCCGATCTGGCAGGCCGCGATGTAGGCGTCGAGCTTGGCCGGGTCCTGCACGATGGGCAGGATCATGCGGGCCAGCGGATGGCCGTCGTCCGCCATCTGCGCCAGCCGCGCGCGACGGGCGCTGAGGGTGGCGAACTCAGCGCCCACGTAGAGCGCGTTGACCAGCAGCAACGCCGCGACGACGATCAGGACGACTAACAAGGGGTGTCTCAGGTGGGCGGGCAAGCCAAGTCCGGCTTAACAGGTCCTAGGCGTGTCCATGGAACCAAGCGCCCGCGCAGTTCAAGTATATGCCAAGAACGGCTGTCCAAGCAAGAACGTGGCGCTCTCCACACTGTGGCACAGCTGCGAGCCGTCGTGCTACAAATTCACTTGCCCGGCGCACCGCCGGCGGCCAACCCGTAGGCTTGCCGCATGGCTGGGTTGGTTTGTTCAGCTTCAAGACGCGGCAAGCTGCTCAGTTGGTAGTTTCCCCGAAACCGGCTACACTATGTTCCATGACGCGCTGGCGCATCTACCGCCGCCTGTTGGCCTACTTGCAGCCCTACTGGCCCCAGGTGGCCGTGGCCTACTTGGCCATGCTGCTGAGCACGGTGCTGGGCCTAGCCGTGCCGCCTCTCATCAAGGACGCCATTGACCAGGGGCTGGTGAGCGACCGCCCGGCAGCGCTCTTTCTGGCGGCTGGCCTGATCCTGGCCATTGCGCTGGTGCGCGGGGTGACGGCCTTTGTTCAGCGCTTCTTCAGCCAGTGGCTCACCTTCCGGGTGGCCTACGACCTGCGCAACCAGTTCTACGAGGCGGTGCAGCGGCTGCCCTTTGCCTTCCACGACCAGGCCCACACGGGAGACCTGATGAGCCGGGTCACGGGGGACATCGGCGAGGCAGAGCGCTTCGTGGGCGAAGGGCTGATGGACCTGACCGCTACGCTGTTGCTGCTGGCGGGGGTGGTGGTGGCGATGCTGATCCAGGACCTGCGGCTGGCCCTGCTGGCGCTGATCCCCTTCCCGGCGTTGATCGCCGCCACCCTGCGCTTCGGCCGCCAGGTGCAGCCTCTGTCGCGGCACGTGCAGGACCAGCTCGGCGTGCTCTCCACCGCCATGCAGGAGAGCCTGACCGGCATCCGCGTGGTGAAGGCTTTTGCGCGCGAGCCCCACGAGTTCCAAAAGTTCGACCAGCAGAACACCCGCTGGTTTCAGCTCCGCGAGCGGCTGATCACCGTCTGGGGCAACAACTGGCCCTTCTTCACCTTCCTGCTGGCGTTGAGCACCTTCCTGCTGCTGTGGTTCGGCGGCCCCCTGGCCATGGCTGGCGCCACCACGGTGGGCACGCTGTTCGCCATGATCTCCTATGTGCTGATGCTCAACGGCCCCATCCAGCGGCTGGGGTTCCTGGTGAACCTGGCCGCTACCGCCGACGCCAGCGCCAGCCGTGTGTTCGAGATCTTGGACACGCCCAACACCGTCACCGAGCGGCCGGACGCCGTCGAGCTGACCGACGTGGCCGGGGAGGTGACCTTCGAGCACGTCAGCTTCGGCTACCGCGACGGCCTGCACGTGTTGGAGGACATCAGCTTCACCGCGCGGCCAGGCCAGGTGATTGCGCTGATGGGCCCCACCGGCGCGGGCAAGTCCACGGTGATCAACCTGATCCCTCGCTTCTACGACCCCACAGCCGGCCGGGTGCTGGTGGACGGCCGTGACGTGCGCGACGTGACGCTGAAGAGCCTGCGCCGTCACATCGGCATCGTCCTGCAGGAGCCCTTCCTGTTCAGCGCGACCATCGCCGAGAACATCGCCTACGGCCGGCCCGACGCCTCGATGGAGGAGATCGTGGCCGCGGCCCAGGCGGCCAATGCGCACGACTTCATCGTCTCCTTCCCCAAGGGCTACGAGACGCGGGTGGGGGAGCGGGGGGTGACCCTTAGCGGCGGCCAGAAGCAGCGCATCGCCATCGCCCGCGCGCTGCTCTACGACCCCCGCATCCTGATCCTGGACGACTCCACCAGCAGCGTGGACACGGAGACGGAGTACTTGATCCAGCAGGCGCTGCAGCGGCTGATGCAGGGGCGCACCACCTTCATCATCGCCCAGCGGCTGCTGTCGCTGAAGCACGCGGATCAGATCCTGGTGCTGGACCGAGGCCGCATCGTCCAGCGGGGCACCCACGAGGAGCTGCTGCGCCAGGAGGGCCTCTATCGCCAGATCTACGACCTGCAGCTCCGGGACCAGGAGACGGTGATGGCCCAGCGCGGGGACGGCCGCCTGCCGGTCCAGCACGAGCCGCGGCCCTAGACCCCGCCACCCGGTAAAGCTCGTATGGCGCAGGCGACGCCGCAGCGCACGGGGACCTGGCTAGCGAGGGCTTTTGGACGTTAACGAATTCCTCATGCCCGGCGGGTGCCACGGCCCCTACGGGTGAAAACCTTGGTAGTGACTACTTTAGTCGTCCCAGCGCCGCCGAGCGACTGAAGTCGCCACTACAAGACCGCCGAGTGGCCCGGCACGGTGACATCATGGCACACCTAGAGACACCTATCGGCCGTCCCGTCTCCCTGCGCGAGGCGCTGGGCCTGAAGACCAGCGACGCCGACGCCCGCCGTCGGGAGCGGGAGGCGCGGGTCCAGGACCTGCTGCCCAGCGAGCGGGAGGACGACGTGCTGGGCAAGGTCTACGACAGCCGGCTGGCGCGGCGGCTGGCGGCCTTCCTGAGCCCCTACTGGGCTAAGATGGCGCTGGCAGTGGCGCTGATGATCGTCACCTCGCTGATGGCCGTCGCAGAGCCGTGGATCATCGGCCGTGCGGTGGACCATGGGATCGTGGCGGGCGACCTGGGGACGCTGCGGCGGTGGACGCTGCTCTTCCTGGCCGTGGCGGTGGTGGAGTGGCTGGCCAACCGCACCCGCGTCCACCTGCTGGCCTACGTGGGCAGCCAGGTGGTGGCGGACCTGCGCAGCACGCTGTTTCGCCACCTGCACGGCCTGACGCTGAACTTCCACAACAACTACAGCGTGGGCCGCATGATGAGCCGGCTGATCGGCGACGTGGGGGTGCTGCAGGAGTTCGTCACTTGGGCCATCACAGGGCTGACGCGCTCCCTGTTCCTGCTCACGGGCATCGTGGTGGCCATGGTCAGCCTGAACTGGCAGCTCACCCTGGTGGCCCTGGCGGTGATGCCGCTGATGGTGCTGCTGACCAACTACTGGCGCCAGCGGGTGCGGGAGGCCTACCGCGCCACGCGCACGCGGCTTTCGTTGATCAACGGCTACCTCAACGAGTCCATCACGGGCATTCGGGTCACCCAGAGCTTCACCCGCGAGGAGCGCAACTTCCGGCACTTCGACGACCTGAACCACTCCTACCTGGATGCCAACGTGGAGGCGGCGCGGCTGACCGCGCTTTACTTCCCCGGCGTGGACTTCATCGGCTCCCTGGCCACGGCGCTGGTGGTGGGGGTGGGCGGCTGGCTGGTGCTGGGGGACGCGCTGACCGCGGGCACGCTGGTGGCCTTCGTGCTCTACGTGGAGCGCTTCTTCGACCCCATCCGCGACCTGGCGCAGCGCTACAACACCTTCCAGGCCACGATGGCGGCCTCGGAGCGGCTCTTTGCGCTGTTGGACACCCAGCCGGACCTGCGGGACGCGCCGGACGCCGTGGAGCTGCCTCCCATCCGCGGGGAGGTGGTGTTCGACCACGTGAGCTTCTGGTACAAGGAGGGGGAGCCGGTGCTGCAGGACGTGACGTTGCACGTGGCGCCGGGCCAGCGGGTGGCCTTGGTGGGGGAGACGGGCGCAGGCAAGAGCACCGTGATCCGCCTGCTGGCGCGGTTCTTCGACGTGACCGAGGGCGCAGTGCGCGTTGACGGCTACGACGTGCGCCAGGTGACCCAGGCCAGCCTGCGCTCGCAGCTGGGCATCGTGCTGCAGGACACCTTCTTGTTCACGGGCACCATCGCAGACAACATCCGCTACGGCCGGCTGGACGCCACCGACGCGGAGGTGGTGGCCGCGGCCCAGGCGGTAGGCGCGGACGCGTTCATCCGCCGGCTGCCCAACGGCTACGCCACCGAGGTGGGGGAGAACGGGGTGAACCTGAGCGCAGGCCAGCGCCAGCTCATCGCCTTTGCCCGCGCGCTGTTGGCCGACCCCCGCATCTTGATCCTGGACGAGGCCACCAGCAGCGTGGACACAGCCACCGAGAAGCTGATCGAGCAGGGCCTGGACCGGCTGATGCAGGGGCGGACCACCTTCGTGATCGCGCACCGGCTCAGCACCGTGGTGAGCGCGGACCAGATCGTGGTGCTGGACCACGGCCGCATCGTGGAGCGGGGGACCCACGAGGAGCTGCTGGCCCGCCGCGGGCGCTACTACCAGCTCTACACCATGCAGTGGGCCCAGGCGGCGGTGGACCGGGGGATGGGCGAACGGCGGGAGGGATGAGGAGAGGAAAGGAGCAATAAGAAGGAAGGCAGAGAAAACGGTTCGAGCCGACCTTTATCGGCGCTGGCGCGCCTTTTCAGCGGGCGAGCGCCCGCCGCAGCGTCAGGCGGTGGTGAAGATTTTACAGCTCCAGCCACTAAGCGCGTCAGCAGCATGGTCGGCATGGGTGTGTTGCCGATCATGCATGTTTGGATTAGTCGTTGTCTTTGCGCATCTTTTCACACTCCGGTTCCTATAGGATTTTGTTTGTGTTCACGGTGTTCGAGGCTTTGTGCGTGTTCGCTGATGGTTCGGTCTACGAATTCTCGAAATGGACCGTAGTAGACGTCCCTTGCCTTTGACCACTGTGCCTGGACGTTGGCACTTGTGAAAACGTTGCTGATGTGCCGTGCCCACCTTTCCCACATTTCATCTGGGATACAACCTTGCTCATGCTGGAAGAAGATGTTTTCGTAGTGGTCCATCATCATTGTGATCACCCATGCTTGCCTTATCTGTTTGTGGTCTCCGCTTCTTCCGACGTACTCAACGGTCCCCCAAAGGTCGGCTAACTCTGGATTGTCAACGAAAATCCTGCTTATGGCAGAGCCGTCATAAATCAAAGTCTGATAGGTGTTGCCCCGAATACTTCGGTCTATTTGTCTAATCTGACGGTACAGGAAAATAACCGACACGAGAAAAACTATGAGATTGATACCCGAGAGGATAAGCGCAATAAATTCGGTGTTCATGATTTCTCCTGTTACCGGTGTGATTACTGAAACCAAAAAAAGCGTACTACACCCCTTCGTTTGGACAAAAACCGCCTCAGAAACTGAAAGAACAAGGCGATCAGTCGGCTGACCAGGCTCTCTCGCCTTTCCTAGGGGGGACCCTAGTATAGGTGAGAAAAACGTTTTGAGCAAATACCCCTCAGTCTTGCCTTTACACCAGGACCGTTCGGACCATCTGACCGGCCAATGGCACGAGGTGCTTATCGTTCCACCGTTTCTCAAAGGCCATCAGTGTCAGATAGCCCAGAGTGGATCGAACTCTGGGGTGAAGGTGTGCCATCAGGCCGTGGCGCACACTCCTCCTCTGGACAAGTGTATTTCAGTTTGCTACCTGTCCGAATTTCGGGGTGCGTTTGTTTTTCTCTTTGCCCCTTTGTACAGCGCGGGGTATAATCCGTGCGTCGTGGTATTTTCTCCTCGCGCTCAACGTGGAGCCGACGCTATGTTTTCCAAGATCCTCATCGCTAACCGGGGCGAGATCGCTGTGCGCATCATTCGGGTTTGCCAGGAGATGGGCATCCGCACGGTGGCCGTCTATTCCGACGCAGATGCGGACGCGCTGCACACCATGCTGGCCGACGAGTCGGTGCCCATCGGCCCGCCGCCGCCCGGCCAGTCCTACCTGCGGGGAGACCGCATCATCGAGACAGCCCTGCGCCTAGGCTGCGACGCCATCCATCCCGGCTACGGCTTCCTCTCCGAGAACGCCGACTTCGCCGAGGCGGTGCAGCGGGCCGGGCTGACCTGGATCGGCCCCGGCCCCGCGGCCATGCGCACCATGGGCAGCAAGACCTCTGCCCGCGCGGCCATGACTGCGGCCGGGGTGCCGGTGGTCCCAGGCTACCAGGAGAGCCAGGCCGACGCAGACCTGCTGGCCGCGGCCCATCGCATGGGCTTCCCGGTGCTGGTCAAGGCCACGGCCGGCGGCGGCGGCAAGGGGATGCGCATCGTGCACGACCCCGCCGACCTGCCGGCAGCCCTCGGCTCCGCCCGCCGCGAGGCCGCCAACGCGTTCGGCGACGACCGCATCTACCTGGAGAAGCTGGTCCCCAACGCCCGCCACATCGAGTTCCAGGTGCTGGGCGACCACCACGGCAACGCCGTGCACCTCTTCGAGCGGGAGTGCTCGGTGCAGCGCCGCCATCAGAAGATCGTGGAGGAGACCCCCTCGCCGCTGCTGGACGACGACCTGCGCCGGCGCATGGGGGAGGCTGCGGTGGCGGCGGTGCGCGCGGTGGGCTACGTCAACGCCGGCACCCTGGAGTTCCTGGTGGACCCCGCCACCCGCCAGTTCTACTTTCTGGAGATGAACACCCGCCTGCAGGTGGAGCACCCCATCACCGAGCAGGTGGTGGGGGTGGACCTGGTGAAGCTGCAAATCCGCATCGCGGCCGGCGAGCCGATCCCCTTCCGTCAGGAGGACCTGAGCCAGCGCCGCCACGCCATCGAGTGCCGCATCTACGCCGAGGACCCGGCCAACGGCTTCCTGCCCAGCATCGGCAAGGTGCTGCGCGCGGTGGAGCCGGTGGGCCCCGGCGTGCGGGTGGACGCGGGTATCACCACCGGCGACGAGGTCACCGTGCACTACGACCCGATGATCGCCAAGCTGATTGCGCTGGGCGAGGACCGGGACGACGCCATCCGCAAGATGGACTGGGCCCTGCGCCACTACGTCATCCTAGGCGTCACCACCAACATCCCCTTCCTGCGCGCGGTGATCAACCACGAGGCGTTCCGACGGGGCGAGGCCACCACCCAGTTCGTGGACCGGTACTTCGCCGACTGGCGGCCGCCCCAGGCCGATCCCCCCGACCTGGTGCTGGCCGCCGCGGCCCTGTCGGAGCTGCTGGAGAGCGCAACCCTGAGGGCAGCGCCGCTGGCCGTGGGCGCTGCGGCGCCGTCCGCTGCGGCCGGCGGCGATCCCTACAGCCCCTGGCGCAGCTTGGTGGGCTTCCGCGTGGGCCAGGGATAGGAGGAGCGCATGAAGACCGAGTTCACCTACCAGGTCGGCGACCAGGTCAAGACGGTGACGGTGGAAAGGGAAGGGGACTGCTTTCGGGTGACGGTGGGGGAGCACACCTACCAGATCCGCGCCCAGCGGCCGGAGCATGGCCGGCTCAACCTGCAGGTGGGGGAGCGGCGGCTGCGGGCCCACGTGGCCAGCGACGGCCTGCGCCGCTACGTGGCCATGGCCGGCCAGACGTGGACCCTGGAGCGGCCGCAGCTGCAGCCGAAGCGCCGTGCCGCCGCCGCGGGCGGGCCCTCGGTGGACCGGGTGGAGGCCCCCATGCCGGGGCTGGTGCTGGACGTGACGGTGGCCGAGGGGGACGAGGTGGCGCGCGGGGACCTGGTGGCGCTGATGTCGGCCATGAAGATGGAGCTGCGCATCACGGCGCCGGTGGATGGCCGAGTGCGCAAGGTGCACTGCCAGGCCGGCCAGGTGGTGGAGCGAGGCCAGCTCCTGGTGGAGATCGGCTAGCCCAGCGCGCAGGCTGGGTCAAGCCCCACACCGGCAGCGGGCTGCGCCGCAACACCCGCGAACCTCACCGGCCGGTCACTCCCCCAACAGCCCCGCCGCGCGCGCCTTCTGCACCGTGTTCTGCGCCATGCGCACCACTGGCATGTCCACCATGCGGCCGTCCAGGGCGATGGCGCCCAGCCCGGCGGCCTGCGCCTCCTCGTAGGCCCGCACGATGCGCAAGGCGGCCTGGACCTCCTCCGGCGAGGGGGAGAAGACGCGCTGGATCACCTCCACCTGCCGCGGGTGGATGGCCATCTTGCCGTCGTAGGCCATCTGGCGGCCGACGCGGCACTCCTGCTCCAGCCCCTCCAGGTCGTTCAGGTCGAAGAACACCATGTCAATGGCCTGCAGGCGGTAGGCCTTGGCCGCCAGCACCACCGCGCTGCGCGCGTAGAAGATCTCCCACCCTGCGGGCGTGCGCACTGCGCCCATGTCGCCGGCCAGGTCCTCCGCGCCGAAGATCAGCGCGTCGACGCGAGGGTCGGCCAGCGCGATCTCCCGGACGTTCATCACCCCCAGCGCGGTCTCCACGATGGGGAGCAGCACGATGCCGCCGGCCGGCCAGCCGCGCGCCCGCTCCTCCTGGGCCAGGAACTCGGCCACGGCCTGCACCTGCTCGCCGAACTCGGCCTTGGGCAGGATGTAGCCGTCAGGCCGCGCGGGGACGGTGGCCCGCAGGTCCTCCTCCCAGAACTCGCCGCCCACGGGGTTGATGCGGACGAGGCGCTCGCTGCGGCCGAAGCTGAGGGTCTGGAGCGCCTCGACGATGGTGCGCCGCGCGGCCGGCTTTTGGCTCAGCGCGACGCCGTCCTCCAGGTCCATGGCGATGCTGTCCACGCCCAGCTCGATAGCTTTGGCGATCTTGCGCATGGAGTCGCCGGGCATGAAGAGCAGGGCGCGGCGGAGACGAGATGAGGGTGACATGGGGTGTTCCTGAGGGAATGCGTGCCGCGTAACGAGTAACTTGTAACTCGTGACGTGCAACTCGGGGCGGGGAGGGCAGGCCGCTGCCGACCGACGCCCTACTCGTTGCGTTTCAGCATCAACGCCGTCCGCTCGAACTCGATCACCACCGTGCCGTGTTGGTTGCGGCCCACGTGGCGGAAGCGGACGATGCCCTGGCCCGGCCGGCTGCGGGACTCCCGCTTGTCCACCACCTCGGTGGCGACGTAGAGGGTGTCGCCGTGGAACATGGGGTGCGGGTGGCGGACGTTGTCGTAGCCCAGGTTGGCCACCAGGGTGCCCTCGGTGAGGTCAGCGACCGTGAGGCCCACGGCCAGGCCCAGGGTGAAGAGGCCGTTGACGATGCGCCGGCCGAACTCGGTGCGACTGGCGAAGTCCTCGTTAAGGTGCAGCGGCTGCGGGTTCATTGTCAGCGCGCTGAAGAGCACGTTGTCCATCTCGGTGATGGTGCGGCCCAGGCGGTGCTCGATCACCTGGCCGACCTCAAGCTCGTCGAAGTACTTGCCGGGCATGGGGAGGGGTTGGGAGATTGGGAGATTGATACGCGATAAATTCGGTGGCAGCGGTGCAGAGCAGGACGGCTTTTACCACCAAGACACGAAGACACCAAGGGTTGGGCGCATTGTACCACACGGCCGGGGGGCGGCCGAATTCTGGCGGGTGGGCCTTGTGTTAACGCTTGTCGCAGGCGGGCGATGCGCAGTAGAATGGTCCGTGCACACCTACCTGACAAAAGGCTGCCTATGCCCCAAACCATCCTCTTCCTGTGCACCGGCAACTACTATCGCAGCCGCATGGCCGAGGAGATGTTCAACTACCTGGCCGAGCAGCAGGGGCTGGACGCGCGCGCCTTCTCGCGCGGGCTGTTTCGCTCCCCGGCCGACACCGGCAACGTCGGCCCCTTCTCCCCCTTCGCCCGCCAGGTGCTGGCCCGTTACGGCATCCCGCCGCAGCGCAGCCACCAGTTTCCCCAGCGGGTGACGGCCGACGACCTGCGCCGGGCCGACCGGGTGATTGCGCTCTACCGCCGCCAGCACGAGCCCATGCTCCGGGCGCAATTCCCGGAGTGCCTGGACAAGGTGACCTTCTGGAGCGTGCCCGACCTGGACGAGATGTCTGCGGACCAGGCCGGCGCCATGGTGTATCGGGAGGTGCAGGCGTTGGTGGAGGAGCTGCGCAACGGCGCTAGGCGCTGAGGGCGCCGCGCACCACCTCGGCCAGCTCTGCCAGCACCATGGCCGTGGCGCCCCACACCTTGTGGCCGTGAACCAGGAAGTAGGGGATCCGCACCGGCCGGCCCATCACCGTTGCTTCCTCCTCGCCCACCCGGCTGTCGTCCAGGAACCAGGCCAGGGGCGCCTCCAGCAGCTCTGCCACTTCCTCGGGGTGGGGCCGGAAATCCGGCCGTTGGGGCAGGTAGGCCACGTGGGGATAGATCAGGAAGTCGCTAGGCGGGATGTAGAGGGGGGTCAGCGCGCCCAGCAGGCGCAGGTCCGCCTGACACACTCCCAGCTCTTCGCAGATCTCCCGCAGCGCCGCCTGGGCCGTGGAGGGGTCGTCGGGGTCCACGCGGCCGCCGGGGAAGCTGATCTGCCCACGGTGGTTGGCTACGGTGTCGGTGCGCCGCGTCAGCACCAGGTGCAGCTCGCCCTCCTGTCCGGCCGGGTAGAGCAGCACCAGCACCGCGCCGATGCGCGGCTGGTGGTCGGGGGTGGGCGGCCGCAGGGGACGCGGGTTGGGCGCCATGCGCGCCTGCGCCGCCAGCCCCGGCAGTGGCTGGCGCAGCGCCGCCTCCAGCGCATCAGGGGTGAGCGGAGTCGTCATAAACTAGCCGTCCAACAGCACTCCGCCCAGCGGAGTTCGAGCCGTGTAGCGCAACTCGACACGAGTTGCGCTACAAGTTGCGTCCACGCGGAGTTCGAGCCCTGTAGCGCAACTCGACACGAGTTGCGCTACAAGTTGTGTCCACGCGGAGTTCGCGCCCTGTGGCGCAACTCGACACGAGTTGCGCTACAAGTTGTGTCCACGCGGAGTTCGCGCCCTGTAGCGCAACTCGACACGAGTTGCGCTACAAGTTGTGTCC
>JANWYQ010000170.1 GCA_025055015.1 Caldilineales bacterium
TGGAGGTAGAGGATGCGGCCGTTGGTGGGGTCGCCGGTGGCGCCCGGCACGGTAGGCACCGGGGTCCTTGGCAAGGGCGTCGCTGTGGGGGCCATGGGGCTGCGGCCGCCGCTCAGGCTGACGATGAACGCCACCACGTCGGCGATCTCCTGGTCGGTCAGGGGGCCGCCGTAGCGCTGGCTCCAGGGGGTCATGGCGGTTCCGGCGACGCCTTGTTCGATCACCGAGCGTGCGAAGGCCTTGGGGTCAATGGCCGGGAAGTCCTTGGACAGCCTGGCGCCGACGCGGCCCTGGCCGTCGGGCCCGTGGCACACAGCGCAGTTTTGGTCGAAGATCTGGGAGCCGCGGGTGATATCCCCCTCTTGGGCGAGGGCGAGGGCGGAGAAGGTGAGCAGCGCCAGCGCAGCCAGCAAGAGGATGGCGCCGGCCTGCGCTGTGCGAGCCAGGAGAAGCTTGCCTGACATAGAGGTCGCCTCCTGCGGACAGGGGAAAGAGGCTTGACCGTCGCCAGGATTGACAGCCCTCCGCGCAGCTGCGGAGCGTCAATCCCTTCTTCAGGTCAGGCGCAGGGTGCGCAATGAGGGGCTGGCGGTCCTATGGGGGGACCGCCAGCCCGCTCGTCGGCTATTTCAAGGTGAGCAAGTACTGCACCAGGGCGTCCAGCTCCTGCGGCGACAGGATCTGGCCGTAGTTCTGGGGCATTAGGTTGGCCTGGCAGGGCCCGGTGGGGCACTGCGGCACGATGTAGGCGTTGGGGTTGAGGATGGAGGTGCGGATGTAGTCCTCCGCCGACTGTCCGGCCACCGTGGTCCCGGCGCGGTTGGCCAGGCCCTCCAGGCTGGGGCCAACCACCGCAGGAGCCTGATAGGGCACGCCGTGGCATCCTGCGCAGCCCTGGGCCTGGTAAACCGCCTTGCCGATAGTCACCGGATCGGCGTCTGGCGGCAGCGGCGTGGGCGTCGGCGCCGGGGTGGGCGTGGCGGCTGCCACAGCGACATACTGCTTCTCCCAGTTCAGGATGAAGCTGGCGACGTCTCTGATCTGGTCGGGGCGCAGCGGGCCGCCGTACTCCTGGCCCCAGGTGGCCATCTTGGCGCTGTACTGGCCGCTGCCCACCGGCCGGCCGGCGTTCACGGTGCTCTCGATAAAGCTGCGCAGGGAGCCCTGCCAGCCGACCTCCTGAAGGCGGGTCTTGAAGAACTCCGGCGAGTTCAGCGCGGGCGCCACGCCGGGGATGCCTTTGCCCTGGATGCCGTGACAGCCGGCGCAGTTCTCGGCGAAGATGGCGGCGCCGTTCTCGATGGCGCGGGCCTCGAAGTTGGCCTCGCGCGTGGCCATGCGCGCCTCCTCGCCTGCACCGACTAGCACCACCAGCAGCGCCATCCCTAGGACGGCGAACAGCGAGGTGGTGAGCTTAACCATGATGTTGCGCATAGGCCGTCCTCAATGCCGGGCGTAGCCGGCCTCCTCGTGGATGTAGAAGGACTTCTCGAAGGTTTGCTCCGTGCCGTCCTTGCCGGTCCAGAACACGCGCATGGTCACCTTCTTCAACCCCGGCTGCCAGTCCTCGATGATCATCTTGCCGTAACCGTTGGGCAGGCCCTCTAGCCCTTTCTCCAGGGCTTTGGCGTGTTCTTCCTCGATCAGGTGCGCGTAGTGGTGCATCAGCTTCTGCAGCTCGAAGCTGGCCGTAGCGTTGTCCGACCGGGTGTCCCACTCACCGACGGTGAGCTTGTACCACTCGGTCTGGCGCACTGGCCCGGCCTTCTCCTCCGGCAGCATGAGCTGCACCACCTCCTCGGCCGGCGGCGACTCCACCAGGAAGTGGGGCGTGCCCATCCAGGTGAGCACCACGAAGCCGGCCAGCGCCACCATGAACAGGGAGATGGCTACCCGGCGGTCCTTGGCCCGGCGGCTGGGGTTGAAGTCAATGTAGGGGATGATCGCCAGGAAGGCGAACACTAGGGTGGGTAGGATCACGCCCATCAGGGTGGGGTCGCCCAGCTTGAGCAGGCCCTGGATCCACAGGAAGTACCAGGGCGCCTCGGTGTGCAGCGGGGTCTTGTTGGGGTTGGCGTGGTGCTCCAGCGGCGCGCCGGGGTAGATGTTGAAGACAATCATCGCCAACAACACGAAGGTGACCACGCCCAACACCATCATCTCATCGGTGAAGATGTCGGGCAGGTAGTAGCGCCGCTTGTCCGCCGGCACGCGCTTGGCCGTGTCCTGGCCTACCTCCTCCTCGGAGGCCGGCAGGGAGATGCCTACGCGCACCACCTTGTAGTAGTGCACGAAGAAGACGAAGACGATCAACAGCGGCACGAACAGCACGTGCAGCAGGTAGAAGCGCAGCAGGCCGTTGGCGCCGATGCTGGGGGCGCCCAACAGCAGCAGCTTGGCGGCGTTGCCCACGGCGGGCGGCGGCGCCTTGTCGGCCATGCTGGTGCCGATGGTCACCGCCCAATAGGCTAGCTGGTCCCAGGGCAGCAGGTAGCCGCTGAAGCTCATGAACAGGGTCGCCAGCAACAAGATCACGCCGGTGAGCCAGGTGAACTGCCGCGGCTTCTTGTAGGAGCCGGTCAGGAAGGTGCGCACCATGTGTAAGGTGACGACGATGACCATGCCCTCGGCCGCCAAGCGGTGGATGTCGCGCATGAACTCGCCGAAGGGCACGCCGCTCATGATCTTGAGCATGTCGCCGTAGGCGCGCTCCGGGGTCGGCGCGTAGAAGATCATCAGGAAGACACCCGTGATGATCTCCAGGAAGAAGAAGTAGGTGCTGAGCAAGCCCAGGCGGAAGGTGTGGGTGAGCTTGGTCACCGACTCGTGGTAGTAGCTGGGCTTGATGTGGAAGACGAAGGACTCGGAGTGGACCTGAAGCCGCGGGTTGGGGCGACGGGGCTCGTCGCCGCGGGCCAGCGCGCGCAGGTCGTTCCAGTTCATGCCGGTGGTGACGCGAGTGATGAAGGTGTCCAGCTGCTTGAGCGAGAACCCCACCACACCGTCCTTGCGTATCTGCTCGCTGACGTCTTGTAACACGCCCATAGGCTGGTCTCCTGAGAATTGTCGGCTGTCGGTCAATCCATCACATCACAGGTTAAACAGAGGGGCCGTTGAGCTTCTTGCCGGTGTCCACCACTACCTCCACATCGGGGTCGCTGCTGGAGACCGCCTGGCCGCCCTCGGTGGTTTGGGCGACGACCTCGCCGTTCTTGCGCAGAAGAATCACGAACTGGTCCAACGAGCGAGGGGCCGGTCCTTCGATGTAGACGCCGTTCTTGTGGAACTTCGAGCCGTGGCACGGGCACTCAAACCGGAAGGTCTGGTCCTTCCATTCGTAGAGGCAGCCCAGGTGGGTGCACACGCGGTAGAGCGCGCGCAGCCCGTCGGTGTCCATGCTCAGCCAGAACTGCCCGTCTAGGTTGCGCACCGGCGGCGCGTCGGCGGACGGCATGCCGGTGATAGGCCCCAGCGGGAAGAGACCGCCGAACTCGCCCTCCTTGAACCGCGGAAGGGCGAACATAAAGCTGGCGATGCCTGCTTCCACCAGCAGAACGGCCGTGGCGGCTCCCCAGGCGTAGTTGAGAAACTCCCGCCGCGTCATCGGCTGAGGGGGGACACGGGCAGCCTCACGAGCGGCTTTGACCTCTTCCTTCCTCTCTTGCTTCTGTTGGCGACCAGACTTCAGGTAGGCGCCCTGGTCGCTGCGATACTCACCGGCGGTGGCCTGCTGGGCGCGCTTCTGCTCCAGGAACTTCCGCTGTTCCGGGGTGAGCTCCTCGCCAGCGACAGGGGGCTTGGGTTGAGCCATAGAAAGACACCTCCTGATTACGCCTGCGCTTGCCTCCGAGACGCAGCAACGCCGGGACGGCCTCCTTGCCGTTCACTGTCAAGAAGGGGAAACGCTGCCGTTGGGGCCACAGGACGTGATGAGCTGATCAGCAGGACCTGATCGTCTAACGGGGTTGGGAAAGGCAGCGCAATTATAGCATGCGGCGAGAAAGATTGTCAAAAACATCACAGCTATTCCAGGTCGCCGAGACGGCTTGTACGACGCATGTGCTTTACCTGGCTGCGACGTCGTTTGTGAGCCAGTCTACGTTCGCGCGCGGCCTGCGAGGGGCGGGTAGGGCGCCGCGGCTTGCGCGGCTGCAGCGCTGCAGCCAGCAGCCGCCGAAAGCGCTCGATGACCTCGGCGCGGTTCTCGGCCTGGCTGCGGCCGGCCTGCGACGTAAGGTGGAGCACCCCCTCGCTGTCTATGCGGCCCGCCAGCCGCGTCAGGATGAGCTGTCGCTGCTCCTCGCTCAGGCTTGGGGAGCGGGCCACGTCGAACAACAGCTCCACCTTGGTCTCGGTGCGCTGGACGTGCTGGCCTCCTGGCCCGCCGCTGCGCGCGTAGCGAAAGCTGAGCTCGCTGAGGGGGATGGCCAGCCGATGGTTGATCGGCAGCAGGTCGTCGGTCATGGCGTGTTCTGCTCACGGCGTCGGCCGCGGCAGGGTGATGGGCAGGGTGGCGGTGAGGGTGGCGGTGGCGGTGGGACGAGGCGGCGCCACGGGCGGCGGGTCCACCCGATCCAGGCGCAGGGAACGGCGGTGTTCGTAATAGCCAGGGCAGGGCTGGTCCGCCGTTTCTACGCGGCGGTTGCGAAAGAGGGAGAGGACGAACTGCTGCCCCTGGAAGAGGAGCAGGCCGTCCTGGCCGGGGTAGAGGGTGAGCTCGGCGTCGTCCCAGCGCGCGGCCAGCGGCAGCACCTGGCGGCGGGCCACGCAGGTCGAGGCTCTCGCCGCCACCGACGGGCAGTTGCCGGCTGCGTCGCTGAGGCTCAGCCCCAGGGGCGCTTCCTCGCCCGGCGCGTCGGTAGCGCCGTAGAAGAGCAGCCCCAGGTCGTCGAAGAGCTGCAGCTCGTAGCCGGCGTGGTGTTCCAGGGAGGCGCGGTCGGGCAGGGCAAGCGGGGCCGGCAGGCCGGGGACTGCTGTGGTGGTGACGACAGGGGCGGGCTCGGGCAGGGGCGTGTCTAGCGGTGGCGCCCAGGCGACCAGGCCGTAGGTCTGGCCCACCACCAGGGGCGGCGGGTCCCCTTGGTAGTCCAACAGCAGGGTGACGCCTTCCCCTAGCTCCCGCAGCAGGAAGGCGCGATGGGGCAGCCGACTGAACTCCTCCACTGCGGCCAGGACGGTGGCGGTGAACTCCACCACCTGGCCACCCCGGTAGGCCTCCATCAGGGCCGAGTTGGCCGGGTCCACCGGCCAGAGCACCCACGTCTGCACGGCGCCGTCGCCGGCGCACTCAGGCGGCACGGGCACAGCTTCGTCGTCGGCCGCGTCCGGCGGCGACGTGGGCTGCAGGTTCGGCGCGGTGCAGCCGGCCAGCAGCAGGCAGATCAGCAGGAGCACCGAGGGCGCACGCATGACACCTTCGAGGGGGGCAGCCGAGGACATGGCAAGGCGGAACCGTGGGGCCGCAGGAGCGGGCCGGCCCTATGGTACCCTACAGCTCCACCCGATGCAAAGTTGGCCAAGGGAGTGGTCCTGGCGCAAGAAACCCACCGGCTAAAGCCTCGACGCCGAACGGATAGCCGAGCCGACCGGCCAAGGCCTCAACCCTCCGATCGTTCCACGTCCTCCCGACAAGGACTCGGGGCTTCAGCCGGTCGTTCGTGAAAACCGCGCCCCCCTCCCGTGCCTTATCCCGCCTGACCTTGCAACATGGCCAGACGCTCCTGCAGCTGCGCCTTCTTGGCCTCCCATTCGGCCAGCTGCTTGCGCGCGCCCTCCACCACGGCCGGCGGCGCGCTGTTGACGAAGCCGGGGTTGGCCAGCCGCGCAGCCGCGCCGGCGGCCATCTTCTCGGCGTTGGCCAGCTCCTTGCGCAGCCGGGCCAGCTCCGCCTCTAGGTCCACCAGGTCGGCCAGGGGCAGCGACACGGTGACGCCGCCGGCCACCAGCGCGATGGACTGCGCCGGCGCGGGGAGGCTCTCGCCCAGCGTCACCTGGGCGGGGTCCAGGCCGGCCAGCGCCGCGATCACCGGCAGCTCCTGCTGCACCAGGGCCAGGTGGTCGCCAGCGCTAATCAAGGCGCCGATGCGGCGGCCCGGGGGCACGTTGTACTCCGCGCGGGCGTTGCGCACCGCGCGCACGATCTCCTGCACACGGCCGAAGTCCGCCTCGGCCGCCGGGTCGGCCTCGCCGGGCTCGGGCCACGCGGCGATAATCAGCGCCTCCGGCCAGGCGTAGGGCAGGCCGGCCGCCTGGGCCGCCCGCCGCAGGTTCTGCCAGATGTCCTCGGTCACGAAGGGGATGAAGGGGTGCAGCAGGCGCAGGGTCTGGTCCAACACGTGCACCAGGATGTGCGCGGTGCGCCAGGCCTGTTCGCCGCCGGCCGCCAGCTGCCCCTTGGCGATCTCGATGTACCAGTCGGCGAACTCGCCCCACAGGAACTCGTAGGCCTGCCGGCCCGCCTCGCCGTACTGGTAGGCCTCGAACAGCCGGGTGACCTCGGCCACCGTGGCGCTCAGCCGGCTGAGGATCCAACGATCGGCGAGAGTTCGGTGGTCGGTGGCCGGTGAACGGTGAACGGTGGCGGCCGGTCGGCGCGCGGTGGGAGCCGACGACTGATCGCCGGTCCCCGACGACGCCAGCTTGCCCAAGTTGGTCACGGTGAAGCGGGCGGCGTTCCAGATCTTGTTGGCGAAGTTGCGGTTGGCGCGGATGCGCTCCACGCTCAGGTTCATGTCGTTGCCGGGGGTGGAGCCGGTGAGTAGGGTGAAGCGCAGCGCGTCCGCGCCGAACTCGTCCATCACCTCGATGGGGTCAATGACGTTGTTGAAGGTCTTGGACATCTTGCGGCCATGCTCGTCCCGCACCAGGCCGTGGAGGTACACGGTGTGGAAGGGGATGTCGTTGGTGAAGAGCAGGCCGGTCATGATCATGCGCGCCACCCAGAAGAACAGGATGTCGTAGCCGGTCTCCATCACGTCGGTGGGGTAGTAGCGGCGCAGGTCGGGGGTGTCGTCGGGCCAGCCCAGGGTGGAGAAGGGCCACAGCGCCGAGCTGAACCAGGTGTCCAGCACGTCGGGGTCCTGCTCCAGCGGGGTGGGGCGGCCGTAGTGCTTGGCTGCGGCGGCCAGCGCCTCCGCTTCGCTGCGGGCCACGAACACCTGGCCGTCGGGGCCGTACCAGGCCGGGATGCGATGGCCCCACCAGAGCTGGCGGCTGATGCACCAGGGGCGCAGGTTCTCCAGCCAGTGGTAGTACACCTTGGTGAAGCGCTCCGGCACGATCTTGATGCGGCCGGTGCGCACTGCGGCCAGGCCCAGCTCGGCCATGGGCTTGGTGTTCACGAACCACTGGTTGCTCACCAGCGGCTCGATGATCTCGCCCCCCCGTTGCGCGCGCGGCACGGTCATGGTGTAGGGCTCCTCCTTGATCACCAGGCCGGCCGCGGCCATGTCCTCCCACAGCTTCTGGCGCGCGGCGAAGCGGTCCATGCCCGCGTAAGGTCCTGCGTGCTCGTTCAAGGTGGCGTCCTTGTTCATGATGTTGACGATGGGCAGGCCGTGGCGCTGGCCGATCTCGAAGTCGCTGGGGTCGTG
The DNA here is from genome assembly GCA_025055015.1 of Caldilineales bacterium. GTDB lineage: Bacteria > Chloroflexota > Anaerolineae > JAAEKA01 > JAAEKA01 > JANWYQ01. The sequence goes on from JANWYQ010000170.1 coordinate 7,593, forward strand.
GCCAGGGGTGATCTTCAGCGCGCCGGTGCCGAACTCCATGCTCACGTAGGTGTCGTGGATCACCGGGATGGGGCGGTTGAGGATGGGCACCAGGCAGGTGGACCCGATGAGGTGGCGATAGCGCTCGTCGTCGGGGTGCACGGCCACGGCGGTGTCGGCCAGGATCGTCTCCGGCCGGGTGGTGGCCACGGGGATGTAGCCCTTGCCCGGCCCCTCGTCCAGGCTGTGGCCGGCGATGGGGTACTTGAAGTAGTAGAGGGTGCCCTGCTCCTCGCTGTACTCCACCTCCAGGTCGCTGACCGCGGTCTGCAGGCCGGGCGACCAGTTGATGATGTACTCGCTGCGGTAGATCAGGCCCATGCGATACAGGCGCACGAAGGCCTCGATCACCGCGCGGCTCAGCCCCTCGTCCAGGGTGAAGCGCTCGCGGTCCCAGTCACAGCTGGCGCCCATGCGGCGCAGCTGGCCCACGATGCGGCCGTGGTACTTGTTCTTCCAGGCCCAGGCCTCCTCCAGGAAGCGCTCGCGGCCGATGGCCTCTCGGCTGGTGCCCTCCTCCCGCAGCTTGCGCTCCACCTGGAGCTGGGTGGCAATGCCTGCGTGGTCGGTGCCGGGGATCCACAGGGCCGCGCGGCCGCGCATGCGCTGATAGCGGATCATCAGGTCCTCGATAGTTACGAAGAGCGCATGGCCCTGGTGCAGGCTGCCGGTGACGTTGGGCGGGGGGATGGCGATCACGAACGGCTCGGCGTCGGGGCCGGCGGCCTCCGGCTTGAACCAGCCGTTCTGCTCCCACCAGCGGTAGAGGCGGTCCTCGGCCGCGCGGAAGTCGTAGGTTTTGGGCATGTCGAAGGGATCGGGCGTCGGAAACTCCAGGTTCATGGCGATCAGTCCTCGTGGGCTATGAAAAAAAGCTCCTTTCGCCACAAGGACGAAAGGAGCTTCCGCGGTACCACCTTGCTTGACAGCCGCGCTGGGCCGGCTGTCCTCTCTGCGCTGTAACGGGCGGACCCGGATGGGCTTACTGAGTGGCCGGTGCTCAGCGATCAGCAGTCGGTGATCGGCGACCGGCGGCGCCTTTCGGCCCAGCGACTCCCCGGCGACCTTCGGCGGCGCTCACGTCGAGATGGGCTCTCAGCCGGCGACCCGTCCTCTCTGGCGACGGCCTACCGCCTACTCCTCCGGTTCGCAGTCGTTAAGTATGCGGTTGCAACGCAGGCCGATTATAGCCCAGCCATCCGCTTCTGTCAAAGCCCTGGTCGGTCTGCCTACTGCCGGTCGCGCACCTCGATGGTGATGGTCTTGATCAGGTCGCCGGGCGCGGTGGCGGTGTTGGGATCGCGCAGGCTGATGCTGCGCACGACGTCCATGCCCTCCACCACCTTGCCGAAGACGGTGTGCATGTCGTCCAGCCACGGGGTGGCGTCGAAGGTGATGAAGAACTGGCTGCCGTTGGTGTTGGGACCGGCGTTGGCCATGCTGACGATGCCGGCGGAGTCGTGGCGCAGCTCCGGCACGAACTCGTCGGCGAAGCGGTAGCCGGGGCCGCCTGCGCCGGTGCCCGTGGGGTCGCCCGCCTGGGCCATGAACCCCTCGATCACCCGGTGGAAGGTGGTGTTGTCGTAGTAGCCGAGGCTGGCCAGCACCACGAAGTTGTTCACCGTCACCGGCGTCTTGTCCTCGAACAGGTCAATCAGGATGTCGCCCTTCTCGGTGGTGATGCGGGCCAGGTAGTCCTTGCCCGGCTGGAGCTGCATGATGGGGGGCGTGTTGAAGCGGTTGGCCCGCTGCTCCGGCGGCAGGTCGGCCAGCGGCCGGTTGCCCATGGGGTCAATCACCGGCGACACCGGCTCCGGCGTAGGCGTGGGCGGCGGCGGCGTGGGCGCGCGGCGCTCGGCCGCCTCCCGGACGGTGATCTGGCGGATGACGTCGTTGGTGGCGATCTGCTTGGCGATCTCCAGCCCCTCCACCACCTGGCCGAAGACGGCGTAGATGCCGTCCAGCTGGGGCACCGGCTCCAGCAGCACGAAGAACTGGCTGCCGTTAGAGCGCCGCTCCGGGTTCATCGGGTCGGGCAGGCGCAGGTAGCCCACGGCGCCCTCCAGGTGGGGCAGGCCGAACTCGGCTGCCACCTGGTAGCCCACGTCGGCCTCGCCGGTGCCCAGGGGGTCGCCGGTGAGGATGGCAGCGGGCGGGCTGGCCACCGTCATGGAGATGCCGTCGTAGAAGCCCAGGCTGGCCAGCACGACGAAGTTGTTGGCGCCGATGGGCGCCTCCTTGCTGTACAGCTCCACCACGAAGTTGCCCTTGTTGGTCTCGAAGGTGGCTTGGTAGACCTTGTTGGGGTCAATCTGCAGGTCGGGCGCCTCGGAGAAGCGGTTTACCCGCTCGGCGCGCGGGAGAGCGGCCAGCGGGCGCTGGTCGTCCGTGGGCAGGGTAGGCTTGCCGCCGGCAGGCGCCGAGGCGGGGGCCGTGGCTGCGGGCGCCGGCGTGGGCGTGGGTGGCTCAGGGGTGGCCGTGGGCGTGGGCGGCGCCGGGGTCACGGCGCTGCAGGCGCTGGCCAGCAGGCCAACCAGGACGGCCGCAGCCAGAAGGACGAGTAGTTTTTGCAGTGGGTGAGACAAGTGGGTGTTCCTCCGTGGAGATGGAGCTGGAAGGTTGGGGGCTGCGATGCGTGATGCGTTGCGTGTGTGTAATGCGTAATGCCGGGCTTCAGCCGGGCGCCGGCAAGGGCGCGCCCAGCCGCAACACCTTGCCCGCCGCGCCGTCGAGCCCGGCGGTGACGTTGACCGAATCGATCACCACCGGCGCTCGCTCGATGACGGACCGGTAGTCCACGTTGGTGTGCCCGGTGACGATCACCGCGGCGTCGCACTCGGCCAGCCCTTCGGCCAGAGGGGTGGACTCCAGCAGGACCTCCGGCCGGTGCAGGGCGCGGCCGCCCACGCGGAAGCAGGGCACGTAGGGGTCATGGTAGCGCACGTGGGCGCCGGCCTCCAGCAGCAGCTCGATCACCCGCTCGGCCGGCGAGTTGCGGGCGTCGTCCACGTTGCGCTTGAACGCCACGCCCAGCACCAACACCCGCGCGCCCTTCAGCGGCCGGCCCAGGAGATTCAGCCCTTTGGCCACCAGGTGCACCACGTGCTCCGGCATGTCGGCGTTGACCTCGGCCGCCAGCTCGATGAACTTGGTGTAGAAGTCGAACTCCCGCGCCTTCCACGACAGGTAGTAGGGGTCAACCGGGATGCAGTGGCCGCCCACGCCCGGACCGGGGGTGAAGGCCATGAAGCCGAAGGGCTTGGTGCGGGCGGCGGCGATCACCTCCCAGATGTCAATGCCCATGCGCTCCATCAGCAGCGCCAGCTCGTTCACCAGCGCGATGTTGACGCTGCGGAAGATGTTCTCCAGCAGCTTGGTCATCTCGGCCGCGCGCGGGGTGGAGACGGGGTGCACCTGGGCGGTGAGGTGGCGGAAGAGGCGGCAAGCCAGGTCGGTGCAGGCGGGGGTCAGGCCGCCCACCACCTTGGGCGTGTTGTGCGCGCTGTAGGTCGGATTGCCGGGGTCAATGCGCTCCGGCGAGAAGACCAGGTGGAAGTCGCGGCCGGCCGCCAGCCCGCTGCGCTCCAGGATCGGCTGCACCACCTCCTCGGTGGTGCCGGGGAAGGTGGTGCTCTGCAGGATCACCATCTGCCCCGGCCGCAGGTGGGGCTGGATACCCTCGGCCGCGGCCACGATGTAGCTCAGGTCGGGGGTCTTGGTGGCGTCGAAGGGCGTGGGCACACAGATCAACACCACGTCCACGTCTGCGATGCAGCGGTAGTCGGTGGTGGCCCACAGCCGGCCGGCGGCCACCAGCTCGGCCAAGACGGCCGACGGCACGTCGGCGATCTCGCTGACGCCCTGGTTGACCGCAGCCACCCGCCGCGGGTTCACGTCCAGCCCGACGACGCGAAAGCCGGCCTGGCCAAAGGCCGCCGCATGGGGCAGCCCCACGTAGCCCAGGCCGATGACGCAGATGACGGCTTGTTTGGTGGCAATTTTCTCTTCCAGGCTCATCGCATCGTTCCCCAACAAAGTGCTTATCGCCCTAGCCGCAACATGGCGCGAATGGCCACCCGCTCGTCCTCGTCGAAGGTGCGCAGCAGCCACAGCGCGGCCAGAAAAGCCGCCAGCCCCAGCGCGCCTAACACCGAGGACTGCACAAACGCAGCCCGTGTGCCGGCGACCTCGCCGGTCCACAGCCGGTTGCCCAGGGCAAACACCAAGCCGGAGACGGCGCAGCTCGCCACAATCTTGGCCAGCGAGGGCCAGGTGCGCTGCCATTGGAAGTGCCGCCACATGGCCACCGTGCCGATGACGAAGGGGACCCCTTCGGCCACCAGGATGGCGCCGCTGACGCCCACGGCGTAGAGCCGCGGGATAGCCCACCAGGCGAACAGGAACCCGGCCGCCAGCCCCAGCGCCAGCCCCAGGGTCTCCAGCCGCTGGCGGCCCTGCGACACCAGCGTCACGCCGTACAGCCAGTTGAAAAAGAAGAGGGGCGTCACCAGGCCCAGCACCCGCAACACCTGCGCCGCGCCGGCTAGGTCCACCCCCTCGCCCAGCAGCAGGATCACGATGGGATCGGCCAGGAAGAGGAAGGCCAGCACCAGCAGCAGGCTGATGGCGGTGAAGAGCTTGGTGCTCTTGACGAAGGCCACGTCGAACTGTTCCGGCCGGGCGGCGGCGCGCTTGCTGAACACCGGCAGCATGGCGCCGGCAAAGGCTGCCGGCAGGATGCGCATCTGCTGCACCACCCGCAGCGGGCCGTAGAGCACGCCGTTCACCAGGTCGCCCTGGGCCTGGCCCAGCCAGAGCACCGTCAGCACCACGCCCCCGCGCCAGATGTAGCTGCGCAGCACCAAGCTCAGGCCCACGGGCAGCGAGTCCACCAGCATGCGCCATGCCAGGGCCGCCTCCGGCCAGCGCGACGACGGCGCCGTCGAGGGGCGACCCTTCAGCCGCGCCCACAGCCGTCCGGGCAGCCGGATCGCCGCCTCCAAGGAGGCAGGGACCAGCGACCACGCCACGCGCGTGTGGGCGAAGCGCCGCTCCGCCACCCACCACTGGTAGGCGAGGGCGATGGCGTTGGCCGCCAGCCGCGCCCCGAACAGGGCCACCAGCCCCAGGTCCAGCCCGATCACCGCCACGGTCAACAGCAGCTGAAAGACCTGCCCCAAGGTCAGCCCCCAGAACTGGAACACCATGCGCTGGTGGGCCTGAAAGATGGAGCCGAAGACGTCTCCCAGCAGGTAGAGGGCCTGGGCCGCGCCGAACACCAGGATGGCCAGCCAGAGCTCTGGATCGCCGCTGCTGGCCGCAGCCAAGGCCAGCACGGCCAACAGGACGGCGCTGAGCAACACCCGCAGGGTGAAGATGGCGCTGCTGTAGCGCCCGGCGTGGGGCAGGTCGCGGGCGGCATCGCGCACCTGGATGCGGCTCATCCCCAGGTCAATGAACACCACCACCAGCTCGATGAAGCTGATGACGTAGGCGTAGCGCCCTAGGCCCGCCTGCCCCAGGTAGCGAGCCACCAGCCCCACCACCACCAGGCTGACCACCGACTGGATGGCGAAGGCAGCCAGCAGGAGCCCGGAGTTGATGGCCACGCGGCGCTCAGAGGACTGCGGCCGCGCCTCGATGGTGGGGGGCAGTGCGGAGCTCATCGAGAGACGACAAGGATGAGGTGCTGCGGCTTGAGCCGCCGGCGGATCAGCGGCCCGCAGCCGGCTGTTGCATGGCGGCGCTGCGCCGGGCCCGCCGCGTTGCGGCCGCGTCCAGCCACAGGGCAGCGATGGTGCCCAGGATCAAGCCGACCCCGGCAGCCGTGACCAGCTGGGCCAGCTGCCGAGTGCGCACCGGCCGGCTAGGCGGCGTGGCCTGGCTGACCACGGTCACCAGCCCCGGCTCCACCCGCGCTTGCATCTCCAGCTCGGTGACCTTGCGGGTGAGCACCTGGTACAGCTCGCGGGCGAGGTTGCGCTCCCGCAGCAGGTCGTCGTAGACGCGCCAGTCGTGGGCTACCTCGGCCTGCACCGGCGCCAGCTCGGCCTGCAGCGCAGCCAGGCTGGCGGCCAGGGAGCGCTCCTCCTGGCGCAGCAGCTCGGCCAGCGCGGTTGGATTGCTCAGCAGCGCCTGCGCCCGCTCTGGGGTGGCGATCCCCCGCTGGCTGAGCACGGGCCCGGCCAGCCGCTCCCACGGCAAGAGGCGCAGGTCCACGCCCGGCTGCGCCATCTGGTCCAGCAGGTAGCGCAGGGCGGCCAGGTCGGTCTCGTACTCCGCCACCTTGCGGTTGAGGATCTCCAGCCGCTGCTGGTTGGGCGCGAACTTGGTCATGGTGCGGTCGTAGCCCGCGGTCAGGCCGTAGAGGCCGGACGCGGCGCGGCCCTGTTCGATCTGGGTGTCCAGCTCGGCCACCCGCCGGGCAGCGGCCTCCAGCTCCTTGCGGAAGTTGGCCAGGTAGCCCTCGTAGCCGTAGAGCCGACGGGTTAGGGCGATGAGGCCGTCGGACCAGGCGTTGGCCATGGCCGCAGCCTGGTTGGGGTCGGGAGCGGTGGCAGTGACCACGACGGTGCGGCCGTCGCCCGCGCGCACGCCCACGGCCGCGGCCAGCTCGTCGGCCGTCATGCTGTAGCCGGCGGCTTGGAGCGTCTGCAGCGCGGCCTGGACCACCTCGTTCGAGCGGCTGACTGCCAGCACATCGCGCTGCCAGTCGCGCTGGGTCTCGGTGAGGGGCTGGAAGGAGCCGTCGAAGCGCCACTGGAAGCGGGGATACTGCACCAGGAGCACGCTGGAAGCCTGGTAGGACCGGGGCTGCGCCATGCCTGCGGCTAACACCAACGCCAGGGCCAGGACCGTGAAAAGAGCGATCACCCACCAGCGGCGACGCAACGCCGCCAGGACGCTGTTCAGATCAATTTCGTTCGCCATAGGTCTCCTCGGTACCGATGGTAGCGGCCGGGATTATAGCACACAAGGCGGGTTCGGACAACGAGCGAGGGGCCGTAGCGCTGCCCATGCGATGGCGTGGTCGCCGTTCGGCCGGACCTCCCCTCAGCGCGCCAGCTGCACGGCTCCCCAGGCCAGCCACGCGCCCAGGCCGATCAGCAACACGCCCAACGCGACCAGGATGCGGCGGTACCAGGCGTCGGTGAAGCGATGGGACTGGCTGCCCACCAAGGCGGCCACCGCCACCTTGCTCCCCACCAAGGTGGCGTAGAAGCCGACCAGGAAGGCGACCCCTTGCCAAGGGCTGCGGCTCCAGGCGGCCAGCAGCGTCGGCCCGCCCACCGTGGCCCAGAACAGGTAAGGGTGGGGGTTGAGGGCGTTGACCAGGGCTCCGCGGCGCAGCGCGCGGTGGCTCGAAGGCGGGTCCACTGTTGAAGGCCGGTCCACCGTCGAAGAGTGGACCAGACTAGGGGCCGCCTCCCGCGCCGAGCGGATCGTCTCCCAGCCTAGGTAGACCACGTAGAGGCCGCCGGCCAAGCCGACCACAGCCAGGGTCCAGGGTGGCAGCCGGCTGAGCAGGAAGAGGGAGAGCAGGATGATGGGCAGGTCGGTGATGAAGGGCGCAACGGCTACCCGCAGGCCATGCCAGAACCCCTCGCGCAGGGAGGTGGCGATCACCAGCGTCATCAGCGGCCCGGGGCTAAGCCCGGCCGACAAGCCTAGGCTGAGGCCGAGAAGAAGGGGAGACACGAGAAGGGGCAATGGTCAATGGTTAATGGTCAATGGTCAATGGTCAATGCTCAATGGTCAATGGCCAATGGGGAGTGTGTGATAGTCAGTTGGCCATTGGCCATTGGCAATTAACCATTGGCAATGGTCAACGGTCAATGGTCAATGGGGAGTGTGTGATAGTCAGTTGGCCATTGACAATTGGCAATTGACCATTGGCAATTGGCAACGGTCAATGGCCAATGGGGAGTGTGTGATGGTCAGTTGGCCATTGGCAATTGGCAATTGACCATTGGCAATTGGCAACGGCGAAATTCCCTGCCCACCGCTCATGCACCCAGTCAACCGCTCACCGTTCACCGCTCACCGATCACTGGTCACCGTTTACCGATCACCGCTCACCGATCACTGGTCACCGTTCACCGTTCACCGATCCCCAGCCCGGCGGCTAAGGAGGAGCACGACGACCAGGAGGAAGATGGACGACAACAGCGCGCCCAAGTAGACGGGGGACTGGCGGGCGCGCTCGTTGAGCAGCCAGAAGCCGGCCAGCACCGAGGCCAACGGCCACAGCGCGCTCAGGGCGAGCACCAGCACCAGCTGGCGCCGCGGGGGTAGGCCCTCCCGGTTCATCTGCCGGTTGATGTGGAACAGGGTGAGCAGAGGATAGCTCAGGCCGAAAAGGATCAAGGCGAAGCCCAGCGCGATGCGCAAGGTGTCCATAAGGAGCCCTCATCCCCGCGTGGCAGCCACCGAGGGCGCCGCGCCGTCCAGGTGGGAGGTGTCGTTGTAGGTCACCAGGTACCAGCCGTAGGGGCCTGCCTCGACCACGCTGAGGGCGGTGTTGCCGCCGATGGCCAGGCGGTGCATCTGGCTCAGGCTGGCGCCCAGCACGTGGGCCACCAGGCTGCGCAGGGCTGCGCCGTGGCTCACCAGCAGCACGGTCTGGCCGGGGTGGCGGGCGACGATGCGCTCGGCCGTGGCGCCCAGCCGCGCCTGCAGCTCGGTGAAGCTCTCCCCGCCCCCGCGGCGGACGTCCTGGCCGGCCAGCATGGCCGCCACCTCGTCGGGGAAGCGGGCCACGATCTCCTCCCACGTCAGCCCCATCCACGCGCCGATGTCGGACTCTCGCAGCCCCGGCTCCGGGATGGGCGCCAGACCCAAGGCCTCGCCCACGATCTGCGCGGTTTCAAAGGCGCGCGCCAGGTCGCTGCTGTAGATGGCCTGGATGGGATAGCTGCGCAGGCGCTGGGCGACGATGCGCGCCTGCTGCCGGCCGAGGTCGGTGAGCGGCGTGTCCGCAGCCTGGCCCTGCCAGCGGCCGGTCAAGTTCCACTCGGTCTCACCGTGGCGCAGCAACAGGAGGGTGGTGGGCTCAGAATGCTTCATCGTCCGTCGTCGTTGGTGGCCGTCAGATGGCCGTCCAGGTGCGCGGCGTCGGCCACCAGGGAGCTCCAAGCGCGGCCATCGGTCAGGTGGATGGCGGTGATGGAGGTGTTGGGGATGGGCTGATTGTAGCGAGCGGAGGGGTCGTCCTGGTGTTGGGTCAGGAGCAGGCTGGCGCGCACGTTGCCGCCGTGGGTCACCACGGCCACCGTCTGGCCGGGATGGCGGGCAACCAGCGCATCCACGGCCCGCCGCACGCGCTCAATGAAACCCGCCCAGGTTTCGCCGGTGTCTCCGCGCGGCAGGTCCATCTCCCGGATCTGCTGGACAGGCCAGCGGCTGCGCACCTCCTCGACGGTGAGGCCTTGCCACCGGCCCATGTCGAACTCGCGCCACAGGGGATCGGCCACCGGCGTCAGGCCCAGGGTCGCGGCGACGATCTCGGCGGTCTCCATGGAGCGGCGCAGGTCGCTGGTGTAGAGGGCATCTATGTGGAAGTCGCGCAGCCGGCGGGCCAACAGCGCGGCCTGGCGCCGGCCCTCGGCGGTCAGCCCGCCGGCCTCCGGCGCCTGGCCCTGCACTCGATGCTGCGCGTTCCACTCGCTCTCGCCGTGGCGGCAGAGGAGAAGGGTGGTGGGGCGCATAGGTTACTACAAGGGGCGTAACGAGCAATGCGTAAGGAGCAACGAGTAACTGCCAACACGCAACAGATCACGTCCGACGCACTACTCGTTAGGGGTTATGCTTCAGATCAGCGTTTTCATCCGCAACATCCGGTCGCCCACGGCCTGCAGGGCGCGGGCGATGTTGGGCTTGCCCTCGCGCTGGAGCTGCTGCACCGAGGCGTTGAGCACGCCGAAAAAGGTGCCGTCCACACGGCTGAGGTTGAGGCTGATGATCTGGGTGAGCTCGTCGTCGTCCCTGGCCGCCAAGATCTGGCGCACCAGCGCGATCGCCTCCTGTTGGGTCATGGCCATAGCATCACGCTCCGGGTCATTCGTCGCAGCGACGGGCCGGCAGGCGCCGGGGGCGTCCGCCGTTGGTCCCCCGCCTTGGGCTGTGCCGCTGGGAGTGTAGCCGACGCGGTGCATTCTACCCGGCCCTTGGCGAATCGGCAAGGCCGGCCAAGCGAGCCGCGCCGTGCATTCTGGCGAGAGGGCCCCTTGCGCTTATAATGGGCGATGCCTTTCACCGCTGAGATGAGCTTATCGAAGTGGACGCCCCCTGGAGGTCCGACCATGCCCATCACCTTCGACCACACCATCCCCACCACCCTCAGCCGCGATGCGCTGTGGGCGCTGCTGCGGCAGAGCTTCCGCAACTCCGACGAGAGCCCCATCTGGCCCCACGAGCTGGAGACGGTGCGCTCGGCCGCGGTGGAGCCGGGCGCGCTGGTGCGGGCCATCTACCGAGGTCCCCTCGGCTTCAACGCGCAGGCCGAGTACCGCTTCGCCGAGGTGGAGCCGGGCCGCCGGCTGCGCTACGAGGCCGCGGCCTCCCATCCCCTGCGCGGGGGCGGCCTCGTGGAGATCGAGCCGACGGACGCCGGCAGCCTGCTGCGTTGGCGCGGGGAGTATCGCCTGCGCCCCCGGCCGACCGCGCTGGTGGCAGCCCTGTTCACGCGGCTCTACTTCCAAGGGCGCTTCTTCGCCGAGCTGCGACGCCGGCTGGACGCACACGCCGCTGCGCAGCCAGGCTGAGAGAGCTCACTGCAGCCGCGGCGGCCGGCCGTCGTTAGGCCCCGGCTTGCCCTTCCACACGGTTTTCTGCCGGTGGTCCTGCACCACGGCCAGGTAGATGGTGCGCCCCGCCACGTAGTCGTTGTGCTGCAGCGCGTCCAAGAAGGTGTCCCACTCCCCCCGATAGAGCTCGTTGTTGCTGATTACCCGCCACTTGCCCCCGTGCTTGAAGAACAGCATCACGTGGGCAGCGTTGACCCATCCCACCTCGAAGGGGTTGATCAACACCGTCACCAGGTAGCGGTCCTCCGGGTCGTCGCAAAAGGGCTCGACGTTGGCCGCCGAGAAGCAGGCCAGGCCGTCGCAGTCGTCCCGGAACTTGCCGGTGCTCAGGAGCTGATACGCAGCGTGGCCCAGGCTGGGGAAGAAATCGAACACCCCGCCCAGGGGGTCGGAGGTCCACTCGGCGCGGTCCCGCAGCCAGTCGGCGTACTCCTCCAGCGAGGCGAAGCGCAGCGGCTGCCACTCTACCTGCGGCCGCATGAGATTGGCCAGGCGGGAGAAGGGGCCCTTCAGCCAGACCATCCAGACGGCCAGCGCGTTGCGCCAGCCCCAGATGACGGCGCGTTGACGGCGTTTCAAGCGTGCCAAGGCAAGGTGACCTCGTGCTAGGGGTTGGCTTGCCAGAGGGGCGCGAGCTCCGCGGGAGGGGGCGCTGCGGGTTCGCACCTGGGGGTGCGAACTCCGCAGGGGAGATGCTGCGGGCTCGCATCTACGGGTGCGAACTCCGCAGGGGTGGAAGCCCCAAGGCGGCGGGCGCTAGACGACGCAAAAGCCGACGCCTCCGGGCGCACGGCCGGGGCGACGGCTCGCTACACCCCGCCGACGAAATAGGCGTCGGCCGACTTCTGCAGCAGGATGTAGAGGCTGTAGACGCCCAACAGCGTGCCGAGGGGGAAGTTAAACAGGTCCAGCGCCCCGACCACCAGCGCCAGGTACCGGCCCCAGGCGCGACGGCGCAGCAACCCAACGCCGGCCAGCAAGCACAGAAGCGCCCAGGGCAGCAACACCAGGGCCATGACGATGGCCCCGATCAGCAAGGCCAAGAAAGCGGTCGGGTCGCCGGCCTCGCTGCTGGCGTACACACCGATCACGAACAGAAAGGCGGCAATCCCGACGCCCAACAGTCCGTAAAAAACCGCGCTGATGATGCGCAGCCAGCCGATGATCTGCACATGGCTGTGCAGGCTCTGCTCGTTGATGGAGTTCATGAAAGCTTCCCTTTCTCAGAACTGGCGGTCCTGCTCCACCGACTCGGCCGGCCCACCTATGCTGGCATCCCTTGGCCGGATGGCCAGAAGAGTGGACTTCGGTCACCCGCGCGCCAACAGGGCCCGATAGAAGGACCTGGCCGTCAGCGGCTGGCCGGTCAACAGGTACTGCGCTCGGAAGAGTCGCGCCGTCAGGCGAATAATAAAGTAGGCCGTGACAAACTGCAAAACCGCTGCCAGCGCGGCCTGCCACAGCGGCACCTCGACGGCGGCCATGCGGCCGATCATGACCACCGATGAGGTCAGGGGGAACAGGCTCAGAAAGATCGCCAAAGGGCCGGTGGGGTTTCCGGACGACACAGCCATGAACATGTAGGCGACGATGATGGGCAGCATCACGATCCAGGTGACGCTTTTGGTCTGGTTGATGTCCGGCGCCAGCGCGCCGATGCCGGCGAACTGCGCACCGTAGATGGCGTAGCCGCCCAGGAAGAAGATCAGTGCCCAGCCCAGCAGGGCCGTGGGGAGGGCGAAGCCGGCGGGGATGCCCAGGGCCTGGCCGCCGAACCGGGCCACCGCCCACAGCACGCCCAACCACAGGGCCGTCATAGCCAGGCCCAGCAGGCCTAGCGCCATGACCTTGCCCGTGACCATCTGGGTTGGCGACACCGAGGTCATGAGAACCTCGATCACCCGGTTCTTCTTCTCGTCCACCAGCGCGTTGATCAGGATGCTGCCCGGCAGGACCAGCGCCAGGTACAGGATGAGGACCATGAAAAACGGCAACATCTCCGTGATCCAGGAGGCCTCCACCGGCGGCGCCAGGGAGGTGATCTGGAGCTGCAACGGCTGCTGGACGACGGCGGCCAGGCCGGCGTCTCCGCCCAGCAGGTTGACCAGCAACAGGTGTTCCAGCAAGCTGCGGTCCAGGCGGTCGCTCGCCAGGTCGTAGTCGTCGGTGACGTAGGTCACCTGGCCGCTCTGCACGTAGTCCGCCGAGATCACGTAATAGCCGGTGATCTCGCCGGCGGCCAGGGCCTTGCTCGCCGCAGCCTCGTCCTCGTACTGCACCAATCGCGCGCCGGCCAGGCCGGGGGGCATCGTCCGGATCAGGTGGCCCGGGTCCACCAAGCCGGTCGGACGGCTGGATGGTCCGGCCAGCGCCGCCGCCTGGGCCTCGGCCATGGCGTTGGACAGGGCGTTGCGGTTGGCCCATCCCACGCCCGCTGCCACCAGGCCGAGCACGATGGGAACGACGAACGCGAAGATCACGAACGACTTTCGTCGCAGCGTCGTGCGGATCTCAGCGGCCATGATCGCAAGGGTCTTGCTCATAGCTCCTCCGACCTCCTCTACGCCCCCCTCCGCACCATCCGCCCCAGCCGCAGCCCCTGCCCATAGCGCAGCATGTTGGCGCGGAAGAGCTTGCCGGCCAGCCAGACCAGGGCCACGCCGCAGACCAGGGCCACCAGCGCGGCCGCCACGAACTGCGCCGTCGGCACCTCCATGAAGATGCTGCGCGCGGCCAGGCTGGTGACGCTGGTCAGGGGGAAGAGGCTGAGGGCGATGGCCAGCGGGCTGTTGGGGTTGGTGGCAAACAGAAAGACCAGGTAGATGGGCGCGAAGAGCACCAGAAACGCCACAGCGCCCACCTGCTGCCCCTCCTGCACGTCCACTACCGTGGAGCCCAGGGCCACCATCAGCGCGGCCAGGCACAGGAAGCTGGGCAGCGCCACCAAGCTCAGCAGCGCCAGGTCGCGGCCGTTGATCCGCAGGTCCTGCAGCCACTCCCAGCCCATCACGTTCGCGCCGAACCAGGCGAAGCCCAGCAACAGCCCTACCCAGCTCGCCGCCAGCAACAGGGCCATCCCCATCACGCCGACGATCTTGCCGGCCATCATCTGTCCGGGGGAGACAGAGGAGATGATGATCTCGACGGTGCGATTTTGCTTCTCGTCGGCAATGGCTCCCACCAGGGTGGCGGCCACGGTCATGACCCAAAAGGCAAACAGCAGCGCGACCAGCAGCGGCAGGAACTGCTCCAGGCCGGGCGCGTCTAACGGCACGGCTCGGCGGCTGTCCATGGCCAGCATGCTGATGCGAGGTCCCTCCAGCGCGCGCGTGGCCACCTCCGGCGGCTGGCCGGCCAGCAGGTTGGCGCGCACGGCCCGCACGAAGGCCTCGGTGGCTTCGCTGCTCACCTGGCCGTTGTGCATCAGCTCGGCCTGCCGCGTCTGAGGGTAGTCGGCGGGCAGCACGTAGTAGGCCGCAATCTCGCCGGCCTCCAACGCGGCGCGCGCCTCGGCCGGGCTGGCAAAGGGCACGAAGCGCAGGTGGTCGTCGCCGGTCGGCGGGGTCCTCAGGAACTGGCCGGGATCAACATAGCCCACGGCGGTGGTCTGCTGAGACATGCGCTCCGTCAGCCAGCCCATGAAGGCGGTGAAGCCCAGGAAGAACGGCATGGCGACGATGGCCAGCAGGAAGCCACGCTTGAGCACTTCCTTCTTGAACTGGTGCTCGGCCACCAGCCACATCTTGGACATGGCGCCCCTCCCTCACTGCTGGCTCACCGCCTGGATGAAGATCTCGTCCAGGCTGGGCAGGGCGATCTCGAACTGCTCCACCGCGCAGTGCCGGCTGACCAGCTGCTGCAGGATGTCTTGCGGCGTGGTTCGCTGGTCCAACATGAGCTGCACGACGCCGTTGAGGGGCACCACGGCCTGCACGCCGGCCAGCGGCGGCAGCTCGCCGGCCAGGCGCACCCGCACTGCGTGGCCGGAGTACTGGCGTTGGATCTGCGCCACCTCGCCGTAGAGCACGTTGCGCCCTTGGTTGATCAGCACGATCCGGTTGCACATCTCCTCCACCTGGTGCATGATGTGGGTGGACATCAGGATGGTCACCCCCTGCCGGCGCAGCTCCAGCAGCAGGTCCTTGGCCAACTGGGTGTTCACCGGGTCCAAGCCGCTGAAGGGCTCGTCCATGATCAGCAGCTCCGGGCCGTGGAGCACGGTCGCGATGATCTGGGCCTTCTGCTGCATGCCCTTGCTCAGCTCCTTGACCTTCTTGTCCCGGTGTTGGGCCAGGTCGAAGCGCTCCAGGTAGGGCTGCAGGCGGCGACGGGCCTCGGCCTTGGACAGCCCCTTGAGGGTAGCCAGGTAGACCAGACAGGCTTCCAGCGGCATCTCCTGGTAGAGGCCGCGCTCCTCCGGCATGTAGCCGATGCGGTTCTTCTTAGCCTCGGTCATGGGGCCGCCGAGGATGGAGACGTCGCCGGCGTCGGGCTTGAAGATGTCCAGCATCAAGCGGATCGTGGTGGTCTTGCCGGCGCCGTTGGGGCCCAACAGCCCGAAGATCTCCCCTTTCTCCACAGCAAACGAGACGTCGGCCACCGCCTGGGTAGCGCCGAAGGCCTTTTTCAAGCGGGAGACCTCGACTGCGTACATGGCTGCCTTCTCCTTTCGTAGGCAAACAGGCGCCGCCGCCCTGGCTTTTCAAATTGAGCTTGAAGTTGCGGAAGGAGAGGTGATGGATGGAGCTTTTGGTGGGGGCGGCTACCTCGTTCGCCGCTTGCAGGGCTCGTTACACGGCCAACTGCTGCGTTCGCCCTGTCGTCTGCGAGCTAAAAGAGGTAGAGCGCATCCGTGTTCGCTCGGTCCTCAGCCAAAAGGATCCGTTGCGCGCTCAGTACCTCAAGGGGTGGGTAAAACGCAGGTGGTAAGTTCGCAGGTCGCTTCCGGCCGTGACCGAACCAGCTGCAGGGACTTTCCGCTGCCATTGTAGCACCGGGCGCTAAGGGAGCCAAACAGACTGGCCCAGCCTCTGAAGGCTCGGCCAGTCTCCGGTCTCCCCTGCGCACAGCGCCTGAGTTGACAGGAACGCTGGGCCCTCGTACAATGGCACTGTCTGGACAGCGTGGTCGAGGCACACAGCGTCGGCCGACTCCAGGCCGATGCTGTGTTTTATGTGAGGACGCTCGTCGCTCCCATGGATGCCTACTCCCCTATCCCCGCGCAGGACCTGCTGGAGATCGAGAAAACCTACGTCCTGCACACCTGGCAGGCCGCTCAGACCGCCTGGAACGCGCCCATGATCGTCGGCGGCGAGGGTCCCTGGTTCTGGGACGCCGAGGGCCGCCGCTACCTGGACCTGAGCGCGCAGGCCCAGTGCAACCACCTGGGACACCAGCACCCAGCGGTGGTGGCCGCCATTCAGCAGCAGGCCGCGCAGCTCTGCTTCATCCACAACGCCTGGGGCTCGGCCCCGCGCGCCGAGCTGGCCCGCCGGATCGTGGAGAAGAGCGGGTTGGCCGGCGGCAAGGTCTTCTTCGCCACCAGCGGCGCCGAGGCCACCGAGCACGCCATCAAGATGGCGCGCTGGATCACCGGCCGGCGCAAGATCATCGGCCGCTATCGCTCCTACCACGGCGCCACCGGCAACGCCATCACCCTCAGCGGCGACAATCGGGCGTGGAGCACCGTGCCTGCGCCCGACATCGTCCATGCCCTGCCCCCCTACTGCTACCGCTGCCCCTTCGGCCTCAGCTATCCGGCTTGCCGGCTGCGCTGCGCTGACCACATCGAGGACGTGATCCAGTGGGAGGGGCCGGAGACGGTAGCGGCGGTCTTCGTGGAGCCGGTGGTGGGCACCAACGGCCTCTTCTACGGCCCCGGCGACTACTGGCGCAAGCTGCGGTCCATCTGCGACCGCTACGGCGTGCTGCTGGTGGCGGACGAGGTGATGACCGGCTTCGGCCGCACGGGCGAATGGTTCGCCTGGCAACACTGGCCGGACGCAGCGCCCGACATGATGCTGCTGGCCAAGGGCCTGACGGCTGCGCACCTGCCTCTGGGCGCGGTGGTGCTCAACCGCCGCTGCGCCGCCTACTTCGACGACCACCCCCTGCCCACCGGCCTCACCTATGCCGGCCACACCCTCTGCTGCGCGGCCGGCTTGGCTGCGGTCCAGGTCTACGAGCGGGAGGACCTGGTCCGGCGCAGCCGTGAGCTGGGCGCCTGGATGCACGGCCGGCTGCGGGAGATGGCCGAGCGCCACCCCTGCGTGGGCGACGTGCGAGGCATGGGGCTCTTCGCCGCGCTGGAGCTGGTGGCCGATCGGGCCACGCGGGAGCCCCTGGCGCCCTGGCCTCAGGTGCCGCCGGCGCTGAGCCGGCTGTCCGCCCAGGCCAAGCAGCGCGGGGTAGTCCTGGGCATCCGGGGCAACCTGATCATCCTCTCGCCGCCCTTGAACATCCCGTCGGCCGACCTGGCCTGGGGCCTGGACGTGTTGGACGAGCTGCTGGCCGGCGTGGACGTGTCGCTCGCGGGCTGAGAGCTACCCGTCTCTTCGCCGCAAGAGGCGCTGTGGCACGCCTGCTGGCAGCTGGGCTACGGACATGTAGACACCACTCATCTTGCGCACAGTTGAGTTCCTCAGGTTCCTCTTAGTTCCCTTCCCACCGCAGGAGAAACGCCATGACCAAGCCAAAGATCAAGATCACCTACGCTACCCTGGCCGCGGCCAGCCCGGAGCTGCACGCGGCCTTCGACGCTGCTGTGGAGGAGGCCAAGGCCAAGTTCGGCATGGCCTACCCCATGTTCATTGACGGCGAGCAGGTGTGGGCCGACGAGACCTTCGACGACCGCAGCCCCATCAACACCGACTGGCTCATCGGCAAGTTCCAGAAGGGCACCGCCGAGCACGGCAAACAGGCCCTGGCCGCCGCCCGCGCCGCCTTCCCCGGCTGGGGCAAGCGCACTCCCTGGCAGGAGCGGGTCGCCCTGCTGCGCAAGGCCGCCGACCTGATCAGCGAGCGCACCGTGGAGATCGCGGCCGCCGTGTCTCTGGAGGTGGGCAAGAACCGGCTGGAGGCCCTGGGCGACGTGGAGGAGACCGCCGATCTGATCCGCTGGTACTGCGACGAGATGGAGCGCAACGACGGCTTCGTCAAGCCCATGCTGCAGGAGTCGCCCAAGAGCCGCAACACCAGCGCGCTGAAGCCCTACGGCGTGTGGGTGGTGATCTCCCCCTTCAACTTCCCCTTCGCCTTGGCCGGCGGCCCCGTGGGCGCAGCCCTGGTGGCCGGCAACACCGTGGTCTTCAAGCCCGCCTCCGACACGCCCCTAAGCGGCTGGCTGCTCACCGAGTGCCTGCGCGACGCGGGCATCCCCGCCGGTGTCTTCAACTTCGTCACCGGCCCCGGCAGCACCATCGGCGAGGAGCTGATCACCAACCCCGAGGTGGACGGCATCACTTTCACCGGCTCCTACAGCGTGGGGATGCACATCTACCGCACCTTCGCGGCTGGCAAGTGGCCGCGGCCCTGCATCGCCGAGATGGGCGGCAAGAACGCCACCATCATCAGCCGAAAGGCCGACCTGGACAAGGCCGCCATGGGTGTGATGCGCTCCGCCTTCGGCCTCACCGGCCAGAAGTGCTCCGCCTGCAGCCGCGTCTACGTGGAGGAGCCGGTCAAGGAGGCCTTCCTCCAGAAGCTGTTGGACCTGACCAGCAAGATGACCGTGGGCGACCCCACCCAGCAGGCGGTGTTCATGGGCCCGGCGGCCAACAAGGGCGCCTACCGCGACTACCAGCGCTACGTGGAGGAGCTGGCCCGCGACGGCACCATCCTCTTCGGCGGCAAGGTGCTCACCGAGGGAGACTACGCCAAGGGCTACTTCGTGGCGCCCACCATCGTGGACAACCTGCCCCTGGACCACCATCTGTGGAAGGAGGAGATGTTCCTGCCCATCGTCAAGGTGGCGGGCGTGCAGTCCTTAGACCAGGCCATGGCCCTGGCCAACGACAGCAGCTACGGCCTGACCGGCGGCTTCTTCAGCGAGGACCCCGAGGAGATCCAGTGGTACCTGGACAACATCGAGGCCGGTGTGGTGTACGTGAACCGCGCGGCGGGCGCCACCACCGGCGCATGGCCGGGCTACCAGCCCTTTGGCGGCTGGAAGGGCAGCGGCAGCACCGGCAAGAACGGCGGCGGCTACTACTACGTCCAGCAGTACATGCACGAGCAGTCGCAGACGGTGATCGGCTCGTAGCGGAAGCAGCTGCCTGTTGGATCGCGGCTTGCCCTGAACGCGGCCTTTCGCCTTGGTAGTAGCGACTTCAGTCGCGCTGCGGCGCCCGTACGACCATTGCAGGCTGGCAGATTAATCGAGCATTCTCCGGTGGCCGCTTGTCCTGGAAATCGGAAGGGCCTCGCCCTGTCGCCCTGTCATGCTCAGCGGGTCAAGGGCGCGGTCTTTCCATGAAGGGCGTGCGTCCAATGCAGCGTTTCTCGACCCAGCGGCAGTCAGATTCTCACCTGCACCGAGCCCGCGGCTCGATGCAGCCGCAGGTGTCGCTGATCTGGTGTGCGCCAACTGGAGCGCGTGCTTGCGTCGGTGGTGTGCGCCATGGTCGTTGGCTAATGGAACCGCCAGAGAGTAAAGACCAGCCTGCCTGGTCGCCGGGTTTTTCATCGGCCCTGGTCCCGCCCGCGGCATGCGAACTTCGCCGGTTCAGCGCGACAACACGGTAGATACCCACTTCCAGCAAGAGCTTTCTCTTCATCCCGGAGGCACGCAGCGCAGCGGGCGAGGCGTGCCTCCGCCTGTCTAAAGGACCAGCCAGCCATGCTGCGCACCGTTCCCGAGACCATCAACGAGGAAATTGACCTCTACATCCGCACCTACTACTCCCTCCTGCGCAGCACGCAGGCCATCCGCGTGCGCTCCCTGGAGGAGACCCACGCAGGCATGCGCGCCAGCCTGCACCCCGACGCCGACAGCCCAGAGCCCGACATCTCCGCCTTCACCTACGCGGCGGCTCGGCTGCCTCTATGCATGCCGCAGGTGAGCCTGGTGCTCCTGGGCCAGTCGGACGAGGTGTTCCTGCGCCGGGCGCGGGTGGATATCACCCGCTGGCAGCGGGTCTACGCGGCGGCGCGGCGGCGCAAGATGTTCTTCGACGGCCGCGGCACCCTGGCCTGCTACATCGCCAGCGTCAGCGACGTGGACGACCTGATCCCCATCCTCACCGCGTATCAGATCGAGTGGAACAAGCTGCACTACCGCTTTGCGGCCTCTCAGGTGGCCGCGCGGCTGCGGGCTGCCGCCGACGACCGGCCGCTGGACCTGACCGAGCTGGAGGAGATCCGCCGCGCCCTGGACCTGGACCACGAGCCCTTCAACCGCCTGTGCCAGGCCTGGCAGCCGGCCCTGGCCGACAGCTTTCGCCACTTGGCCACCCATCCCTGCGACCTGAGCCTGAACCTGCTGGCCGGTTCCGTGGCCGACTATCGCCAGGCGGTGCAGGCCTGGTGGAGCAGCGTGACCGAGCAGGCCGGCCTGGGGCCCCTCTACGACCGCTCCATCTACTTCGTCTCCAGCAACCCCCACGCCCTGCCCAACCTGCTCACCGGCTTTGCTCGGCTGCGCGAGGCGGAGCTGGTGGCCTACCTGCGGGAGCGCAACCCGGAGGGGCTGTGGGAGGAGTGGCAGCGGCTAGCCGCGGAGGACGACGCTGCAGGCCGAGCTAACCTGCTCTACTACGTGCAGCGCTTCTTCCTGCGGGATCACCCGGAGCAGCGCGCCGCCTGGGAGGCCCACGAGCGGCGTCTAGGGGTGCACCGCATCGAGAACCCCCACTACCTGGACGTGGGCGCGCAGATCATCGAGCTGAGCCGTCTCGATCCCGCCTATTTCGACCCGCGGCTGGCCATGCCCGGCCTGGACGAGCTGCGGCGCAGCGACGCCCTGCTGGTCAACGTGGACTATCCCTTGGGCATGGCTGCCTACTACCTCTTCTCCCAGATCTCCTCCTCGGTGCCCAACTTGCTGGGGGTGTACATCATGGGCAAGGCCGCCACCCTCAACGGCCGCGTGGGCGACGTGATGATCCCCAACGTGGTCTACGACGAGCACTCCAAGAACACCTTCCTGTTCAAGAACTGCTTCGAGGCGGCCGACGTAGCGCCTTACCTGCAGTACGGCACGGTGTTCGACAACCAGAAAGGGGTGACGGTGCGGGGCACCTTCCTGCAGAACCGCCAGTTCATGGCCGTGTTCTACAAGGAGGGCTACACCGACATCGAGATGGAGGCCGGCCCCTACCTCAGCGGGGTCTACGAGGACATCTACCCCCAGCGCTACCCCATCAACGAGATCGTCAACCTGTTCATCAACGCGCCCTACGACATCGGCGTGTTGCACTACGCCTCCGACACTCCCTACAGCCGGCGGCAGACGCTGCTCAGCAAGAGCCTGAGCTACTTCGGCGTGGACTCCACCTACGCCGCCAGCGTCGCCATTGCCCGCCGCATCCTGCAGGTGGAGCTGGGGCGGGTGGGTTCCGGTTTCCGGCAGACCTGAAGCCGCTCGGAAACTTGTTACGTGCCCACCTCCACCACCACGGTGCATGCCATGCCTTGGTGCGTGCCCACGCGATAGACCTCGATCGGATGGCCCGCGCCCGCCACCTGCCACCACCCCGGCCGGTGGATGTGGCCGCTGATGACGTGGGTGACCTTGGAGGCTTGACGCACCAGCTCGCCCAGCGTGAAGTTGCCCATGTAGGCCCGCAGCAGGCTCCACAGGGCGCTGTCGCGGTTGGCCGGCACCGCCTCGGCGAAGATGGGCACGTGGGTGACCACCACGATCTGGCGCACGGCCGGGTCGTCCTGGAGCCGCTGCAGCCGGGCGGCGAAGCGCCGCGCCAAGTAGCGGGCCATGGCTACGTCGCTCCACGGCCAGTCTACGTAGTCGGCGTCGTGGTTGACCAGGTGCTTCAGCAGGCGATAGTCGGGCCCGCTGTAGGGCAGGGTTGGGCAGGCGGAGGAGTAGTCGTACCAGGCCAGGGTGCCGCAGATGCCCACGAGGTCGGGCTGCTGGCCGTCGCCTTCCTCTGTGCCATCCAGCGGCAGGGTGACCACTTCCTCCTCCAGCCAGACGTAGCCAGCGTCGCGCGCGGCTTGGGGCAGGGCGCGCTCCCACAGGGTGCGGCTGTCGTACTCTCCCCGATACACGTCGTGGTTGCCCACCACCAACAGCCGGGGGCACGGCAGGTCGGCGAAGAGCTCCAAGCCGCGGATGAACAGCCGCAAGGGGTGGCCGATGTCGCCCACCAGGATGAAGCAATCGGGCTGCAAGGCCCGCACCTGGTCGGCCAGGGCCAGGTACTCGTGGCGGCGGGAGGGGCGATAGTGCAGGTCGCCCAGGGCTACGACACGCACAGGGCACCTCGTGTGGGCTGCGCTGCGCTCACGGCGGCGCAGCGCGCAGCAGCCAGGCCGAGCCCGGCCCCAGCCGCGCGCCGACGCCGTTGCAGGCCACCTGCCAGCCCATGGTGTTGTCCCAGTTCTCCAGGCCAGCCGTGGCGTTGCCCGGCGCAACCTCCCGGTACTGGACCAACACCCGGCCGTCGGGCCAGAGCACCACCTGAAAGGTGTTGGGCGCGCTGCTGCCCCGCCGCGGCACATCCTTCCACTCGACCACAAAGACATCGTCCACCGCGGCGTAGCGCACCAGGCCGCCTCGACTGGGGTCCAGATCGGTCCACAGCGCGTAGACCGCAGCGTCCGGCGCCTGCAGGCTAGGGATGCAGCCGTTGAACGCATGCTGGCTGCCGGGGTAGCCACGGTCGAAGCTGAGGAAGCCGTTGGCGTGAACCCACGTCTGGGTGTACCGCTGGCCGTAGAAGGGGAAGGAGAAAGGCAGGCCCACGGCCTGCGCAGCGTCGTCGCCCAAGTTCAGGGCCGTGGCGCCGCTAGACAGGTCATACCAGGCCGTGGTTAGGTTGCGGTGCTCCGCCAACGGCAGGTAGACGCGGCGCAGGGTGGGCGCCACCCGCAGCCGCACCGGCACCAGTTGCTCGCCCAAAGGGCCTTCGGGGCCGGTGAGGCGCAGGCGCACGCTGGCCCCGTGGTCGCCGATCGGCCGCGGGGCGATGACGCGACCGCGCAGGGTCGCCGTGGCCGGATAGGCCAGGGTGCCGCTCCAGGGCGGGTCCAGGTCCAGCCAGTCGGCGCTGATCTCCACCACCTGCCAGGTGAGGGGCTGGCTGCTGGGGTTGCTGAGCACCACGTCGGCGTAGGCCGCGTGCTGGTTGTCTGCGGCGGCCAGCAGGGCTAGGCTGGACGGCTCAACGCCGAGAGCCGGGGGCACGGCCTGGCGCACCGCCTGCGCTGCGTTGAGCCGGCCGTAGCCCAGGTAGTCGTTGCGGCCGTTGACGTAGGTGAAGGCGCCGACCTTGTCCGCAGTGCTGCGCAGGATGGCGCCGATGGCCAGGTTGCTGAGCCGCGAGTTCAGCGACCGCATGAGCGCCACCACGCCCGTCACCACCGGCGCAGCCACCGAGGTGCCGTACTGCCACCCATAGCCGCCGTTGAGCCAGGTGCTCAGGATGGGATCGGAGGCCGAGCCGCCCGGCGCGGCCAGGTCCACCAGGGGGCCGTAGTTCGAGTAGCCGGTCCAGTCGTCCCAGTGGGTGGTAGCGGCCACGGCGATCACCTCGGGGTAGGCGGCGGGGTAGGCGACGGGGCCAGAGGTGTTGCCCGTGGCGCCGACGATCACCGTGTTGTTGGCGAAGGCGTGCTGTAGCGCGCTGCGCAGGGTCTCCGAGGGCGCGGTCAGCGCCAGGCTGAGGTTGATGATGCGCGCGCCGCGCGCCACTGCGTCCAGCACCGCCTGGGCTACGAAGCTGGCCGGGCCGACGCCGGTCTGATCCAGCGCCTTGTAGACCAGCAGGCGCACACCCCAGGCCACGCCGGCCACGCCGGCGGCGTTGTCCCCTGCTGCCGCCACGATGCCTGCGATGTGAGTGCCGTGGCCGTTGTCGTCCTGGGGCACCAGGTCCTGGTTGATGTAGTCGTATCCGGTGACAATGCGGCCGGCGAACTCAGGATGGCTCAGGTCAACGCCGGAGTCGATCATGGCCACCAGCACGGTGACGCGACCGGTTGTCACGGGCCAGGCCAGGGGCGCTTGGGCGCGACGCATGCCCCACTGTTGCGGCCAGAGGGGGTCGGTGGGATAGACGCCGGGAGTGGCGATCCGATCAGGCGCCACGTTGCCACCGCCCAGCGCGTAGGCCAGGTAGTCCGGTTCGGCGTAGGCAACGGCCGGATCGGCCTTTAGCTCGGCGACCGCCGCTAGCTCTCGGCCGGTCGGCACGCTCAACACCGCGGCCGGCAGTGGGTCTAGCGCCGTCAACGCCTTGTGGCCCCGGTCTTCTAGGAGCTTGAGGGCTTTTTCCTTGGTTAGGTTGCTGTGCCAGCCCACCAGCACCCGGCCTGGGGCAAAGGCACCCTGCGCAGGAGGGGTGGGCGGAGCCGCCACAACGGCGGGGGATGGCGGACTGCCTGGGGCTGCCTCAGAGGTGCCGGGCAGCGCAGCGCCGACCAGGATCAGCGCTATCAAGAGCCTTCCGGCAAGGCTTGGGCAGCGGAGGGGGCATCGGGTGATCATGGCCTGAGCAGCAACCACTAGTCGTCCTCGTCAGTCAACAGCCGGCAAAACTGACACGAGTCACACCAGTTCACAAGTTCACACGCATTGTAGCCCGTTTAGCGCCAGGAAGCCAACTTTGGGGTATAATGCCCACAACTCTCCCAGGATGGCATCGGTTGCAGCGCTGTATCCCTCACCCCAAGGTCGGCATGGCTCGCTGCGATGCCACCCCAAGCCCCTCAGCAAGGACGGTCTGCTATGGTCAACGCCATTGTGCTCATCAACGTGAAGCGCGGGCATGTCAACGATGTGGCCCAGCGGCTGGTGCAGCTGGATGGCGTCACCGAGGTGTTCTCTGTGGCGGGCCGCTACGACCTGGTGGCGATCCTGCGCACCCGCACCAACGAGCGCATCGCCGACCTGGTCACCCGCGACATCATGGCCATCGACGCGATCGAGCGCACCGAGACGCTGCTGGCCTTCCAGGTCTTCTCCGAGTACGACCTGGCCGCGATGTTTTCGATTGGGTTAGATTGACGGTCTACGCGCCTTCGACGGCGCCTCGGGCCTTACCCTCTGCATCGCGGAGTTCGCACCCCCAGGTGCGAACTCCGCGGTAGACAGGATTAGGAGCTCAACAGCCGATCCACCGCCACCGTGAGCTGCGCCAGGTTCCCCACCTCGAAGGCTGCGTCCACCAGGGGCAAGTAGGAGAGCATGTCGCTGTCGCCGCTCCCCCACATCGCAGGCGGCTCCGGGTTCAGCCAGATGATCCGCCGCGAGCGACGCTTGATCTCCTGCAGAAGGTCCAGCCGCGGGTTGTTGTAGTTGTTGCGCGCGTCCCCCAACACGATCACCGTGGTGCGGTGGTCAACGGCGTCCATGTAGCGCCGGCTGAAGGTGGCCAGGCTGTTGCCTAGGTCGGTGTTGTAGTAGCCGGGGGGCAGGCGGGTGAGGACCTCCTCCACGGCCCGCTGCGTGGGCAGCTCGGCGAAGGCCTGGCTGATCTCCTCCATGTCGGCGATGAAGGCGAAGCTGCGCGCCCGGCCCACCTGGTCCTGGAGCTCGTAGATCAGGGTGAGCATGAACTCGGCGCAGTGCCGCATGGAGGTGCTCACATCGCAGATCAGGGCCAGCTTGGGCTTGAGGTGGCGCTGCTTGAAGCGGATGTCCAAGGGCACGCCGCCGAAGCGCTGGTTGGCGCGGAGGGTGGCCTTGGCGTCCAGCTTGCCGGTCTTGCCGCGCTTGTGGCGCAGGGCCAGCCGACTGCGCAGGAGCGCAGCCAGGCGGCGGATCTGCTTGCGCAGCTCCTCGGCCTCGGCGTCGCTCAGGTAGCGAAAGGGACGGTGCATCAGGTCAGGGCCGGCCTGGGGGCGTCCCTCGTCGGCCAGGTTGCGGGCGATGCTGGCACCGGCGAAGCGCTCCACCTGCTCCTGCAGCGCGTCCATGTTGGCCTGCACCAACCCCTGCAGGCGCTCCAGCGTCTGGCGGTTCATGCCCATCTGGTTCAGCAGCTGCCACAGCTCCTGCAGCGCCTCTTGCACCTCCGGCATGCCCAGCGCGCGCAGCATCCGTTGCGCCATCCATCGGCTAAGGGCCGGGTGGTCCGCCTGGCGCAGCCCCACCAGCTGGCCCAGCTGGTCCAGCTCCTCCTGGCTGAGGGGCTTGCCCTGGAGCAGCCGCTGCAGCATCTCCCGCAGGCGGCCGGTGAACTGGCGGATGGCCTCTGCCAGCATCCGCATCTCCTCCGGCGAGAGGTCGTCGGCGCTGTTGAGCATGGCCGGCGGCGCGTCGGCCCCGAAGTAAAGGGGGAAGAGCTGTTCGAAGGTCGGGACGTCCTGCGGTTCCTTGATCAGCGTGCTGCGCAGGGCGATGCGAAAGCGATCGCGGTCCTGCACGCCCAGGGTCTCCACCGCGCGGAACGCGTCGGCGCTCTCCGCGATAGAAATCCGCACGCCGGCAGCCCGCAGCCCGGCGATGAAGTCAACGATGCGCTGTTCCATGGGAGGCCTCCGAAGGAGCGTAACGAGTCAGACGGAACGAGCATAGCGCAACGAGCGACGCGCCAGCCACAACTCGCCGGCACCATGGTCCCTGGCGTGGCAATTACGCGTTGTGTTCAGTTCAACGGCCGATACGGCATGCCGGGCCGGGGCCGCGGGGGCTCGTCGCCGCCGTCGCCGGTGAGACGGCCGGTCTCCAGCGCGCGGCGGGCCCGCAGGATGTCGGCCTCGTGCTTCAGCAGCACGCTGAGGGTGTTTTCGACGGTTTGGCGGTCCAGGCTGTTGGCGTTGAGCATCACCAGCGCCTTGGCCCAGTCCAGCGTTTCGCTGATGCTGGGGTGTTTCTTGAGCTCCAGGCTGCGCAGGCGGTGCACCAGCTCCACGGCCTGGCGGGCCAGCTTGGGCGCCAGGTCGGGCACCTTTAGCCGCACGATGCGCAGCTCCGCCTCCACCGTGGGGTAGTCAATGAACAGGTAGAGGCAGCGGCGCTTGAGGGCCTCGCTGAGCTCGCGCGTGTTGTTGGAGGTGAGCAGCACGCCGGGGGTGTGCCGCGCCCGCAAGGTGCCCAGCTCCGGCACGCTCACCTGGAAGTCGCTCAGCACCTCCAGCAGAAATGCCTCGAACTCCGGGTCGGTGCGGTCAATCTCGTCAATCAGCAGAATGGAAGGGGTCTCGGTGCGAATCGCCCGCAGCAGCGGCCGGGGCAGCAGGAAGCGCTCGGAGAAGAAGACGTCCTCCTCCTGCGCCAGCCGATCCGCCGCCTCGCTCAGGTTGCGGGCGTCGGCCAGCACCTCGGCCAGCTTGTCCCGCAGGAGCTGCGTGTAGAGCATCTGCTTGGCGTACTCCCACTCGTAGAGCGCCTTGGTCTCGTCCAGTCCCTCGTAGCACTGCAGGCGGATCAGCTCCTGGCGGGTGGCCGCAGCCCACGCCTTGCCCAGCTCTGTCTTGCCCACGCCGGCCGGCCCCTCGGCCAGGATCGGCTTGCCCAGCTTTTCGGCCAGGAAGAGGACGGTGGCGATCTCGTCGGAGGCGATGTACTGTTGTTCGGCCAGGGCCTGCTTCACGTGTTCGATGCTTTGAAACATGGTATTTGCCTTTCTCTGTTCTGAGCGTGCCGTGTAACGGCATTCTGCGCCAAAGCAGGCGCCGGCGCCGTGAGCCGGGCTACGGTTCGTCAAAAGAGGGGCAGCCGGTCACTCTCCCACGATCTGCACCACCAGCTCCCGCTGCCGGGGGCGGTTGTCGAAGTCCACGTACACGATCTGTTGCCACGTGCCCAGGGTCAGCCGGCCGGCCGTGAAGGGCACGGTGAGCGAAGGGCCCAGCAGGGCGGCCCGCACGTGGCTGTGGCCGTTGCCGTCGCCCCAGCGCAGGTTGTGCTGGTAAGGCCGGTCGGCCGGCGCGATCTCGTCGAACAGGCGGCGCAGGTCGGCCAGCGCGCCGGCCTCGTACTCGATGGTGGTGAGCCCGCTGGTGGAGCTGGGGCAGAAGAGGGTGACGATGCCCGCCTGCAGGCCGGAGCGCCGCACCGCGTCCTGCACCGCCTCGGTCAGGTCGTGCATGTCGGCGTGCCCGCGGGTACGCAGGCGGATGGTGTCAGTCTTGACGGCCATGGCTTTAGCCTCCGGGTGCTGAGCGGAAGCCAGAGGTGGTCCCGAGCAGATGTCGCTGCAGACTTCTGCGGTAGCGAGAGCGCTGCGCCATTGTACGCCAAGCTGGCCAGTCTGACAAGGGCCCCGGCCGGCCTGGCGATTGACAACGGCAGGCTGCCGTCGGTATAATGGCCGTCGTCGGCGCTTGTGGGCCGGGCGGACCGGTCGGCAGGTGGTGGCAGACCCGGCCCGACCTGTCCTAAGCAGCCTTGGCGAGCGGAGACCGCCCCCCCCCCCCCCCGGCGCAAGTCCGGCCGTGCCCCCCCCCGGTGGGGCCCCCCGGGGCCGCGCGCCCCAAGGCGGGGGGGGGGCCCGGGGACCCCACCCGCCGACCCCCCCGGCCCGGGGGGGCGGGCGGGGTGGGGGGCCTGGGCCGGCGCCGGGGCGGGGGGGGGGGGGCCCGGGGGGGCCCCCGGGGGGGGGGCCGGGCGGGACTGGCGCCGGGGGGCGGGGGGGGCGGTCTCCGCTCGCCAA
>JANWYQ010000229.1 GCA_025055015.1 Caldilineales bacterium
CTTCAGCCGCCAGGGTAACGGCTGAAGCCGTTACTACGAAGGGGGGTATCCCCCTGGTAGTGGCGGCTTCAGCCGCCAGGGTAACGGCTGAAGCCGTTACTACGAAGGGGGCGCGCCCCTGGTAGTGGCGGCTTCAGCTGCCAGGGTAACGGCTGAAGCCGTTACTACGAAGGATGGGTGCTGCGGCGTCGCCAGGCGTAGCCGGCCGCGGCCAACAGGGCCAGGGTCACTGCACCGGCCACGGCCAGCGCTGGGCCGCTCGCGGCAGCGCTGCCGGCCCCCAGGTCGTTCACGGCCACCGCGTTAGGCGTGCACGCGCTGAGGTTCGGATCTATCCGGAAGATGAAGTACTCCTCGATGGTGTCGCTGTCGCCCGGCGTGTTGTCGCTGCCCGGGTTGCGGCCGAATTGGCCGTGGGTGCGGCCCACGTAGGGGGTCTGGTCGTTGCCGGCGGCCACGGGATCCGCCTCGTTGTCGTTCTCGTCCGGGTGGTCGCCCAGCCGCTCGTGGGAGCCGAGGCCGTTGGCGCCCTGGCCGATGCCCGGCGCCTGGTCGTTGGTGTCCCAGCCGTCGGGGTTGCGGGTGGTGTAGACGCTCATGCGGATGTTCTCACGCGCAAGGGGATGCGGGTTGCCCGGCGTGACGCCCAGGGCGATCCAAGGGATGGCGAACTCGAAGCTTCCGGGCTGGCGGCCGAAGTAGAGGGAGCCGGCCGTGGGCGGGTTGCCGGCTGTGTGCCAGCTCGTGTTGAACGGCACGATGCCGCTGGGGGAGGTGCCGGTGGTCTCCACCGTGGAGAACGTGCCTGCCAGAACCCACGCCTGGGTTACAGTGTTCCAGCGCCAAAGCTGGGCTGCGCCGAAAGTGCCATCGTCGCCAGCCCAGATCATCTCCACGATGTAGTCCGGATCCCAGCCTCGGAAGTTGATGGGGCGGTTGCCGGGGTGGTTGGGCAGGTCGCTGCCGGCCGGCGCATTGGGCGGCGTGTACACCTCCGGCCCGCCGCCGTGGTCCCCGCGGTCTGTCCCGCTGACGATGGTGGGGATGTCAATGGCGATGAACAGGTTGGCGCTGTCGGTCGGCTGGCCGGCCATCTGGCCCAGGCCGCCGAACGCGTTCAGCCCCGGCCCGCTGACGTTGGTGTAGAGGAAGAAGCCGTCGGTGCGGGCGTGCACGAAGCGGACGTCGGCGTTGCCGAGGCCGGGGTAGAACTGCATGGCGCTGCCATCCCAGTAGCTGTAGGCCGAGGATTCGCCGCCGAAGTCAGAGGCGGCCGCGTCCCCGCCCTGATAGGGCCCGGCGAAGCGCGCCTCGGTGAGCAGGTTGTAGCCCGAGTCGAGAAAGCCGTCAATGTTCAGGCCCACCGGGCTGCCGATGCACAGGTTGCCGGAGTCCAGCTCGTTCACCGTCTGCCGGGCCGGGAGGGAGGTGCAGTGTCGCGTGGCGCTGCCGCCGGGCAGCGGCCGGCCGCTGGCCTGGCAGTTCGGCTGGGTATCAATCTTCACCGGCATGGGTCCGTTGCCGCCGGTGTTGTTGAGACGGTACCTTAGGTCGCAGCCGGTGACCGAGCCGCCATTCCCCAGGTCGTCAATCACCCGGCCGCCGTCCAGCGTCGCCGGGTTGTTGTCGCGATCGTTGGTGTTCTCGGTGCTCACCAGGGCCAGGCAGATGGGGCCGTTGGTCTTCAGGTCGGACGGCAACCAGGGGTCATCCTCGATGAAAAACTCGATGTGTCGCCGGTAGTCTACCACACGGGTCTCTATGGTAATGGAGGAGAGCAACAAGTTCTTGGCCGAGCCGTTCATGCTGTAGAGCATGCCGTTCATGGCGTCGGGCCCGGCGGGGTACATGCCGATGAAATAGTCCACCCCCGCGTTGCCGCCGGCGAAGGTGACCCCCTGCCAGCTGAAGAACCGGGTCCATGGCCCGACGAAGCCGGTGGCGTTCATGTCGCCGGCCGGGCCACCGTTACATCCCACGTCAATGCCCAGGATGTAGGTGACCAGCTGGTTCGCAGGCTTGCCGAAGAAGTCGTTGCTGGTGTCGTCCAGAGAGTGCGACGAGTCTACCACAAAAGCAAACTGCCAGGCTTCGAATGGGGGTCCGAACGGGGGATTTATAGGAGCGAAATAGGCATGAAGCTCCATCAGGTTGCCGCGGTTGCCGTCGCCGATAGGGCAGACCTCGGAGTCACCGTTGGGGTCGTCGTTGCCGGCGCCGTCAATGGAGCGGGTGGCGCCGTAGGGGTTGTCGATGATGCCGTCGCGAATGCCGTCGGCGCGCGCCGGAACAGCGCCGGCCAGCAGCGCAAGGATCAACATCACCGTGAGGGCGTACAGGGCGAAGCGGGAGAGACGAGACGGACGCAACATGGACGAAACTCCTTCACAGGGGTCGAGCGAAATCAACCAACGACAAGGCTATTAAAAACAACGCTGATCGGCATAGGCAGACGGTTAGGCCGCAAGTTAAGGCGACACAGGAGCTTTCACCGCTTGGCCATAGGCACCTCCTCTCGTGGCAGAAGCTATTCAGTTCCCCGCAAAGAAATCAGGCAGAGAAAAGGCTGCAATTAGGAATGGATAGCAACCCGAAAACCTGATCGGAGCAACACTGCTCGCCTATATAGATGCATATTGTATTCAGACAAAGGGGAGTGTCAAGAAATGCCGCGCCACTACCGCCCCCTCTCCCTTGTGTGCAGGCGCCGACGGTGGCCGAACGATTTACACAGCGAAACGGACGTGCAGGATGTCGCCGTCCCGCACCACGTAGTCCCGTCCCTCCAGCCGCGCCTTGCCGGCCTTGCGCGCCTCAGCCATGCTGCCCCCCGCCGCTATCAGGTCGTCGTAGGCCACCACGTCGGCGCGGATGAACCCGCGCGCCAGGTCGCTGTGGATGGCGGCAGCGGCCTCCACCGCCGTCGCGCCCTGGCGGATGGTCCAGGCGCGCACCTCGTCCTCGCCCACGGTGAAGAAGCTGTGCAGGCCCACCAGGTCGTAGCAGATGCGGATCAGGCGGCTGAGGGCCGGTTCAACGATGCCGAACTCGGCCATGAACTCGGCCGCCTCCCCCGGGTCGAGCTGGGCGATCTCCATCTCCAGCTTGCCCTGTAGGCTGAGCACAGCGGTCTGCCGGTGGTGGTAGGAGACCAGCTCATCGGCCGGCCGGGCGGCGTCCCCCGTGTTGACCAGCACTACCACCGGCTTGAGGGTGAGGAAGGCGAAAGAGCGCAGGCTGTGGCGCTCCTCGGCGCTCAGCTCCAGGTCGCGCAGGGGCGCGCCCCCCTCCAACGTCTCGGCCAGCCGCTGGAACAGGGCCTGCTCGGCCAGCAGGGCCTGCTGTTCCTCGCTGTTCTTCTTCGTGCGCCGCAGGGTCTCGCCGATGCGCTCCAGGCGGTTCTGCACGGTCAGCAGGTCCAAGAGCAGCATCTCGCCGTCCAGCACCTCCAGGTCGCGCTGCGGATCCACCGTCTGCAGGGGATGCGGCACGGCTGAGTCCTCGAAGCCGCGCACCACGTGGACGAACGCGTCCATCTTGGCCATGCGGTTGCGCAGCTCGCCGCCAATCCCCCGCTGCGCCAAGCCCTGGTCTAGGCCGGCCACGTCGGTGTAGGTGATCTTGGCGTAGGTGGTCTTGCGCGGCCTGTAGATCTGGCTCAGCCGGTCCACGCGCGGGTCGGGCACGTCCACCACGGCTGAGTGGAACTCCAGCTTGCCGCCGAGGGAGGCCGCTGCGGTGGTGGGCAGGCTGCCGCGGGTGAGGGCGTTGAAGATGGTGGTCTTGCTGCTGTTGGGCAGGCCAATGATGCCGAGCTCCATAAAAAATCCTGTGCCTTGGGCGGTGTTTGCGACTCGCGGCGTTGAGCGAGCCGGCCGGGGATTGTAGCACAAAGGCCGCCGCACACCAACTGCCGTTCCCCCTTGACTGTTCACTGCTTTCCGTTCCCAGTTACCGTTGTCCCTGCTCTCGGTGTGTAAACTATGCGCAAGGGCCTCCGGGCTTTGACAACTTGCCCGGAACGTGTTAGACTTTTTTCACTCCCTCGGGGACCGCAAGAACGCAAGGTTAGCCGCCTTGTTGGTGGACTTCAGTGCGGTTCGGTGCAGAGCCATCGTCGTGAGCCCGATGAGACAGATTGCTCGTCGCTCGACTACGCGCCCCATGCCCCCGTTTTGGCAAAGAGCCGGAGCCTCTTTGCGTCGCCGGCTTGTCGTTTCCCTTCCCGTCAGCCTCCCTTTCCCCCCATCTCCCTAGTCTGGAGGACACACCATGCGCAGAAAGTTGCTAGCCCTTGTGCTTGCGCTGAGCCTGCTCCTGCCCACCGCCGGCCTGGCCGTAGCGCAGGAAGTGGGCCCTGTTACCCCCGGAACGCCGCCGCCCTCGGCTGAGAACGGGGTGTTCACCAACGAGACGCCCGTCGCCTGGTTCGTGGAGTTCAACTCCGCGCCCTTGGCCGACGGCGGCAACCTGCTCGCCATCCGCCGCGACCAGCTCACCTTCCGCAACGAGGCGCGGAAGGCTGGTCTCTCCTACGCTGTCCGCTTCACCTTCACCACCCTGTGGAACGGCCTCTCCGTCCAGGTGGCGCCCAAGGACATCATCAAGCTGTCCCGCATCCCGGGCGTGAAGGCGGTGTACCCCGTGACGACCATCCCCATGCCGGCCACCACACCCCTCTCCGACCCGGACCTGGCCACCGCCCTGGCCATGACCGGCGCGGACGTGGTACAGGACTCCATGGGCTACACCGGCGCGGGCATCAAGGTGGCGGTGATGGACACCGGCATTGACTACCACCATCCCGACCTGGGCGGCTGCTTCGGCCCCGGCTGCCGCGTGTTCACCGGTTGGGACTTTGTGGGCGACGCCTACAACGCCGGCGACCCCAACAACAACGTCCCTGTCCCGGACCCTGACCCCGACGACTGCAACGGCCACGGCACCCATGTGGCGGGCATCGTGGGCGCCAACGGCACCGTCAAGGGCGTGGCGCCGGGCGTGACCTTCGGCGCCTACCGGGTGTTCGGCTGCGTCGGCTCCACCACCAGCGACATCATGATCGCGGCCATGGAGCGGGCCTACATGGACGGCATGCACGTGCTGAACATGAGCATCGGCTCGGCCTTCCAGTGGCCCGAACATCCGACGGCCAAGGCCAGCAACGTGCTGGTGAGGAAGGGCATGGTGGTGGTCGCGTCCATCGGCAACAACGGCGCCAACGGCCTCTACAGCGCGGGCTCGCCGGGCGTGGGCACCGACGTGATCGGCGTGGCCTCCTTCGACAACAGCCACATCAACGCCCTCACGTTCAACGTCAACCCCGGCGGCCAGCAGGTGGCGTACCTCACCATCACCGCCGCGGCTGATCCGCCCACCAGCGGCACCTCCGACCCGGTGGTTTGGGTTGGCCAAGGCTGCAACGCCGATCCCTACATCAACAACCCCGCTGGCAAGGTGGCGTTGATCGTGCGCGGCGGCTGCACCTTCAACGAGAAGTACCAGAAGGCCTTCAACAACGGCGCCACGGGCGTGGTGATCTACAACAACGTGCCCGGCCTCTTCGCCGGCGGCGGCGTCGTCAACCAGGGCATCTTCGGCATCGGCATCTCCCAGGCCGACGGCCTGCACATCCGCAGCCTGCTGAACGCCGGCCACACCGTCACTCTGACCTGGACCAACGTGCGGATCAACGCGCCCAACCCGACGGGCGGCCTGATCTCCTCCTTCAGCTCCTACGGCCTGTCGCCCAACCTGGACATCAAGCCGGACATCGGCGCGCCGGGCGGCCTGATCCGCTCCACCTACCCGCTGGAGCTGGGCGGCTACGCCACCGTCAGCGGCACCTCCATGTCCTCGCCGCACGTGGCCGGCGCAGCGGCCCTGCTGCTGCAGGCCAAGCCGGGCACCCCGGCCAACCTGGTGCGCGCCATCCTGCAGAACAGCGCCGAGCCCAAGAACTGGTGGGGCAACCCCGGCCTGGGCTTCCTGGACAACGTCCATCGCCAGGGCGCCGGCATGCTGCGCATCGACAAGTCCATCCTGGCCCCCACCCTGATCACCCCCAGCAAGCTGCCGCTGGGCGAGGGCCAGGCCGGGCCGCAGACCCGCACCCTGACGCTGCGCAACAACAGCACGTCGCCCATCACCTACAACCTCTCCTTCGTCAACGCGCTGTCCACCGGCGGCGTGATCACCCCCAGCTTCTTCACCTCCAACGCCACGGTGTCCTTCAGCGCCTCCAGCGTGACGGTGCCGGCCGGCGGCACGGCCACGGTGAACGTGACCATCAACCCGGCTACCAGCCCGACCAACGGCCAGTACGGCGGCTACATCGTCTTCACGCCGACAGGCGGCGGCCAGGTGCTGCGGGTGCCCTTCGCCGGGTTCGTGGGCGACTACCAGGGCATCGTGCACATGCCGCCCACCTCCTTCGGCTTCCCGTGGCTGGCCCGCCTGGTGGGCGGCGTCTTCTACCAGCAGGGCCCGGGCGCGGTGTTCACGCTGCAGGGCGACGACGTGCCCTACTTCCTGGTGCACCTGAGCCATCAGGCGCGACGCGTGCGGGCCGAGGTGTACGACGCCAACACCAACTGGTACTGGCGCCGGGCCTTCTCCTACGACTACGTGCCGCGCAACAGCACCACCACCTCGTTCTTCGCCTTCCCGTGGGATGGGTTGACCTTCTCCGGCGACCCGCTGGTGGGCAACACCATCATCGTGCCGGACGGCGACTATTACATCGTGATCCAGGTCTTGAAGGCCCTGGGCGACCCGATGAACTCGGCGGACTGGGAGACCTGGACCTCGCCGGTGTTCACCATTGATCGTCCGTAGGCAACCGGCCGGGGGAGCCGGCTTGCGCCGGCTCCCCCAAGCCATCGTAACTTGGCAGCGCAACCCAGCTGAGGCCTCCTGGACGAGCTCGCCCAGGAGGCCTTTTCTTCGCCGTCCCTAGGCGCCTGCCGTCCAAGGCCCGGCCTCGGCCGGCAAACTCTGGCGCACTCCCTGGTCTGGTAGAGCTAAAAACACGCGGAGGAAACGATGTCCTGGTTTCGTAGAACGCTGTGGCTGGCTTTGACCGCGCTGTTGGCCGTCGGCGCCGCGACCCCGGCCTCGGCCAACCTGGGCGTGGGGGAGGCGACGGCCGGGCAGTCGGGCAGCGCGCTGTGGGAGATCAACCGCGACGCCAGCGGCACCCTCTACATCAGCGACTACATGCTGCCGGCCATCCTGGTGGTGAACCCAACCACCGGCGCGTACACGCGCTACACCTTCTCCCTCACGGCCTCCTTCGTCATTGCGCCTGGCGACGCCAAGCCCGACAGCAGCGGCAACCTCTGGTGGAGCGACTACTACTCCTCCTTCGGTCGGATCAACCCCAACACCCTGCAGGTAACCTACTGGGAGGTGCTGTCCTCTCTCAACCTGGCGCCGGCCGGCTTTGCCTTCGACGGGTCGGGGCGGCTGTGGTTCACCCAGTACAACCGCCCCCAGCTGCTGCGCTTCAACCCCAGCAACAACGAGCTGTGCCGGTTCACCGTCAACGGCGGCGGCAACTACCTGATCGCCTACGGCGGTCGGCTGTGGATCGGCGACTCCCAGGGCCGGCGCATCCTGCGCTTTGACCCCGCCACCAACCAGCTCTTCTGGTGGAACCTAGGGGGCTCCGCCTCGCCCCAGGGTCTGGCCTTTGACGCCGATGGCATGCTCTGGTGGGCTGACGCCCAGGTGCCGGCCCGCATCGGCCGGCTGAACCCCAACACCAACCAGGCGACGTACTACACCGGCCTGCCCAGCAACGCCCATCCGGTCGCCGTCGTGCCCGGCGTCGAGGTGGTGTGGTACACCGACGACTATGGCTCGGCCGGCTTTGTGGACCCGGCGCGGGCCAGCGGCACCACGGCCACCCTGTCCACCGGCGCGTCCACCGTCTCCCCCACCTGCTCCACCGTCAGCTCGGCCACCCAAACCGTCACCAAGTCCACCGGCACCTTCTCCTTCCCCCCTGCGACGTGGACGCTGCTGAGCGGCACGCCGGCCGGACTCACCGTCTACATCCCGCCGGGCACCACCCCGGCCCCCTACGGCCTGGCCGTCAGCGCCGACCGCGTCTGGTTCAGCGACCAATACCGCCTCACCCTGACCCGCACCCCGCGGCTGCCCCAGGCGCCGGTGGTGTCCATCTCCCTGAGCGGCGGCAACCTTACCTTGTCGTGGCCCCCGGTCACCCAGGACGAGGGGGGGAGCCCGGTCACGGTGAGCAGCTACCAGGTGTGGCGCTCCGGCAACCCCTACTTCCGGCCGTGGGACAGCGGCGTGACCTTCGTGGGCTCGGCCACGGGGACCTCCCTCGGCGTGGGCGCTGCGCCGTCGGGCGGCCAGTCGGCCTTCTTCGCCGCGCGCAGCGTGGCCAGCTCCGGCCTGATCTCCCGCACCTCCAACCGGGTGGGCGCGTTCTCCTTCACCCTGGTGCCCGGCGCGCCTTGACGCCGGCGAAGGCTATTGACACGGCGCCAAGCCGTGCTACAATGGAGGTGGCTGCTCAACCGATCGCCCGGCGAATGGCGTCGGCGGTCCTGCAGGCCGGGTGCCCGGCTAAACGCCGTCCCCATTCGCCCCTCTCTCTGGCCGCGCTGACCGCGGCCTGAGCAGCCTTGGGCCGGAGGAGGTGACCTATGGCAGTCATCACCGTCTCACGCCAGTTTGCCAGCGGGGGCGACGAGATCGCCGCGCGAGTGTGCGAGCTGCTGGGGTATTCCCTGTTCGACAAAACCCTGATGGCCGCGGTAGCAGCCGAGGCTGGCCTGACCGACACCGAGATCGTGGACTTCTCGGAAACCAGCCACCGCGGCCGCAGCTTTCTCGACCGGCTGTTGGGCCGACGGATAACGGTAGCCGAGGTCCGCAGCTGGCGAGAGGACGTCCGCGGCGTGCGCACGCCCACGGTGCAACGCCTCACCGACGAACAGGCCATCGGCATGGTGCGGGCCACCCTCGAGGCCGCCTATCGCCGCGGGGATGTGGTCATCGTCGGCCGCGGCGGCCAGGCGGCGCTCAAGGGGCGGCCCGACGTGCTCCACGTGCGCATCGAGGCGCCCTTGGAGCACCGCATCCAGCGCTGCATGGACGAGCTGGACCTGCCGCAGGTGGAGGCGGAGCTGCTGATCGAGGAGCGCGACCGCGCAGCCCTGGACTACGTCCAGCGCTACTACGGCATCAACCCCGCCGACCCTCAGCACTACCACCTGGTGATCAACACCGGCCTATTGGACCTGGAGACGGCGGCCGATGTGATTGTGCTGGCGGTTCAGCAGATGAGGCCGGTGCCTCCGCCGAACGTGACGGTGCTGCCGCGGCCCACGCTGGTTCCTGCGTAGCCGACGCTCAGGCAAGCCCCCCCCGAGGACAATCGGTGGGTCGCCCCCGGCGATGCTACCTCCGTCGAGGTCGTTCGTTTGGCGACCTCGACGGAGGGGACGGGCTAATGTCCAACAGCCGCGGCGAAGGGTCGGCCCTCCACGAAGCGGCCGCTGCCCAGCTCGCCCAGGAACTCGCCGGCGCGGTAGATCACCCGCCCGCGGCTGATGGTGAACCGCACCTGGCCCTGCAGGCGGCGTCCCTCGTAGGGGGTGTAGCCGGCGATGTTGTGCAGGTTGGCCGCGTGCACGGTCCACTGCGCGTTGGGGTCGAACACCACCACGTCGGCGTCCGCGCCCGGCTGCAGGCTACCCTTGCGGGGGTAGAGGCCAAAGATCTGCGCCGGCGCAGTGCACATGAGCTGCACCAGCCGCGGCCAGGTGATGCGGCCGGCCGCCACGCCGTAGGTAGCCATGAGCGGCAGGGAGGTCTCCAGGCCGGGGATACCGCCCGGCGTCTGGGTGAAGGGGAGCCGCGGGCGGCCGTTGGGGGCGGCGGCCTGGCGCAGGGTCTCCAGCGCGCCGTTGGCGCCCTCTAGCCGGCGCACGGCCTCGTTCTCCAGCCGGCGCACCGCCTCGCGCGAGGTGCCTAGGGTGTAGGCGACCTCGCGACGTTCCCGCGCCCAGCCGTCCCGCAGCCCGGTGCGCAGGATCACCATCTCCCGCTGCTCCTCGGTCAACAGGTCCAGGGCTGCGCGCACCGTGGGCTCCTCCAGCGGCCGCAGGCCCAGCTTCTGCAGGAGGGTGTAGTCGCAGTGGTCGGTGCCGATGGCGTTCACTGCGCCGGAGGCCACCAGCTGCCACAGCCGCTCCGGTTCGTCGGGGTGACGCAGGGGGGGCTGCATGATGCCCCACTCCGGATGCTCGCCGGCGTAGACCGTCTCGTCCAGCACCAGGTACTGGGGACACGTCTCGCTGAAGGCCACCTGGCCAGCCGGGCGGGCGGCGGCGATCAGCTCGGCGGAGCGGGCCACGGAGTTGTGGACCACGTAGAGGGGACAACCGGCCTCGCGCGCCAGCAGCAGCATCCGCTGCACCGCCTCCACCTCGGCCAGGGCAGGCCGAGCCGCGCCGTGGTAGGCCAGGTCGGTCTTGCCCTCGGCCACCAAGCGCGCGGTAGCGCCGCTGACCAGGGCGTCGTTCTCGGCATGCACCAGCACCACCACGCCGTGGCGCCCGGCGGCCCGCAGAATGCGCAGCAGGCTGTAGTCGTCCTGGTAGTAGTTGGGGCGATAGGTGGTGTAGACCTTGGCCGAGGGACAGCCCAGCTCCACCAGATCGGCCATCCACCGGTCCAACTCCGCGTCGTCGGCCGGCAGCTGCGTCAGCATGACGTGGAAGCTGTAGTCAATCTGGGCCAGCTCCTGGGCCTCGGCCAGGCGGTTGGCCACGGCCTGGCGCACGTCCTGGCCGGGAAACTGGGTGGCAAAGTCCACCACGGTGGTGACGCCGCCGCAGGCGGCCGTGCGGGTGCCCACCGCCCAGTCGTCGGCCGTGCGGTAGATACCGGTGTCCAGCTGGATGTGGACGTGAGGGTCCACGATCCCGGGCAGCACCAGGCAATGGGTTGCGTCAATCACCTCCTCGCCGGCCTCCGGCGTCAGGTCCACGCCGATGCTGTGGATGCGCTCGCCGACGATGCGGAGGTCCGCCCGCAGCTCGCCCTGGGCCGTAACCAACGTGCCGTGTTGAATGAGGATGTTTTGAGCCATGGCGTTACCTCTCCGCGCTCCTAGTTTCCCTTCTTCTCCTCTCTGCCTGCCGTTGGTCCCTGCGCCACCAGCGCCGCTAGCCTGGGCAAGACCTCGCCCGCCGGCCCCTGAAGGTAGATCTCGGCCAGGTCGGTGAGCTCGCTGGGGACGGGGTTGACCTCGATGATGGCCGCGCGGCGGCGCCAAGCGTAGTAGGGCAGGCCGGCGGCAGGTTGCACCACGCCGCTGGTGCCCACGATCAGCATGGCGTCGCAGGCCTGGCTCTCGGCCGTGGCCCGGCCCAACACCTCCTGGTCCAGGAACTCGCCGAACCAGACCACGTCGGGGCGCATCAGGCCGTGGCAGCCGGGCCGCGGGCAGCGCGGGGGCACCTCGGTCTGGCCCGCCAGGTCGGCCAGGGTGTAGCCACGGTGGCCGTAGAGGCACTTGTAGCGGTGGATGCTGCCGTGCAGCTCCACCACGTCGCGGCTGCCGGCGGCCAAGTGCAGGCCGTCAATGTTCTGGGTGACCACCACCACGTGGGGCAACAGGCGCTCCAGCTCTGCCACGGCGTAGTGGCCGGCGTGGGGCTTGCACGCGGCCACCAGGCCGAAGCGATACTGGTACCACTCCCAAACCAGCTTGGGATCGGCCAGAAAGCCCTCGCGCGTGGCCAGCTTCATGGGGTCGTAGCGCGCCCACAGCCCCTCCTGGGCCTCGCGAAAGGTGGGAATGCCGCTCTCCTTGCTCATGCCCGCGCCGGTGAGGACCACCAGGCGTTTGGTTTGGCGCAGCACGTCGGCTGCGCGTGCAATCAGATCGTCCATAGTTGCTCCTGGCGCCGCGATGGCATGGTGAGCAGGCTGGTCGCGCGCCATGCGATGCGGAAGCTGACTAAATTATACCCCCGTCGCCGCCGAGCTGAAAGATGGCCTGGGTCCTGTTGCCGCCCGGGCGGACTGGGAGCTGCTGCACCGTCGTCAGCGGGCGCGCTCGCTGCGCGGGAAAAACCAACAGCGCAGGTCCTCCCGGGGGACGGTGAAGCCCAGCTTGCTCTCCCGGTTCCCCAGCAGGTAGACGGTGTCGGTGAGCACCGGCCCCGCCGCAGGCAGCGCGACGGTCACGGTGTACGCGCCGTAGGGCACCGCCAAGGAGAAAGCGCCGCCCGTGGCCGCGGCCGAATAGGTCTCACCGCTGCGCTGCCGAACCAGGGTCACCGTCGCCTCCGCAGGCGTGACGACGCGGCCGGCGCAGGCCGTCTGGTGGACCCGGCCGGTCACCCGAGCCGGCTCCCGCACCGCCTGCACCGCGGCCAGCGCGTCCACGTAGCCCCAGCCGAAGCGGTTGTTGGGCCAGCCGTTGGCGTTCGCTGCGCCGCAGGCCAGATCGCGCACCGCCCGCGCCGTGCGGGTGAGCAGGTACTCGGTCTCGTCCACCCGGCCGATCAGCGTCGGGTCCGCGGACCAGAGGAGCGCGGCCGCGCCGGCCACGTGGGGCGCAGCCATCGAGGTGCCGCTCATAACAGCGTAGCCGCTGCCGTGCCCGGCCGACCGCACGGCCACCCCCGGCGCCACCAGGTCGGGCTTCAGGCGGCCGCTGCCGTCCCGGGTCACCGGCCCACGGCTGCTGAAGCTGGCCAGCGTCCCTGCGCTGTCCACCGCGCCCACGCTGAAGCTGGCTTCGTAGATGCCGATGGGGTGGATGGCGCTGCCGCAGGCCGAGCCGTTGTTGCCCACCGAGGCCACCACCAGCACGCCCGCCGCCCGCACGGCCTCTACGATGGGCCGCAGGGTGTCCACGTCGCACCCCTCCTGGGGCGGGCAGCTCCACGAGTTGTTGACGATGTGCGCGCCCAGCTCCGGCCGGCCGTCCAGCAGCGGGTCGCCGCTGAAGGGGTAGGGGGCCAGCAGGAACTCGAAGCACTCGATGTAGGTGCTCGGCCGGCCCCAGCCCCCGTCGTCCATGTTGCGGCAGCCGATCCACCGCGCCGCGGGCGCCACGCCAATCTGGTTGCCCTGGCCGTCGTCGCCCAGCATGGTGCCCACGGTATGGGTGCCGTGGGCGATGGACAGGCCGTCGCAGGGCGTGGTCGGGTCGGGGCAGCGGGGGGTGGGGCCGATGGCGTCGTGCCAGTTGTAGGCGTGGTCAACCGCGCCTCCCTGCCAGCCGCGGTACTTCCCCCTGAGCGCCGGGTGATCCCACGCTACACCGGTGTCCTGGCTCCCCAGCACCACGCCCTGGCCGGCCACGCCGTACTGGGCCCAGACCTCCGGCGCACGCACGAAGCTGACGCCCCACTCCACGGCCGCCGGCGCTGGCGCAGCCGCAGCCAGGGCCTCCACGCCGGGCAGGGCAGGGTCGGCGGCGATGCGGGCCACGTCGGGCCGCGCGGCCAGGGCCAGCAGCAAGGGGCGATCTGCCTCGACGGCCACCAGGTTGACCAGGTAATGGCTGCGATAGCGGACGCCTTGCGCCGCCAACCAGGCCTGCAGAGGCGCTTGGGTGCGCAGGGCGGTGCTGCGCAGCAAGTCGTAGACGTAGCGCCGCCGGGCCGCGCCGGGGGGAACGCGCCGGGCCTCGCTCAGGTCAGCCTGCTCGGCCAGCACCACCAGCGCCTGGGCGCGGCGGCCGCCGGCAGTGGCGGTCCACAGGGTGGGGGCGACCTTGTCGGCGCCCGGCAGGGGGGTGAAGGGCTGCGCCGCAGGCCCTTGGCCCAGGTCAACGGGCGGCTGCGCCAGGGCTAGAGCGACAGCCCAAGACAAAGCACCGGCTAACAGGAGGGTGACGGTCAGCAGGGTAAGTGGTCGCATCTCGGAGTGCGCTCAACAGGTCAAGTCACTGTCTGAAACCGAGCGAGGCGAGGGGAACTCGCTGCTGACACCGACGCCACGCGCGCTCAGGCGACAAGGCGCCGGCCGCTGAGACGGCTTATCCGCTTCGGTCGGCGATGTCCGACCCCCGGCTACTCCAGCACCCTTAGCTTGGCGAAGCTCGCCATCAGCTTCTTCACCCCGCGGCCGGCGAAGGCCACCGTGACGTACTCGTCGTCGTCGGCCAGCTCCGTCTTGATCACCACGCCCTCGCCGAAGAGGCCGTGGGCCACCCGCTGGCCCGGTCGGAACTGCGGCTGACGGGCCGCAGCCGACCCAGCCGACGAGGCGTCCGGCGCGGTCGGACCATCGGCGGGGGGCTGCCAGGCGGTGGCGCGGCGGTAGGCAGGGGCGTCGGCGAAGGGGCGCTCGGCCCGCTGCACGAAGTCCCGCGCCTGCTCCTTGCGCACGGCCATGCCGCGGCCGTTGATCAGGTGCGGCGGGATGTCGCGCAGGAAGCGACTGGGCGGGTAGGGCTCGGCGTTGCCGTAGAGGGTGCGGCGGAACGCGTGCACCAAGTAGAGGTAGCGCTTGGCCCGGGTGATGCCGACGTAGGCTAGACGGCGTTCCTCCTCCAGCCGTTCCGGGTCCTCCAGGCTGCGGCTGTGCGGAAACACCCCCTCCTCCAGGCCCACGATGAACACCACGGGGAACTCCAGCCCCTTGGCCGTGTGCAGGGTCATCAGGGTGGGCGCGGACTGGCTCTCCGGCAGGTCGTCCTGGTCGCTGACCAGCGCGATCTCCTCCAGCAGCGCGGCCAGCCCCTCGCCCGGCGGCAGGTCGGCGTAGTTGGCGGCCACCGTGCGCAGCTCCTGTAGGTTCTCCCAGCGGCCCTCCCCCTCCTCGGTGCCGTCGCGGATGTAGCGCGCGTAGCCCGACTCCTCCAGGATACGGTCCAGGAGCTGGGGCGCGGTCAGCTCGGCCTTGGCCTGAATCCAGCCGCTGAGCAGCCGCCAGAAAGCCAGCAGCGCGGATCGGGCCGAGGCGTTGAAGGGCGCGTTGTCCATCAGCGGCGAGCCCTTGGCCTTGATGGCCAGCTCCCCGCGCTCTCCCGCCAGCACCCGCAGCGCCTCCACCGGCGTCAGCCCCATCTGCGCCGCCCACTGGCTGAGCTGCACCTCGCTGGCCTTGCCGATGCGCCGCGGCGGCACGTTGATGATGCGGCTCAGGCTCAGGGCGTCGTTGGGGTTGTGCACCAAGCGCAGATAGGCAATGGCGTCCTTGATCTCCATGCGCTCGTAGAAGCGGGTGGCGCCCACCAGGCGATAGGGCAGGTTGCGGCGCACAAACGCGTCCTCCAGCGCGCGCGACTGGGCGTTGGTGCGGTAGAGCACGGCGCAGTCCCCCGGCGCGGCCAGCCCCTCCAGCGTCAGCCGCGCGATCTCGTCCACCACGAAGTTGGCCTCCTCGACCTCGTCGTAGGCCTGGAACACAGTCACGCGCGGGCCGCCCGTCTGGTCGGTGTACAGGCGCTTGGGCACCCGGCTCCGGTTGCGCTTGATCACCTCGTTGGCCACGTCCAGGATCATCTGTGTGGAGCGGTAGTTGCGCTCCAGCAGGATTTGGCGGATGTCGGGGAAGTCCTCGCGCAGGCGGGCGATGTTGCGCGGGTCCGCGCCGCGCCAGCCGTAGATGGACTGGTCCTCGTCGGCCACACAGTACAGGTTGCGGGCCGGCCCGACCAGCAGCCGTATCAGCTCGTACTGGGCCAGGTTGGTGTCCTGGAACTCGTCCACCAGCAGGTGCAGGTAGCGCTCCTGGTAGCGCTGGCGCACCTCAGGGTGCTGGCGGAAGAGCAGCGCCGCCTCGAGCAGCAGGTCGTCGAAGTCCACTGCGCTGTTGCTGCGCAGCAGGTCCTGGTAGGCCTTGTAGACGCGAGCGATCACCTCGTCGCGATAGGTGCGCACCTCGAAGCGGTCGGGCGTGATCAGCGCGTTCTTGGCCCGGCTGATCTCGGCCCGCACCGAGGCCGGCCGGTACAGCTTGTCGCTCAGGTTCAGCTCCTGCAGCACCTTCTTGACCGCGCGCTCTTGGTCGTCGGTGTCGAAGATGACGTAGGCGGCGTCCAGGCCGACGTAGCTGTGCTCGCGGCGCAGGATCTGCGCGCAGATGGCGTGGAAGGTGCCGATGCTCAGCCCGCGCAGCTCGCCGCCCAACAGCGCCTCGGTGCGCGACCGCATTTCCCGCGCCGCCTTGTTGGTGAAGGTGACGGCCATCATGCGGTAGGGCGACACCCGGCGCTCCTGGGCCAGGTAGG
Organism: Caldilineales bacterium; assembly: GCA_025055015.1. Classification (GTDB taxonomy): domain Bacteria; phylum Chloroflexota; class Anaerolineae; order JAAEKA01; family JAAEKA01; genus JANWYQ01. Next base: position 16,238 of record JANWYQ010000229.1, read on the forward strand.
CGATGCGGTGGGTGAGCACCCGCGTCTTGCCGGAGCCGGGGCCGGCCAGCACCAGCACCGGCCCGTCGGCCGCGGTGACCGCGGCAACCTGCTGTTCGTTGAGGCCACTCAGAAGATCAGCCATGAAGATTGCCAAAACCCGGAGCCATCGTCAGGCAAACCCGCCGGCTAAAGCCCAATGGCACTAAGACCTTGCCTCCTCAGACTCCGGTGGATTTGGGAGGAGGGGTGTGCACGAATGACCGGAAGCCTCGAGTCCATGTCGGGAGGATGGGCGCAAACGCGGTGACGCCCCGACGTGGGCGCCCGGCTGGACAGAAGCGTCGAGCCCATGTCGGGAGGATGGGCGCAAACCCCGCTCACAGCCCTTCGCGCCTTCGTGGTTCTTTCGTGCCTTCGCGGTTTACTTCGTGCCTTCGCGGTTCCCTTCGCGCCTTCGTGGTTCTTTCGTGCCTTCGCGGTTCCCTTCGCGCCTTCGTGGTTCCTTCGTGCCTTCGCGGTTCCCTGGCGCGCTCTACGGCGTCAACAACACCTTGCCCGCGGTCTGGCGGCCCTGCAGCAGGCGATGGGCCTCGGCGGCCTGGCTGAGGGGTAGGACGCGGTCAATGTGCACCTGCAGCTCCCCCGCGGCTACCCAGCCCAGCACGTCGCCGGCCCGCCACAGGAGCTCGCTGCGGTCCAACAGGTAGTGGCCCAGGGAGGGGCGGGTGACGTAGAGGGAGCCCTTGGCGTTCAAGATCTGCAGGTTCACCGGCGGCACCGGGCCGCTGGCCTGGCCGAAGAGGCAGAGGAGGCCCCGCGGGCGCAGGCAGTCCAGGCTGCCCTCGAAGGTGGCCGCGCCCACGCCGTCGTACACCACGTCTACCCCGCGGCCGTTGGTCAGGCGCTTCACCTCCTGCACCCAGTCCACCTGGTCGTAGAGGATCACCGCGTCGGCGCCGGCCTGGCGGGCCAGGGCGGCCTTGGCCTCGTTGCCCACGGTCCCGAACACCGTGGCGCCGGCGCGCTTGGCGACCTGCACCAGCAGTAGGCCCACGCCGCCCGCGGCTGCGTGCACCAAAGCCGTGTCCCCCGGCTTGAGCGGAAAGGTGCTGAGGGCCAAGTAGTGGGCGGTCATGCCCTGCAACATGACGGCCGCAGCCTGCTCGAAGCCGATCCCGTCGGGCAGGACCACCAGCTTGTCGGCCGGCACCAGGGTGTGCTCGGCGTAGGCGCCCAGCACCATCGCATAGGCCACCCGGTCGCCTGGCTTGACCAGGGTCACGTCGGGCCCGACCGCGTCTACCACGCCGGCCGCCTCCATGCCCGGCGTGAAGGGCAAGGGCGCCGGGTAGAGGCCGGCCCGGTGGTAAGTGTCAATGTAGTTCAGGCCGATGGCCGCGACCCGGACGCGCGCCTGGCCGGGGCCGGGCTCAGGCGTCGGGACATCTTCGTAGCGCAGCACCTCCGGCCCACCGAACTGATGGATGCGAATGGCTTTCATGGCGGTTCTCCAAAGGACAGGAAGTAGAAGTGGCGTAGCGTCGGCGGCATTGTACCGCAAAAGGGGAGCGGCCTCCAAACGCCCACAGGCTTTTCCGGCAGCCTCCGGCGGGTAGCCGGGAGGGCTCTGTTTGTGCTCTGTCTGCGCATCTCTCGTGCTTGCGGCGTGTTTTATTTCGCGCTGAGCTATACTCACCCTGAGTTCGGAGGTTAGCCGCTTCATGGAACATCGTCGAGTGGTAGTCACCGGGCTGGGCGCAGTCACGCCGGTGGGCAACGACGTGGCCGCCACGTGGCAGTCGCTGATCGCCGGCCGCAGCGGGGTGGACCGCATCCAGGCCTTCGACCCCAGCCGGTGCAAGAGCCAGATTGCGGCCGAGGTGAAAGGCTTCGACCCAGAACAGTACATGAGCCGCAAGGACGCGCGCCACGCCGACCGTTACACCCAGTTTGCCTTCGCTGCGGCCCTGCAGGCCGTGGAGGACTCCTGTCTGCGCCTGGCCGAGGAGGCGCCCCACCGCGTGGGGGTGATCATCGGCTCCGGGATCGGCGGCATCCTGACCCTGCTGGAACAACACCGGGTGCTGCTGGAGCGCGGCCCGCGGCGCATCAGCCCCTTCTTCATCCCCGGCGTCTTGATCAACACCGCCAGCGGCCATATCGCCATCCACCTGGGCCTGCGCGGCCCCAACCTGGCGGTGGTGACGGCCTGCGCCACCGGCGCCGACGCCATCGGCGTGGCGTTCGAGACCATCCGCCGCGGCAGGGCCGACGTGATGTTGGCCGGCGGCTCCGAGGCGCCCATCTGCGAGCTGACCGTGGCCGGCTTCGAGAACATGGGCGCGCTCTCCACCCGCAACGACAGCCCCCAAGCCGCCTCCCGCCCCTTCGACGGGCACCGAGACGGCTTCGTGATCGGCGAGGGCGCAGGGGTGATGGTGCTGGAGAGCCTGGAGCACGCACAGCGCCGCGGCGCGCGCATCTACGCCGAGGTGCGGGGCTACGGCAACACCGAGGACGCCTTCCACATCACCGCCCCCCACGAGGAGGGCCTGGGCGCGTGCGAGGCCATGAGCCTGGCGCTGGAGGAGGCAGGGCTGCAGCCGGAGGACGTGGACTACATCAACGCGCACGGCACCAGCACCCCGCTCAACGACGCAGGCGAGACCCGCGCCATCAAGTGCGTGTTCGGCCAGCACGCCTACCGCGTGCCCATCAGCTCCACCAAGTCCATGACCGGGCACCTGCTGGGCGCAGCCGGCGCGGTGGAGGCCATCGTGTGTGTCAAAGCGATTGCGGAGGGGATCATCCCGCCCACCATCAACTACACCACGCCCGACCCGGCGTGCGACCTGGACTACGTGCCCAACCAGGCGCGGCGGGCCGACGTGCGGGTGGCCCTGTCCAACGCCTTCGGCTTCGGCGGCCACAACGCCGTGCTGGCCTTCGCCAAGTATCGCGACTAGGGAGGTTTGTCCCATGGCATCGCCCATCGAGTTCTTCTCGCGCAACGGCGCGGGGCCCAAGGGCGTGCCCCGCTCACCCCGCTACGCCCAGATCGTGGGCTGGGGCATGGCCGTGCCGGACCGCGTGCTCACCAACCACGACCTGGCGCTGATGGTGGACACCAGCGACGAGTGGATCCGCACCCGCACTGGCATCGCCGAGCGCCGCATCTCCTCCGGCCCCAAGGAGACCACCTCGGTGCTGGCGGTGCGCGCAGCGCGCGAGGCCCTGCGGGTGGCCGATGTGCCGGCCAGCGCGCTGGACCTGATCATCTGCGCTACCTCCACCGGCGACTACATCATGCCGCCCACCGCGTGCTTAGTCCAAGACGCCTTGGGGGCCAGCAAGGCGGGCGCCTTCGACCTGGGCGCGGCTTGCTCCGGCTTCGTCTACGCGCTGAGCATGGCGCGCGGGGCCATCCTGGCCGGAGACGCGGACTACGTGCTGGTGATCGGCGCGGAGACCATCTCGCGGCTGATCAACTGGAACGACCGCCAGACCTGCATCCTGTTCGGCGACGGCGCAGGCGCAGTGCTGCTGGCGGCCAGCCCAGAGCCGGGCGGCGTGCTGGCCACCACATTGGGCGCAGACGGCTCCGGCGGCGAGCTGCTGTGGGTGCCGGCCGGCGGCAGCGCTCACCCCTCCAGCCACGAGACCCTGGCCAACGGCCTGCACAACCTGCGCATGGACGGCAAGGCGGTGTTCCGCTTCGCCACCCGGGTCATGGCCGAGGCCACGCGCGAGGTGGCGGCCAAGGCGGGCTGGAGCCTGGAGCAGATTGACCTGGTGGTGCCGCACCAGGCCAACCAGCGCATCCTCCAGTCGTCGGTGGTGAACCAGCTCAAGATCCCCGAGAGCAAGGTGGTGTCCAACCTGGAGCGCTACGGCAACACCTCGGCGGCCTCCATCCCCATCGCCCTGTGCGAGGCCATCGAGCAGGGCCGGGTGCGGCCGCAGCAGAACCTGGTGCTGGTGGGCTTCGGCGGCGGCCTGACCTGGGGCGCGGTGGCAGTGCGCTGGTGTGCGCCGGTCACGCCGCACCCGACGCGCTGGTGGAAGACCGCGCAGCGGCAGGTGGGCTATCAGGCTGCGTCCCTGCGCTCCTGGTGGCGGCGCTCGGTGCGCCGGGTCTACACCTTCGCCCTGGGCCCGGCCGACGAGGCCACCCCGCGCGGCCGGCTGCGCATCAGCGTGGACCGCTGGCGCGAGCGGCGGTTCGGGAAGCGGTGAACGGTAAACTGTTTACCGTTCACCGTTTACCGTTCACCGTTTCGCGCGGGTTGTGGTAGAATGGCTCCCGGTTGTCGTCTGTTCAGCTTCAGGCGTCGCCGGGGAGGTGGGCGCGCATCTGCGGCCTCCCGGCGCCACGCCTGTCCCTCGTCTGCACCCGGGAGGCACCCATGTCCCAGCTGACCAGCTCGCCGGCCTGGCAGGCGCTGATGGCCCACCGCCAGGAGATGGCCGACGTCCACATGCGCGACCTGTTCGCCCAGGACCCGCAGCGGTTCCAGCGCTTCTCCCTGCGCCTGGGCGACATCCTCTTCGACTACTCCAAGAACCGCATCACCGAGCGCACCATGGCCCTGCTCTTGGACCTGGCCCGCCAGGCGCGGCTGGACCAGGCCATCGAGGCCATGTTCACGGGCCAGAAGATCAACAACACCGAGAAGCGGGCCGTGCTCCACGTGGCCCTGCGCAACCGCAGCAACCGCCCCATCTACGTGGACGGCGAGGACGTGATGCCCGCGGTGAACGCCGTGCTGGAGAAGATGCGCCGCTTCAGCGAGGCGGTGCGCTCCGGCCGGTGGCGCGGCTACACCGGCCAGCCCATCGCCGACGTGGTGAACATCGGCATCGGCGGCTCCGACCTGGGGCCCAAGATGGTGGTGCGGGCCCTCACCCCCTACGTCCAGCCGGGGCTGCGCTTCCACTTCGTCTCCAACGTGGACGGCACCGACATCGCCGAGACCCTCAAGGCCGTGCGGCCGGAGACCACCCTCTTCCTGATCGCCTCCAAGACCTTTACCACCCAGGAGACCATGACCAACGCGCACACGGCGCGGCGCTGGTTCCTGCAGGCCGCGCAGGACGAGGCCGCAGTGGCCAAGCACTTCGTGGCCCTGTCCACCAACCGGCGCAAGGTGGAGGAGTTCGGCATTGACCCCGCCAACATGTTCGAGTTCTGGGACTGGGTGGGGGGCCGCTACTCCCTGTGGTCCGCCATCGGCCTCTCCATCGCGCTGGCCGTGGGCATGGAGCGCTTCGAGGAGCTGCTGGCCGGCGCGCACGCGGTGGACGAGCACTTCCGCACCGCGCCCTTCGAGCAGAACATCCCGGTGGTGATGGCGCTGCTGGGCATCTGGTACAACAACTTCTTCGGCGCCGAGAGCCACGCCATCCTGCCCTACGACCAGTACCTGGACCTCTTCGCCGACTACTTCCAGCAGGGGGACATGGAGAGCAACGGCAAGGGGGTCACCAAGGCCGGACAGCCGGTAGACTACTCCACCGGGCCCATCATCTGGGGCCAGCCGGGCACCAACGGCCAGCACGCGTTCTACCAGCTCATCCACCAGGGCACCAAGCTGGTGCCGTGCGACTTCCTGGCCGCGGCCCGCTCCCACAACCCCATCGGCGACCACCACGCCATCCTGCTGTCCAACTTCTTCGCCCAGACGGAGGCGCTGATGCGGGGCAAGACCGCCGAGGAGGTGCGCGCCGAGCTGCTGGCCGAGGGGGTGGCGGACGAGGACTTGGCGGTGCTGACTGCGGCCAAGACCTTCCCCGGCAACCGGCCTACCAACTCCTTCCTCTACCGCCAGCTCACGCCGTACACCCTGGGCGCGCTCATCGCGCTCTACGAGCACAAGATCTTCACCCAGGGCGTGATCTGGGACATCAACTCCTTCGACCAGATGGGCGTGGAGCTGGGCAAGCAGCTGGCCAAGGCGATCCTGCCGGAGCTGGCGGACGACCGGCCGGTGCACAGCCACGACTCGTC
>JANWYQ010000132.1 GCA_025055015.1 Caldilineales bacterium
CGGCGCGACCATGGCCGGCTTCATGGTCGTGGACGGGGTGCTGACCGTCTCTGAGCAAAGCCTGGGCAGGCTTCTGGCCGATCCACGGGTCTACCTGGTGGACACGACAGCCTACGAGGTGCAGAAGCTGGTCGGCGTCGCTGACGCCGCCGTGCGCCTGCCAACGCCGTTTTGGGATCTGGACTGGGGCGACCAATGAATGCCGAACGGAGGGCGGGCTGGCTCCAGCTGCCTGGGGGAGCGAACAGAGACGTCGGCGCTGCCGGCGTCTCTGTCTTTTTTTGCCCTTGGCGCGCGTGCCCGGGAGAATTGTGATTTTTCTGAACTAGATCATATAAATTTGACAACGCTCTTCCCGTGGATATAATCGCCACAGGGTCAAGGCCGCAGGGGTGTTGGTGCTGCGGCCTTGACTGCCCCCAGGTCTCACGACCGCCCAGCGCCTCAAGGACCGTCCTAGCGACTCTTCGACTGATCCCCACGAGAAAGGTGCAACCGTGCGCGTCCTTTTCATCGAGAAACAGATAGACTACGAGCCGCAGGGCATCATGCAGCTTTCCGCCTGCCTGAAGCAGGCCGGCCATGAGACCTTCCTGGCCATCGCGGCCCAGGAGGACCCCGTGCAACTGGCCAAGGAGATCGAGCCGGACATCGTGGCCTACAGCGTCATGACCGGCTCCCACCAGTGGTACTTCGACATCAACCGCCGGGTTAAGGCCGCGCTGAAGGACAAGGCGCCCTTCTCCATCTTCGGCGGCCCCCACCCCACCTTCTTCCCGGAGATGATCACCGAGCCCGGCGTGGACGGGCTGTGCGTGGGCGAGGGGGACGAGGCCATCGTGGACCTGGCCAACTCCCTGGCCAACGGCGGCCTCAAGCCTGACATCCCCAACTGGTGGTTCAAGATCGAGGACGAGATCGTCCGCAACCCGGTGCGCCCCCTCATCCAGAACCTGGGCGACCTGCCCATGCCCGACCGGCACTTGGTCTACGACAAGCATGAGTACAGCCGCATCACGCCGATCAAGCACTTCATGGGCTCGCGCGGCTGCCCGTACAACTGCACCTACTGCTTCAACCACGCCTACTACCAGATCTACAGCCGGGAGCGCCGCGGCAACCAGCGGCCGGTGGACAAGATCATCGAGGAGGTCAACTGGGTGCGCCGCGAGTGGGGCGTGCAGCAGGTGGTCTTCATTGACGACCTGTTCATCATCTACGACGACTGGCTGGAGGAGTTCGCCGAGAAGTGGCCTAAGCAGGTGGGGCTGCCCTTCTTCTGCAACGTGCGGGCCAACCTGATCGTCAAGGGGCCCCACAAGGTGGAGCTGCTGAAGAAGGCGGGCTGCAGCACGGTAAGCATGGGCGTGGAGGCAGCCAACGACCGCATCCGCGTGCAGCTGCTCAAGCGGCGCATGACCCAGGAGGACATGATCAAGGCCGGCCGCATGATCCGTGACGCCGGCATCCACATCACCAGCACCAACATCCTGGGCCTGCCCAGCAGCACCCTGGAAGACGACCTGGCCACCATGCGGCTGAACGCAGCGGCCCGCATCAGCTACGCCCACGCCTTCCTGTTCCAGCCCTACCCCGGCACCGAGCTGGGCAAGTTCGCCCAGGACGGCGGCTACATGGTGGGCTCCTTCGACGACATCAGCGAGATCGCCTGGGAGCGCTCCATCTTGATCTTCGAGAACGAGGATGAGAAGCCCCAGGTGGAGCACCTGCAGCGCTGGTTTGCCATCGGCGTCGAGTTCCCCTGGCTGGAGCCGGTGATCCGGTGGCTGATCAAGGCGCCCCACAACAAGGTGATTGACACCCTGTACTGGTGGATCTACAAGCTCTTCAAGGGCTGGATGCTCAAGCGCCGCGTCCATCCCGCCCGCATGGGCGTCAAGGACCTGTTCACCGCAGCCAAGCAGCTCATGGCCATCCGCTCGTAAGGACTTGTCGGTCCTCTTGGTGAACACAGGCGGCCCGTTTGCCGTGAAGGCTGTTAGGATGGTAACATGCAGACCTTGCAGCCGGGACATCCCGCCAGCGATCACTGTTCACCGGTTACCGATCACCGACCAATGGTGACCGATCACCGACCTCGGAGGTAACTCATGCGCGTTGCGCTGATCAACCCAAGGTTCCGTCTCCCTATCGACACCCGCACTACGCCCCATCTGGGCCTGGCCTACCTGGGCGCGGTGTCCAAGCAGCGCGGGGACACGGTCCGCATCTTCGACGCCGACGTAGAGGACCAGCCGGTCCAGGACTTCGTGCTGGAGTTCAAGCCCGACCTGGTCGGCATCACCGCCAACACCCCCCAGGTCAAGCAAGCCTGGCGCACGGCCAAGGCCATCAAGGAGGTGTGGGACGTGCCCATCGTCATCGGCGGGCCCCATCCCAGCGTGACCTCCGAGGGCTTGGACTTCGAGTCGGCCGAGCGGCCCTACATTGACATCGTGGTGCGCGGGGAGGGCGAGGCGGTCTGGCTGGAGATCTCCAAGCGCGTCGAGGACTTCAAGCGCCACAGCGAGGACAAGTCCACCCGCGCGCTGATGGACCCGGAGCGCCACATCTGGGACGACGTCCTGGGCATCACCTACAAGACCTCCGACGGCCAGGTCTACCGCAACATGGACGCCAAGCCTATTGCGGACCTGGACAGCCTGCCGTGGCCGGCCTACGACCTGTTCAAGATGGACCGCTACACCAACCTGCAGCCGGCCACCGACCACGTTGACGGCGCGCGCAGCTTCAGCATCCTCACCAGTCGCGGCTGCCCCTACCGCTGCACCTTCTGCTCCCAGTCCATCATGCCCATCAAGTGGCGCGCCCGCACGCCGGAGAACGTGATCGAGGAGTGGCGCCACCTGGTGCGCGACCTGGGCGCGCAGGAGATCGGCGTGCTGGACGACAGCGCCAACATCCGCAAGGACCGCCTCTACCGGCTGGCGGACCTGCTGATCGCCGAGGGGCTCAACCACGTGCCGTGGATCTTCGTGAACGGCATCCGCGCCAACCTGGCCGAGAAGCCGCTGATGGCCAAGCTGAAGCAGGCCGGCCTGAAGCGCACCGCCTTCGGGGTGGAGACCGGCAACCCCGAGATCATGAAGACCATTGACAAGAACATTGACCACGACACCATTCGCCAGGCCTTCAAGAACTGCAAAGAGGTCGGCCTGGAGACCATCGGCTTCTTCATCATCGGGTTGCCGGGTGAGACGCGGGAGACCATGCAGGACACCATCAACTTCGCCATCGAGCTCGACCCGTTGATCGCCAACTTCAGCATGATGACGCCGTATCCCGGCACCAAGGTCTACGAGATCGTCAAGCGCCAGGGGCGGCTGTTGGTCACCGACTGGGAGGACTACGTCTTTTTCGAGCAGAAGGCCCGCTACGAGATGGGCGAGATGACCGCCGAGCTGGTGGAGGAGATGTACCGCCGGGCCTACCGGCAGTTCTACCTGCGCCCCGGCCCCATCCTGCGCCGCGTCAAGACCAAGGACTTCTGGCTCAACTTGCCCCGCAACCTGCGCATCGCTCGTCGCACCTTCTTCAAGAAGGCGGAGAAGACGGAGCTGCGCCGGGCCATCGAGGCGCAGGGCTCGATCTAGGGACGCAACGCGCAGCGAGGTGTGCGTAACGGGTGCGAGTCCGGTTACGCACAGCGGACGACTCGTTGCTCGTTGCATCCTCCGGCTCTCACTCGCCCTAGAGGACACTCCCCCATGAGAATCTCCCTCATTGGCCCGAAATGGAACGAGATGATCAACAGCTACCCGCCCCTAGGGCTGGGTTACCTGGCGGCCATCGCGGAGCAGGACGGCCACGAGGTGCGCATCCACGACTTCGGGCTGTATCCCTCCACCACGGTGGACCAGGACGCGCAGGAGGTGATTGACTTCAAGCCGCACCTGATCGGCTTCACCTCCATGACCACCTCGTACCATTATGTCGAGCAGCTGGTGGCGCGGCTGAAGGATGCCCTGGGCGTGCCGGTGATCATCGGTGGGCCCCACGCCACGACCCTGCCGGACGGCACCCTGGCCAACCCTCATATAGACTACCTGATCTACGGCGAGGGCGAGTACATCTGGCGCGACTTCTTGCGCGCCTTCACGTCGGGCGACACCCGCTGGGGCAGCATCCCCGGCCTCTGGTACAAGGAGGACGGCAGGATCGTGCCCGGCGGCAGCCGCAAGCCCATCGAGGACCTGGACGCCCTGCCCTTCCCGGCCCGCCACCTGTACGAGCTGAAGAAGTATCCCCTCTACGCGCCCAACGGCGAGCCCATGCTGACGGTGCTCAGCAGCCGCGGCTGTCCCTACGCCTGCTCCTTCTGCTTCAAGGGGATCGTGGGCCGCTCCTACCACCAGCGCAGCCCGGAGAACATCGTCGAGGAGCTGAAGCTGGTGAACCGCACCTACGGCGTGCGCAACTTCTACTTCATTGACGACCTGTTCACCATTGACGTGCGCCGCTTGGAGCGCATCCTGGACTACTTCATCGAGCAGAAGCTGGACTTCCGCTGGCGCTGCCTGGCGCGCGTCGACCGGGTGACCCCACCCCTGCTGAAGAAGATGTACCAGGCCGGCTGCCGGCAGATCCACTTCGGCATCGAGAGCGGCAACGAGGAGGTGCTGCGCCGCACGGCCAAGCACATCAACCTGCAGCAGGTGCGAGACGCAGTGCGCTGGACCGAGGAAGCGGGCATCCGCTCCAAGGGGTACTTCATCCTCGGGCTGCCCGGCGACACCGAGGAGACCATGCAGGAGACCATCGAGTTCGCCGCCAGCCTGGACCTGACCGAGGCCATGTTCTCCATCGCCACCCCCTTCCCTGGCACCAAGCTGTGGGACGAGCTGGTGATGAAGAACCCCGGCCTGGTCTACAACGCCGACTTCACCAAGAGCTACTACTACAACAACTACACCGCCGAGATCGCGCCCTTCATGAACGTCTCCGAGGTGGGCGACGAGCAGCTCAGCGGCATGGCCCTCAAGGCGCGGCAGCGCTTCCAGGAGGCCAAGGAGCAGCGCAAGTTCGTCAAGTACTTCGGCCCCGTGTGGGGCAAGCGTGTCTACCGCCTGTCCAAGGTGAAGCCCGTGCACGCGGCGGCCAAGCTGGTGCTGGACGCGGGCCTCTTCCCCCGCTTCCGCCAGCTCCAGCCCCGCGAGGGCGCCAGCTCGTGGGCGTAGCCGTATCTTCGGTGAACGGTCAACGCTGAAACAGCAAACCGTGGTTTTGCGCGCCACCCTTGACTGAGCGCAGACGACTGCTCTCTGATCGCCGCTGACCGTTGACTGTTCACGGTTCACCGTCTACCCAGCATGACCGACCAACCTACCAACCCCTCAGGCAACGGCTCCGGCAGCCGCCGGCCTGAGCCGCCCCTTTTCACCATCTCGCCGGAGCTGGACGACTCCCCGGCTGCCAAGGCCCAGCGCCGCATCCGCCACGAGATGAAGAAGCTGCGCAACCGGGTGTTGGCGCCCATCAAGTGGATGGCCTACGAGACTGGCCAGACCCGCTTCGTGCCGCCGCCCGACCGCATGTACATCGAGTCCACCAACCTGTGCAACCTCGACTGCATCATGTGCCCCACCGGCCTGAAGCAGATCACCCGGCCCAAGGGCTACATGGACTTCGAGCTGTTCAAGGCCATCGTGGACGAGATGGCGCCCTACGTCAAGGCCACCACCTTGCACATCTGGGGCGAGCCCCTGATGCACAAGCGCATCTTCGACATGATCGCCTACTGCCGGCAGAAGGGGCTGCGGGCCGAGATCAGCACCAACGCCACCCTGCTGGACGAACGCAAGGCGCGCGGCCTGCTGGAGGCCGGGCTCAGCACCATCTACCTCTGCCTGGACGGCTTCCGGCCGGAGACCTACGAGTCCATCCGCGTCAAGGCGGACTACGACCGCACCAACGCCAACATCCGCCGCTTCCTGGAGCTCAAGACCCAGGGCGGCTACACCCATCCTTACGTCAACCTGCAGATCATCCAGATGGAGCAGACCCTGCCGGAGATCGAGGAGTTCGTCAAGGCATGGAGCCTGCCCGGCGTGGACCACATCAACGTCAAGCCCTTCGACTCGTGGGGCGGCCAGATCGAGCAGATCGCGGCGCTGCGGGCTGACGACCCAGCCGCCTTCCTGCCGCCCCAGCGCTACGCCTGCCCCAACCTGTGGTACCACGTCCATATCTACTGGGACGGTCGCCTGGCCATGTGCGACCGCGACTTCAACCTGGCCTACGACCTGGGCAGCGTCATCAGCCCCGACGGCAAGGTGGAGGTGATGAAGAACTGGAACGGCCCCAAGATGCAGGAGCTGCGCCGGCTGCACGTGGAGGGCCTGGCCCACACGGTGAAGCCGTGCGACACCTGCGTGGAGTGGGCCTGGTGGAAGCCGCGGCTGTTCGGCGGCTACGGCAACTACAACGCAGCGCTGCTGGAGAAGAAGGACTCCCGCGACAGCGGGATGGGCAGCAGCCAGTAGCCCGGTCAACCGGTCGCAGGCCACAAGGCCCCGCCAAGGGCGCCATGAGCCCTCCTTTTCAGGACAAGTCTGCTGCAACGTGAAAACCCTATGCGCGTCATCTTAGCAAGCCCAGAGGCCAAAGTCTGGTCCGAACGCAAGCACATCCCCCTGGGGCTGGGATACCTGGCCGCCACCCTGCGCGAGGCGGGCCACGAGCCCTTCATCTACGACGCGGCCATCGAGGACGTGCCGGTGAGCTACTACATCGAGCAGGCCCAGGCCGCCGGCAAGCCCTTTAAGGTCATCGGCATCACTGCCACCACGCCGCTGATCGGCGACGCCTGGGAGATGGCCAAGCTGGCTAAGCGCTACGGCCTGACCACCGTCCTAGGCGGCCCGCACCTCACCATCATGCCTAGGGAGAGCCTGGAGCCGCCTCACGACTACGTGGACTACGTCTTCAGAGGCGAGGCGGAGTACACCTTCCTGGAGCTGGTGAACACCCTCGAGGCGGGCCGGCCGGTGCAGCTCCTGCCGGGCCTGCACATGCGCTACAAGGGCGAGATCGTCTCCGACTTCAGCTCCCCCATGGTGGAGGACCTGGACCGGCTGCCCTTCCCGGCCCACGACCTGTTCAAGATTGACCGCTACACCAACCTGCAGCCGTTGACCGACGGCCTGGACCCGGACGCGCGCTCCTTTACCATCCTCACCAGCCGCGGGTGCCCGTACAAGTGCACCTTCTGCTCCAAGCCGGTCACGGGCGACACCTGGCGCGGCCGCAGCGTGGACAACGTCATCGCCGAGTGGCGCTGGCTGGTCAAGGACCTAGGCGCCACCGAGATCGGCGTCACCGACGACATCTGGAACCTGAAGCTGGACCGAGCCAAGGAGCTCTGCCGGCGGCTGATCGCCGAGGGCTTGAACACCGTGCCCTGGGTCACCGTCCACGGCATGAAGGTGAACCACACCGACCTGGAGCTGTTCCAACTCATGAAGGCGGCCGGCTGCAAGCGGGTGGGCTTCGGCGTGGAGAACGGCGACCCCTGGATGCTGCGCAACGTCATCCGCAAGGGGCAGACCCTGGACCAGGTGCGGGCAGCCTTCAAGAACGCCAAGGCCGCCGGCCTGCAGACCATGGGCTTCTTCATCTTCGGCATGCCCAACGAGACCGAGGAGACCATGGAGGCCACCATCCAGCTGGCCCTGGAGCTGGACCCCGATCTGGCCAACTTCATGCTGGCAGCCCCCTTCCCCGGCACCAAGATGTATGATATGATACGGGAGGGCGGCGAGATCTTCGCCCACGAGTGGCCCGACTACGCCATTCACGAGCAGAAGGCGCGCTTCACCATGAACGACGGGCAGTACGACCCCGACCTGGTGGTGCGCAAGTGGCGCGAGGCCTACCGCCGCTTCTACCTGTACCGCCCCAAGCGGGTGTGGGAGAAGATGTCCAAGAAGAGCTTCTGGACCGACCTGCCCCACACCCTGGAGAACGCGCGGCGCTTCTTCGTGGGCCACAAGAGCCAGCACGCGCCGCGGCCGCGCGTGAACCCGGAGGAGCCGGTGACCAGCGTCAAGGGCATCCTGCAGCGGGCGCTCTAGGCGCTGCGATCGGAGGAAACCTGTGGGCTTGTTCAGCGCTCGACCCAAGCGACAATCCAACATCCTGTGGCTGGACCTGGGCGACCTGGGCGACTTGGTGCACCCCAACGGCCCCCACGAGCAGTGGCAGGACCACGGCCTGGGCCTGCTGCGCACCATCCTGAAGCAGGCCGGCATCCAGACCGACCTGGCTTCGACGCGCGCCGTCACCTCCTGGGAGCAGCTGGTGCCCCAGCTGGCCGGCTACGACATGCTGCTGATGAACGTGCGCAGCTACACCTACCCGGTGGCGCTCAAGTCGGCCCAGCTCTTCAAGCAGGTCAACCCCAAGGGCCTGGTGCTCACCGGCGGCATGCACGCCACGGTGGCGCCCGACGAGATGGAGTCGGTGCCGGAGTTCGACCGCATCTGCATGGGGCCGGGCGAGAAGGTGATCGTGGACCTGGTGAAGGACCCCATGGCCTTCCCGCGCGTCTTCTCGGCCGAGGGCGCCCGCTCCATGGCCGAGTGGCCCATGATTGACCGCACCCTGTGGCCCAAGCCGGTGGGCTGGCGCATCCGCCGCAAGTGGAAGTGGCGCTGGCCGCTGGAGCCGGAGTGCGGCTGGGGCCCCGGACCGGTGGCAACGATCATCACCAGCCGCGTCTGTCCGTGGCAGTGCGTGTTCTGTAATGAGAACAGCTACATCCCCAACATGGGCCGCCGCACGGTGGACCAGGTGATTGACGAGCTCAACTACCTGGACCGCACCTACGGCGTGGGATCGGTGGTGATCCACGACTCCATGTTCTTCCAGAACCCCAAGTGGCTGCGGGAGTGGATCGAGAAGTACCCCCGCAAGACCAAGCGCTGGAGCTACTGGGCCGCCGCCCGCGCCGACACCGTCCGCCAGTGGCCCGACCTGTTCGAAGCCCTGGTGAAAGAGACCAACTGGCGCATCATCTCCATCGGCTTCGAGTCGGGCAGCGACCGCATGTTGCGGCTGCTCAACAAGGAGTGCACCGAGGAGGACAACTACTTCGCCATTGACCTGGTGAACCGCCTGGGCGACGAGCTGGAGGCCAAGGGCGAGAAGCCCCCCATCTTCTGGTCCAACATCATGTTGGGCATTCCGGGCGAGACGCCCGAGGACGCGTTCAAGACCATGCGCATGCTGAAGCACATGAAGCGCGTCATGCCCTCCATCTCGTTCTACGCGCCCTACCCCGGCTCCGCCCTGGGCTATCAGCTCATCGCCGAGGGCAAGAGCCTGATGTCCAAGGACAACTATCACCGCTTCCCCGACGACGAGAAGGTCAAGGGCGTGAACTACCAGTTCTACCGCGACCTGCTGGCCGGCAAGTACGACGCCGAGATCAACCGCGGGCTGACCGGCGTGCGGGGAGCGGAGGTGTACCAAGGGACGCTGGTGAAAGCGTAGCTCATCGTGCGTAACCGGTAGCCCCAGGAGAGCATGTGGACCGGGCGGCCTCAAGGGACGCGTCGCCGGCTACCCATTCCGTGGTACGAGTTACTGCTATGAGCAGCTTCAGCAACCCGCACTACATGTATCTGTTTGAGCTAAAGAACGGCAAGCAAAAGCTTGCTTACGGACGATCGCCCGAGGACGCGCTGGATATCTTGCGCATTCGCCTGACCGAAGAGGAGATGGCGCAGATCATCCCAGACCGCTACATCAAGATCAACCAGCGCGAGCTACAAAAGTACGTTCACAACCTGGGTTAGATCGAGATGGACCGCCGGTCCGCCTCGGGCGCGTCCCCACTTCACTCTGAAAGGACGAGCCGCATGACGAGCGTACTGGTGGTCTACCGCAACGGTGTGTTGGTGCCTGAGGCCGAGCTGGCCGGGCTGCGCGAGGGCGATCGCTTCGTGGTGGAGCTGCCCTTGGCGGCCCTGCAACCAGAGGCCGCTCCCCACGCCCCGGTCGCCGAGGGCGAGGAGGAGTCTGGCCTGTTCCACTGGCTGGACGGCAAGTGGGGCCGGCTGGAGCCCGAGGTCGTGCGCCGCCTCAACGGCGAGGAGATGCTGCGCCACTTCTCCGGCCAACGCCCCACCAGCACCTGGTTGCTGTAGACCCCGCGCCGCCGACGTGCGCCGGCTTCGACCGTCGGAGCCGGGCGGGTCGCCAAAGCAGCCTGCTGCTGCGCGATAGGCAACGAGCCCCGCATCTCGCACGCTCCGGTGAGATGGCGGGCTTTCGTTTTTTATGAACATAACGCAGCGCGTCAGCGCGCTGCGTCATTCACCCCGGTCGGTGACGTGATGATTGGCCTGATGGTGAAGCTACCCCTGTACTGGTCCTTCCGCCGCTTCGGCTGGCCGCGGCTCTACCCCTTCAGCGTGGTCATCAGCATCAGCTTCCGCTGCAACAGCAAGTGCCGCACCTGCGACGTGTGGCGCAAGCCCAACGACGACCTGACGCTGGAGGAGTGGGACCGGATCTTTCAGAAGCTGGGCCGCTCGCCGGTGTACATGACCTTTACCGGCGGCGAGCCCTTCCTGCGCGACGACCTGGACGGCATGGTGATCAGCGCCTATCGCCACTGCCGGCCTAGCTACATCACCATCCCCACCAACGGCTTGCTGCCCGACCGGGTGGAGGCCCAGACGGAGCACATCCTGGCCGAATGTCCCCGGGCCCAGGTGGGCATCAACCTGAGCTTGGACGGGCTGGGAGAGGTGCACGACGACATCCGCGGGGTGCCGGGCAACTGGGAGCGCTCCATGGAGACGTGGCGCCGCCTGAAGGCGCTGCAGGCGCGACACCGCAACCTGGTGCTCACGGTGCACACGGTGATCAGCCGCTTCAACATCCACCTGTTCGAGGAGACCTACGAGGGCCTGCAGCGGCTGGAGCCGGACAGCTACATCACCGAGGTGGCCGAGGAACGGGTGGAGCTGGACACGGTGGGCTGGGGCATCACGCCGTTGGCGGAGCAGTACGCGCCCGTTGCGGACTTCTTGAGCGAGAAGGCGCGACAGGCCCAGGCGCGGGGCATGGCGCGCTTCACCCAGGCCTTTCGCGCCCAGTACTACCAGCTGGCCAAGCGCACCCTGCTGGAGCGCACCCAGGTGATTGACTGCTACGCCGGTTGGGCCTCGTGCCAGATCGGGCCCAACGGCGACGTGTGGAGCTGCTGCATCCGCGCCGAGGGGGTGGGCAACCTGCGGGAGACGGACTACGACATTGCGCCCATCTGGTTCGGGGAGAAGATGGCCGCGCTGCGCCGCTCCATCGCCAACAAGGAGTGCTATTGCCCTATGGCCAACGCCAGCTACGCCAACATGCTGCTGCACCCACCCACGCTGGCCAAGGCCGCGCTGGACGTGCTCCGCTGAAGAGGCCGGCCCTCGGCAGCGCCCTCAGCCTGCTGTCCCCCCCGGCGGGTGTTTCCCTTCGTGGAGCGGCAGACCCCGTGTGGCCGGCCTTGCGCTACCCTCCATCCACCGACAGGCTCACCACAGGGAGGAACACTCGCCTGCCGGAAGAGGAGAGGGCGCGCTGCACATGGTAGTGAAAGCCGATGTCCACCGGGCCCTGGTCGGGCGCGCCGTCGCTGCGCGTGCTCATCTCTGCCAATCCCAGCGCCTGCGCTGTGGTGAAGCCGGCGTCCACCAGCGGACTGGTGCGCTCTTGGCCCGCCTCGACGTGGCTTAGGAAGTAGGTGCCCTCCACAAACAGCGGATCGGCGCTCAGGTCGCCGGGGCCGGGCGCAATGCCCTGGTAGTCGGCCAATCGGTTGCCGTAGAGGTTGTTCTTTGAGTAGGCCTGAGTGATCTGGCTGCCGGACGCATGCAGGCCGTAGCCGTTGTACAGGATCAGGTTGCTGGTCAGGTGGCGCACCGTGCTTTGAAACAGGTAGATCCCATCCCCGCGGCCGGCCGCGTCGTTGTCCATGACCATGTTGCCGATCAGCGATGGCGCAGAGAAGTAGACCGCAACGCCATCACCGGCCTCTCCAGACCGATTGCGCTGCACCGCGTTGTTGACGAGGACAGAGGTCACCTGGCTTTGCAGGAGCACGCCGCCGCCGATGCCGCCGGCCACGTTCTGGCGGAAGCGGTTGTGCGCCACCTGCGCCGCCGTCGAGTCCAGCAGGAGCCCGCCGCCGTGCTGCCCCGCCTGGTTGGCCACGAAGAAGTTGTGTTCGATGGCGCTGCCCCCGTCCTGGCTCACCACCATGCCCCCGCCGCTGCCCGGCGTGCGGTTAGCGCTGACGAGGTTGCCTCGCAGGTTGATCGTCGAGCGGCCCAACACAAACAGCCCGCCGCCGCTGACGCCGGCCTGGTTCCTTGCGATGATGTTGTGTTCCGCCACCACCGTTGACCCATCGTTCACCACCACGCCGCCGCCGTGCTCGGCCGCCACGTTGCCCACAATCTCGTTGCCCACCAGCGTGGCCGCTGCGCCCAACTCCACATACACCCCGGCGCCGTCGCGGGCGTGGTTCCCCTCGATGCGGTTGAAGCGGAGGGTGGCACGCGCCTGCGCGCCGAAGACCTTCACCCCGCCGCTGGTGCCTCCGCTGGGGTCTGGGTCTGTGTTCAGGACCCGGTTGTTGCGAATGACGTTGCCCTCTAGCAGCGCCTGCGAGCCATACTGGACGGCAACGCCCGCAGCGAAACGGCCCGCCAAGTTCTCCTCCACCGTGCTGCGGCGCAGGGTCAGCCGGCTGCTTTGGGGCAAGTTAACACCACCGGCGTCGCGGGCCGCCGTGTTCCGGGCGAAGACGCTGTTGACCACCGTGGCCTCGGCGTCGGCCACCGTGAGCCCTCCGCCGTCCAGCGCCGAGCGGTTGCGTTCCACCGCTACGCCGTCCAGCAGCAGGCGCCCGCCGCCCACCACCACGATGGCGCCACCTTGGACGGTGGCCGTGTTGCCCCAGAAGCGGCCTCCCACCACCGTCACCGAGGCGCGGCCGGCTACCGCCAGCCCACCTCCGAACTGCGCCCTATTGCCACGAAACAGCGTTTCCTCGATGGTCACCGTGGAGCCGCCATCCACCAGGATCGCGCCGTAGAGCGGAACCGCAGCAGGGTCCCCGTTTTCCACCACTGTGCAGCGCCGCAGGGTCGCCTGCGCCTGCCACACGGAGATGGCTGAGCCGCTGTTGGCGCGGTTGCCCTGTAGCTTCACTTCCTCCAGCAGCGGGTGAGCGCCGTCGCTCACCAGGATGCCGCCGCCCGACGGCCCACCGACGGCGGCGTTGTCCACCACCCACAGCCGACGCAGCGTGGGCGCAGCGCCGCTGCTGACCTGGATGCCGCCGCCGAAGCGCCCACCGCCGCCGGTGATGGTCATCCCCTCCAGCAGCGTGTTGCGGCCGATCTGGCTGCCGCTAGCCGTCACGACGGTGGCGCTGCCGTTGCCCTGCACGATGGTCTGATCCGGCCCAGCGCCGACCACCTGCACCCCCGCCTTCAACCGCAGCGTCTCTCGGTAGACGCCGGGGCCCACCCGCACCGTTGCGCCTGGGCTGGCCGCGTTGATAGCCGTCTGCACCGACGTATGGCGACACCCTGATGGACACACGTCGTAGCTCTGGGCGTCGGAGAGACGCCCGCCACCGGCCAAGATGGCCAGCGTCGCCATACACGCCCACGTGATCCGGGCAAGCGCCCGGCGAGCAGCTGTCCAACTGAAAAAGATCATGTCGCACCTCGTCCATGAAACCGACATTGTAGGCGACCGTGACCTCTCCGATTATATGGAGCCGCGTTGAACCCGGCAAAAGCTTGCTATCCTCGCAAAGCAATCAGTTAAACGTTTCTATCCCCACTTTTTTGTTTATCCCCTCTTCACAGAGAGAGCACACCTTCTCGGGCTGATGGTCGTCTTGAGTATATATGGTAGGTGAACCTCCTGGGCCGCAGGCAAGTGATATGGTTGTGCTGCGCTGTAGACGGTTTCTCCTGCTCCTGATGGTGGCGGTGGCGCTGAGCGGCTGCCGGACGGCAGACCCCGAGGCGCTGAGCAACGTGCTCGGCTACAGGTTGCGCAGGGCCTTTCCACCGCTGTTGCTCTTCTCCACCCCGTCGCCTACGGCTACGCTCACGGGCCACGTCTGGGACGAGGCAGGTCGCCCCGTGGCCGACGCCGTGGCGCTGGTGGCCACGGTGCGCGGGCAGGTGATCTCAACCCGGACCGACGCCGCCGGCCGCTTCCGCCTGGAGGGCATTCCGCCGGGCCGCTACACGCCTATGGCCGGCGCCTGGGGGTTCGAAGCAGTCAACGGAGCGCCGGTGCAGCTGGCGGCGGGTCAGCCGCTCAGCGTGGACTTCACGCTGCCCGTCCGTCGCCCTGCTGTGCTCCGCCCCACCGACCCGGCCGTCGGCGAGCCGGTCCTCGAGCGCTCCCAGTTTCCGGAGCCCATGGCCGCCACCCGCATCCCCTTCAGCTTCACCCTGGACGGCGCGCGCATTGACAACGCCCACCTGTATCTACCCAGTTCCCCGAGTTTCCCCAGTTCTCCCAGTTCCCGCACCTCCCCCCTGCCTCTTGTCGTCCTCTACCCCAGCCACCCCCTCAACTGGAACGCGGTCTCGGTGGCCCTGACGCGCGAGGGCAACCCGGTGCTGGCCCTGGGGCCCCACGTCAGCGCCGGCCTGGACATTGACCTGCACGCGCGGCAGGCGCGCGCGGCCGTCGAGCTCTGGCAGGCAGGCCGGCTGGCGCCTTGGCTGCCGCCCGACGACCGCTGGTTGGGCCTGGCCGGCAGCTTCAGCTCGTTGATCCTCTTCCGCATGCTGCCCGACCTGGCCCGGCCGCCGCAGGCGCTCATCAGCGTGGGAGGGATCAGCGATGCCTTCCTGGGCGTGCAGGCCCTCTACGACACCGAGCTCAGCATCCCACCCCCGTACGACATGGCGGTGGCCGCCCTAGGCCGCCCCGATCGAGATCCGGCCTTCTTCTTCAACCTGTCGCCGGTGTTCTTCGCCGAGCACCTGCCGCCCACCCTGGTGATCCACACCTACAACGACGAGGTCATCCCCTACAACCAGGCGGAGGCACTGGCCGCAGCGCTGGACGCCGCCGGCGTGCCCCACGAGCTGCTGCTCTACGAGGACACCACCCACTACCTGGATGCCTACCGTCCCACGCCCGCCACCTACCTGGTCTACGGGCGGGTGCTGGACTACATCCGAGCAGCCCAATGAAGGCAGGCCTCGCCCACCGGACAAGAACGGCGCCGCCAGGGAGGAGGGTAGCGCAGGTTCCGGTCAGACCTCGGGTGAGATTTTCGCGAAACCCTCCCTGCCGGTATAATGCCTGTGGAAGAACCAAGCGATCTCACTGCACCGGAGCCCATCTCTTTCATGTCACGCATCTTTCCCTTCACCGCTATCGTCGGCCAGGAGCGCATGAAGCGCGCCCTCATCCTCAACGCCATCCATCCCCAGATCGGCGGCGTGCTCATTCGCGGGGAGCGCGGCACGGCCAAGTCCACCGCGGCCCGCGCCCTGGCCTACCTGCTGCCGGAGATCGAGGTGGTGGCCGACTGTCGCTTCGGCTGCGACCCGAACCTGCCGGCGACCTACTGCGACGAGTGCCGTGCGCGGGTCGAGGCGGGCGAGGTGCTGCCGGTGACCACCCGCCGCACCAGCTTTGTGGACCTGCCCGTCAGCGCCACCGAAGATCGAGTGGTTGGCACCCTGGACATCGAGAAGGCCATCAAGAAGGGCGAGCGCCACTTCGAGCCGGGCGTGCTGGCGGCCGCCAACCGCGGCCTGCTCTACGTGGACGAGGTCAACCTCCTGGACGACCACGTGGTGGACCTGTTGCTGGACAGCGCGGCCATGGGTATCAACGTGGTGGAGCGGGAGGGCATCAGCTTCAGCCACCCTGCCAACTTCATCCTGGTAGGCACCATGAACCCCGAGGAGGGGGACCTGCGGCCGCAGCTCCTGGACCGCTTTGGCCTGGCCGTGGACATGACCGGCATCCACGACCCGCGGCTGCGGGTGGAGATCGTCAAGCGCCGCATCGCCTTTGAGCAGGACCCCGACGGCTTCCGCGCGGCCTGGGAGCCCCAGGAGCAAGCCCTGTCGGAGCGCATCCGCCAGGCGCGCGACCGCCTGCCGCTGGTGACCTACACCGACCAGGACCTCTTCGCCATCGCCGCCCTGACGTCGGAGTTCAAGGTGGACGGCCACCGCGCCGACATCGTCATCCTGAAGGCCGCCCGCGCCCACGCCGCCTACGAGGGCCGCCTGCGGGTCACCGACCGGGATATCCTGCTGGCCGCCGAGCTGGCCTTGCCCCACCGCCTGAAGCGCCAGCCCTTCCAAGAGACGGCGCTGGAGCAGAGCCAGCTGGCCGACCGCCTGCGCAAGGCGCAGGAACAGGCCCAGGCCGAAGCGCAGGCAGCTCAGACCCTAACGCAGGGGAGCGAAGACTCAAAAAAAGCCCTGAGGGGACCGACGCGCTAGACGCCGATAGCCAGTCGGGCCTCCCCCCCACCGACACCTCCGCCCCCCAAAGCCGTCAGGCCGGCGACAAGGACGGCAAGACGAAACCCGTGCAGATCGGCCAGGTGTTCCAGTCCAAGCGGCTGGACACCCCCCTGGACCGCCTGACACGCCGTCAAGCCGGCCGGCGCAGCGTAACCCGCACCGACCGCAAGCGCGGGCGATACATCAAGAGCCGGCCCGCCGGCGAGCGCCCTGACGACATCGCCTTCGACGCCACCCTGCGCACCGCCGCCGTCTACCAGAAACAGCGCCACGAGGAGGCCATCGCGCGCGGGGAGGAAGCCATGGCGCTGGAGCTGCGCAAGCAGGACCTGCAGCGCAAGGTGCGCGTGCGACGGGCCAACAACCTGATCCTCTTTGTGGTGGACGCCAGCTGGTCCATGGCCGCCGCCGAGCGCATGGAGGCCACCAAGGGCGCCATCATGAGCCTGCTGATGGATGCCTACCAGCGCCGCGATCAGGTCGGGCTGGTGGTGTTCCAGAAAGAGCGCGCCCGGCTCGTGCTGCCCCCGACGTCCAGCGTGGACCTAGCCAGCCGCGCGCTGAAGGAGATCCCCGTGGGCGGCAAGACGCCGCTGAGCAGCGGCCTCCTGCTGGCCTATCGCATCTGCCAAGGCGCAGTGCGCCGGGACCCGGAGACGCGGCCCATCATCATCCTGCTCACCGACGGCGCCGGGAACGTGAGCATGACCGGCATGCCGGCCCAGGAGGAGGCCATGGCCATGGCCCACCTGATCGGACAGGCTCATATCCGGTGCGTGGTGGTGAACATGGAGCACGCCGCCTTCGATCGCGGGCTGGCGCAGGCGCTGGCCGACGCTATGGGCGCGCCGTGCTACTGCCTGCCCGACCTGGCTGCGGAGAGCCTGGTGCGCACGGTGCAGGCCAACCTGGTCAGCGAGCGCTGAGGCCCTGGTCTCTTGTGACGCGACATCAACTTGCAGCGGACGCGTCGCTGCTGTTCGTCACTGCGGTGTGGGGGGCCACCTTCGTGATGGTGCAGGACGCGGTGATGGGCTTTCCGGTGTTCGCCTTCCTGGCGCTGCGCTTTGCGCTGGCAGCAGCGGTGCTCCTCCCTCTGGCGCGCGAGGCGTCCTCCCCTCTGCCCCACGACCGCCGCCCCTTGGCCCGCGCTCTGCCCGGCGTCCTGGTGGGCCTTGCCCTCTTCGCCGGCTATGCGTTTCAAACCTTCGGTCTACGCTACACTACCCCGGCCAAGGCCGGCTTCATCACCGGGATGTCGGTGGTCCTGGTGCCTGTGGGCCAGGCCATCTTCCTCCGTCGCGCGCCGGGCCTAGGCCCCACGGCAGGCGTGCTGCTGGCCGCCGTTGGCCTTGCCTTGCTCAGCTTGGAGCCCAACCTGGCCGTCGGGCTGGGCGACCTGTTGGTGTTGGCCTGCGCCTTCAGCTTCGCTGCGCACATCCTCTTGGTAGGGCGCTTTGCGCCGACCTGGTCGCCGGCGCGGCTGGCCTTGGCGCAGATCGCCACGGTGGCCGTGCTGAGCAGCCTGGCCGCCCTGGCGGTGGAGCAGCCCTTGCCGTGGCCGGCGCGCAACGTTTGGTTCGCCGCTGCCTTCACCGGGCTGCTGGCCACCGCGCTGGCCTTCTTCGTGCAGAGCCGCGCCCAACAGGCCACCTCGCCCACCCACACGGCGCTGATCTTCGCGGCCGAGCCCGTGTTCGCCGGCGTCTTCAGCTACCTGCTGATCGGCGAGATCCTGGGGCCGCGGCAGCTGCTCGGCAGCGCGCTCATCCTCGCCGGCATGTTGACGGCCGAGCTGGGCAGCCTCTGGCACAGGCGCAGCCAGAGCGCCGGCTCCCCGGCGTGACGCTGCTGCCGACCCCCTACCGGTGCCACCTATGCCCGAGAGAACTCAAGGCCGACCCCCGAGCCCCATCGCCCTTCCCGGCAGCTACTGGGACATGATGATGCAGGCCAACCGGCTGGTTGGGGACGGGCAGCTAGAGGAGGCGGTCACCCTGTTGGAGCGCTTGATTGAGCGCCTTCGGCGCGTGCCGGAGCATCGCCGTCGCCCCAACACCGAGCTGGGGGAGCTCTTCATCAGGGCTCTTTGGACGCTGGCGCAGGTGCAAGCCCGACGAGGAGAGTGGGGCGTGACGCAGGCGCTGTTCGATCAGGTCCAGACGCTGGCGCCAGAGCGCCGCCTCGAGTGGCTAAAGGACCTCCTGCTGGCCCGCATCGGCGCCGGCGACGTGGCCCCCGGCGTTCAGGAGCTGCATGCGCTGGCCGTGGCCAACCCGAACGAGGCATCCCTCTGGACGGCCCTCGGCTGGGTGGTGTTGACCTACCACATTTCAGAATACGCCGACGAGACGGCGGAACGCCTGTGGGAGCTGAGCCAAAACACGGACGATGCTCACGATCGGTGGTCCCTGCAGACCATGCGCCTCATCCTGTTGATGGGCTTGCGGCTGTGGGACAAGGCGGTCCAGGCGTGGCAGCAAAGCCCACACATCACGGACGATCTGACCGAGACGTTGCTCCAGGTCCTTTTGATCGAACGACAGCTGGACCTGGCCCAGCAGATGCTCGACGAAAACCGCCTGCCGCCCATCGAGACGACCTACCACAGCGCAGTCCTGGCCTACCTTCGCGAAGACGTCGCCACAGCTCGACGTCTCTGGCGGCGCGTTGTCATGTCTCGCGTGGGCGAGGACCAACCGCAGTCCCTAGCAACCTCCGCCAAGATCGGCATGGCCCACTGCTGGCTCGGCGAACCTGAGGCGGCAGTGGAGCTGCTGACAGACCCCAAGCTGTCTCCCCTGCCCAACGCGGCCGTGTTCAGGACGCTCGGCCTGGCTATGGCGATGCTCGGGGAAGTCGAGATAGCTGCCGAATACTTCCAAATGGCGCTGGCGTTGGAGGACCAGGCCAGCATGTCTCCCATGAGCGCTCGGGTCATGAGCCTGTGGGCGGTGAAGGAGCTGGTGCAAGACGAAGCGATCGAAGCAGCTCTGCTTCCCTACCTGGCCACGTCCTAGCGGCCGGCCCCCTTACTCGTCAGTGTCCTTGAGCCGGCCGTAGAGCCACCAGGCGCGATCCGCCGGGTAGCGGGCCTGTTCCTCGCGAGGGCCGATGTAGGCGCCCCTCTGGAACATGGCCTGCAGCCGCCGATCCAGCTGGGCCAGCTCGCGACGATCGTCGGCGACCTCCGGCTCGTTCCCCAAAGCCTCCAAGAGCAGCGCCAGCCGGGTGCGGGTGGAGACCTCGGTGGGGTAGTTCTGGCGAGCCTTCACGTTCTGGGCAGCGTCCTCCAGGTACCAACGCCAGGAGCTCAGCAGGCCGTGCAGCTCTCGGCGCAGCTTGGCCCGCCACTGCTCGGCGAAGGAGCGCCGGGCCAGGGTAACCTGCTCCTGCACCGCGCGCAGCCGCTGCCGCTGGTCGGGGGTCATCTCCGCCTCGGCTGCGGTCAGCGCCTCTAGGTGCTCCAGCAGAGCGCCCAGGCTCATCTTGGGTTGCTTCACGCCTTGGGGGGTCTTCACGATGAGCTGGCGGTAAAGGGAGTCGCCCAACAGATAGTCGCTCAGCTCCTGGGCCATGGCCTCAGCCAGCAACAGAAGGTTCTCTCGCTTGGTGGCGTCCATGGGTTCCTCCGATCTAGGTCCAGGCAGAGCGCGCCCCAGCCGCCTACCCCTCGCGCATCAGCTCCGCCGTGTCCAGCCACAGGGTCACCGGTCCGTCGTTCACCAGCCGCACCTGCATCAGCGCGGCGAACACGCCCGTGGCCACCGGCAGTCCCTCGGCCCGCAACAGCTCGACGAAGCGGTTGCAGAGCGGCTCGGCGTGCTCAGGCCGCGCTGCGGCGGTGAAGCTGGGTCGCCGCCCGCGGCGCACGTCGCCGTAGAGGGTGAACTGGCTGACCACCAGCACGGCGCCGCCCACGTCCGCCAGGCTCAGGTTCATCTTGCCCTGGGCGTCGTCGAACACGCGCAGCCCGGCCACCTTGCGGGCCAGCCACGCCGCCTCCGCCTCGCCGTCGTCGTGGGTCACGCCCAGCAGCACCAGGAAGCCTCGGCCGATGGCCGCCACCGTACGGCCATCCACGGTCACCGACGCCTCGCTGACCCGTTGGATCAACGCTCGCATCGTGGTCCTCGCCGTCTCCGCAATCGTCTGCGCGAAAGCATCGGGAATTGGCCCGGCCGACGCGACGCAGCCTCGGCCGCAGAGACACGCACAACCCACCCGTTGCCCAGAGACTCACGCTTGCGAAGGACGGCTGCAGAGGTCACGGCTAGCGCTGGTTGGCGATCTGCTCAAGCGCTTCGGGCTGCTTGATAATCACCCGCCCCCGCTGGGTCGTAATCCAGCCCTCCTTGCGAAAGCGGCTCATCACCCGAATGGCGGTCTCCACGGTGGTCCCCGTCATGTCGGCCAGGTCTTGCCGGGTGAGCCGCATCTGGATCATGATCCCCTCGTCGGTGCGCACGCTGTTGTAGAGGGAGAGGCGCAGCAGCGCGCGGGCGATGCGCCGGTCCACCCGGTCCACCGCCAGGCTCTGCACCAGGTCGTTGGCCACCCGCAGCCGCCGACCCAGCTCGTTGATCACCGCCATGGCCAGGGAGGGATAGCGCTCCAGGAGGTAGAGGAAGTCAGCCCGCGCGATGGTAATCAGCGCCGCCTCCTCCATGGTCTGCGCGGTCTGGCTGTAAGGCGCGCCCTCGAACACGGCCAGCTCGCCGATCAGCCGACCGGGGCCCAGCACGTCCAACACCACGTCGCGGCCGTCAGGCGAGTGGCGGATAAGCTTGATGCGCCCCATCCACACGATGTAGAGGTACTCCGGGGGATCGCCCTCAAAAAAAACATAGGCATCGCGCGGGAAACAGATGGCGTTGAGCAGGTTGACCACGTCCTCCCAGTCCCGCTCGCGCAAGGAGGCAAACAGGGGCACGTTGCGGACCACCTGCATCATGTTGACCCGGAGCTTCTCCGAGGGCTGCGCCTTATGCTCTGCGGGTGACTGCTTGGTGTCCACGGATGGTTGGCCGGTCACGGTTGTGAATCAATGAAGGCTAGCTGGGGCGGGGTCTGATGGCCATTATAGCATGGCCGTTCGGGCGTGGCAACTCGCCAAAGGCTCCTTTGATTTGACAGATCAGAACATTCGTGCTAAACTGCAGGCCGTTCCGTTGAGACAGAAGGGCATAAGGGCCAGGCTGCCTGGCCGATTCGCATCGCCCGCGTTGCTCCCCTCGAACATCGCGGCGTCTACCACTTCCCGGAGGCACCAGACATGGCCGGCGACGGCAAGAGCAAGGCTCTGGAAACCACTGTAGCAAACCTGCGCAAGCGCTTTGGCGAGGGCGCGATCATGAAGCTGGGCGAGGCGGCCAACATGCAGGTGGAGGCCATCCCCACCGGCGCGCTCTCCTTGGACCTGGCCCTGGGGGTGGGCGGCATTCCCCGCGGCCGTGTCACC
>JANWYQ010000169.1 GCA_025055015.1 Caldilineales bacterium
GATCATGCTGCGGGAGTACAACTGCCCCTACCACGAGCTGGCCTCGGTGCACCGCGACGTGTGCGAGATGGAGCGGGATGCCTTTGCCCAGGCCCTGGGCGCGGACGTGTCGCTGAGCGCGTGCATCCACGACGGCCACACTAGCTGTCTGTTTGTCGTGACGGACCGCACCGAGGTTGCCCCGTCCGCGGTCCCGGCGTCGCGAGCTGCCGCTTGATAGCTGGGCGCGATGCCGCAGCTTTTCTCTGACAAGTCCCCAGGGCCTCTCGCCCCTTGGGCGGCCCTGGCTTGCGCAACCATCACCAACACCATAGAAAAGGAGCTTTCACAACCCATGCCGAGTGAGCTTGTGATCAAGGACCTGCGGGTCAAGGTAGCAGATAGCGACCTGGAGGTGCTGAAGGGCGTCAACCTAACCGTGCGCCAGGGCGAGATCCATGCGCTGATGGGGCCCAACGGCTCCGGTAAGAGCACCCTGGCCTACGCCATCATGGGCCATCCCCACTACGAGGTCACCGAGGGCGACATCCTGCTGGACGGCGAGAGCATCCTGGAGCTGGAGCCCAACGAGCGGGCGCGCAAGGGCCTGTTCCTGGCCTTCCAGTACCCGGTGGCCGTGCCGGGCGTGAGCATGTCCAACTTCCTGCGCACGGCGGTGAGCAACATCCGCGGCTACACCGACAAGCCCGCCGTGGGCGACAAGCCGGGCGTCATCGGCTCCAACCTGATGCCCATGAAGGAGTTCCGCGCCGAGCTGCTGCAGAAGATGGACGAGTTCCACGTGGACCGCTCCTTCGCCCGGCGCTACCTGAACGAGGGCTTCAGCGGCGGCGAGAAGAAGCGGGTGGAGATCCTGCAGATGGCCATGCTGCAGCCCAAGATCGCCATCATGGACGAGACCGACAGTGGCCTGGACATTGACGCCCTGCGCATCGTGGCCGACGGCGTGAACAAGCTGGCCGGCCCCAACCTGGGCATCCTGTTGATTACCCACTACCAGCGCATCCTCAACTACGTCAAGCCGCACTTCGTCCACGTGTTCTACAACGGCCGCGTGGTGATGAGCGGCGGGCCGGAGCTGGCTGCTACCCTCGAGGAGAAGGGCTACCAGTGGGTTAAGCAGCAGTTCGACGAGCCGGCGCTGGTGACGGCGTAACCCTGTGTTGATGGATCGTGCGAGGAGGATCCTATGGCAACCGCAACCGACCGCGAGGCCTTGGCCGGCATCAAGGAAGAGTACCAGTATGGCTTTGCCATGCCGGAGGAGTACGTGTTCAAGGCGCGCAAGGGCCTGGACCACGAGATCATTGACCAGATCAGCGACATGAAGCGGGAACCCGCCTGGATGCGGGAGTTCCGCCATCGCTCGCTGGACATCTTCCTCTCCAAGCCCATGCCCACCTGGGGCGCGGACCTCAGCGGCATTGACTTCGACGACATCTACTACTACATCAAGCCCACCGAGAAGCAGGGCAAGAGCTGGGACGAGATCCCGGAGAGCATCAAGACCACCTTCGACCGCCTGGGCATCCCGGAGGCCGAGCGCAAGTTCCTGGCCGGCGTGGGCGCGCAGTACGAGTCTGAGGTGGTCTACCACTCCCTGCAGGAGCAGTGGAAGCGCCAGGGCGTGATCTTCCTGGACACCGACACCGGGCTGAAGGAGCACGAGGACATCTTCAAGGAGTACTTCGGCACCGTCATCCCGCCGTCGGACAACAAGTTCGCCGCGCTGAACTCGGCGGTGTGGTCGGGCGGCAGCTTCGTCTACGTCCCCAAGGGGGTGCACGTGGACATCCCGCTGCAGGCCTACTTCCGCATCAACGCCCAGAACATGGGCCAGTTCGAGCGCACCCTGATCATCGTGGAGGAGGGCGCCAGCGTCCACTACGTGGAGGGCTGCACCGCGCCCATCTACGCCAGCGACTCGCTGCACAGCGCCGTGGTGGAGATCATCGTCAAGAAGAACGGCCGCTGTCGCTACACCACCATCCAGAACTGGTCCACCGACGTGTACAACCTGGTGACCAAGCGCGCGGTGGCCTACGAGGGCGCCACCATGGAGTGGATTGACGGCAACCTGGGCTCCAAGGTCACCATGAAGTACCCAGCGGTGTACATGTTGGGCCCCCGCGCCCACGGCGAGATCCTCTCCATCGCCTTCGCCGGCCGCGGCCAGCACCAGGACGCCGGCGGCAAGGTGATCCACGGCGCGCCCTACACCTCGTCCAAGATCATCTCCAAGTCCATCAGCAAGAACGGCGGCCGCGCCTCCTACCGCGGCCTGCTCAAGGTGGCCAAGGGCGCAGTGGGCTCCAAGTCCACCGTGGTGTGCGACGCGCTGCTGCTGGACGACCAGAGCCGCTCCGACACCTACCCCTACATCGAGATTGACGAGCAGGACGTGCAGGTGGGCCACGAGGCCAGCGTCAGCAAGGTGAACGAGGAGCAGCTCTTCTATCTGATGAGCCGCGGGCTCAGCGAGGAAGAGGCGACCACCATGATCGTCAGCGGCTTCATCGAGCCCATGGTGAAGGAGCTCCCCATGGAGTACGCCGTGGAGATGAACCGCCTGATCCAGCTCCAGATGGAGGGCACCATCGGCTAGGCCGCAACGCCTGCCTGTGCACGCGAGGAACGCATGACGACGCAACTGAAGGTTCGATCGGAGCTTGCCTTGACCGCCGAGGGGGTCGAGGCGCTCTCCGCCCTGCGCAACGAACCCACGTGGTTCCTGGACCTGCGCCAGCGCGGCTGGCGCTTCTACGAGGAGATCCCCTGGCCCACCGGCAACGAGGAGGAGTGGCGCCGCACCAAGCTCACGGGCCTGGACCTAGCTGACTTCCGCCTGCCCGACTCGCCGGTGAGCGGCCTGCGCGTGGCCAGCACGGCCGAGCTGCCGGCCCACCTGCAGGAGGAGCTGGCCACCGTCGAGTCGGCCGGTCAGCTGGTCACCCAGGACGGCGCAGTGCGCTACCGCTGGCTGGACCCGGCCCTGGAGGCTAAGGGGGTCATCTTCACCGACCTGGACACCGCCATCCGAGAGTACCCGGAGCTGGTCCAGCGCTACTTCATGACCGACAACGTGCCCGTGGACGCCAACAAGTTCACGGCCCTGCATGCCGCCTTCGTCACCGGCGGCACGGTGCTCTACGTGCCGCGCAACGTGCAGATCGAGCTGCCCCTGCACGGCGTGACCACCATGCGCGGGGGGCTGGCCGACTTCAGCCACACCCTGCTGATCGCTGACGCCGGCGCCGAGGTCACCTACGTGGACGACCTGGTCAGCGCCGACCAAGAGGCATCCTTCCACAGCGGGGTGGTGGAGATCGTCGCCCACCCGGCGGCGGTGGTGCGCTACCTGCACTACCAGGACTGGAACGTCAACACCTGGCACTTCAGCACCCAGCAGGCCCAGATGAAGCGCGACGCGCAGCTCACCTGGATCCTGAGCTCCTGGGGCAGCCGGCTCAGCAAGATCAACCTGGAGATGCAGCTGCAGGAGCGGGGCGGCCACGGCGAGCTGCTGGGCCTCTACTTCCCCAGCGGCCGCCAGCACATTGACCACCACACCCTGCAAAACCACATCGCCGACCACTGCACCAGCGACCTGCTGTTCAAGGGCGCGCTGCGCGGGCGCTCCCGCTCGGTGTACTCCGGCAGCATCAAGGTGCATCCCCACGCCCAGAAGACCGACGCCTACCAGAAGAACGACAACCTGGTGCTGGACAAGCGGGCGCGGGCAGACAGCATCCCCGGCCTGGAGATCGAGGCCGACGACGTGCGCTGCACCCACGGCGCCACCGTCAGCAAGATCGAGCCGGAGTACCTGTTCTACCTAATGGCGCGCGGCCTCTCCCGCTACCAGGCGGAGCAGCTCATCGTCACCGGCTTCTTCGAGGAAGTGCTGAACCGAGTGCCGGTGGAGGGCGTGCGCCGCAAGCTGGAACACGTAATCGCGCGCAAGATCATCGGCGGCTAGGCCAAGGGCTTTCAGACCGATGGCCTTGTCAGTATCTCTCTAACGTGAGCCGGCGGCGACTCCCCCTGCTGCCGGCAGCTAGCCTAACGGAGGTGTCGCATGAAAGGCTACGTCCATCCTGAGGTCTTGGTCACTACCGATTGGGTTGCCGAGCACCTGAACGACCCCAAGGTGCGCCTGGTGGAGTCCAACGAGGACATCTTGCTCTACAGCACGGGACACATCCCCGGCGCCGTCCAGATTGACTGGCAGAAGGACCTCAACGACCAGATCCGCCGCGACTACCTGACTCGCGAGCGGTTCGAGGCTCTGATGTCCGCCAACGGCATCGCCAACGACACCACGGTGGTGTTCTACGGCGACAAGAACAACTGGTGGGCGTGTTATGCGTTCTGGGTGTTCCAGCTCTTCGGCCACACCAACGCCAAGGTGATGGACGGCGGTCGCGCCAAGTGGGAGGCCGAGGGGCGGCCCATGACCAAGGAGGTGCCCACCTACCCGCCGACCCAGTACAAGGCGCAGGCCCGGGCGGACTACAAGATCCGCGCCTTCCGCGACCAGGTGCTGGCCCACGTGCAGGCGGGGCTCCCCCTGGTGGACGTCCGCTCGCCGGGCGAGTACAAGGGCGAGCTGCTGCACATGCCCAACTATCCGCAGGAGGGCGCGCTGCGCGGCGGCCACATCCCCGGCGCCAAGAACATCCCCTGGGCCCAGGCCGTCAACCCCGACGGCACCTTCAAGCCGGCCGAGGAGCTGCGCAAGCTCTACGAGGAGCAAAACGGCCTGAAGCCGGACGACAACATCATCGCCTACTGCCGCATCGGCGAGCGCTCCAGCCACACCTGGTTCGTGCTCACCTACCTGTTGGGCTACCCCAACGTCCGCAACTACGACGGTAGCTGGACTGAGTGGGGCAACCTGGTGGGAGTGCCCATCGAGCGGTAGCGGCATTTGCCTGCTGGCGCTGGCGGCGCGATAATCGGCCCGGTCCGCGCTTGGCCCGCCGTGGCGGAGCGCTGATCGGGCCGTTTCACCCTGTCCGCGTCGCCTATGGAACGCCAGCAGCACATCGAGCTGATCCTTGACCACTACCAAAGCCCCCGCCATCGCCATCGTCTCCGGCAGCCCCACGCCGTGCAGACCGGCTACAACCCCGGCTGCGGCGACGAGGTGACGGTGTACCTGGCGGTGGAGGGGCCAGAGCAGCGGCTCACGCTGGCCTTCGAGGGCCAGGGGTGCACGGTAAGCCAGGCGGCCGCCTCCATGCTCATGGAGATGATGCAGGGCCGGCCCTTGCCAGAAGTGGAGGCGGCCGCAGCCGAGCCCCTCTTGGCCTTGCTGGGCCCCGAGATCGCCCGCAGCCGCGAACGCTGCGCCCTGTTGGCCTTCCACACCCTGAAGCGAGCCATCGAGGCCTATCGCCAAGGGAGCAACCACCGTGAAGAGCCTTGAGCAAATTCGCGCCGACTTCCCCATCCTACAGCGCCAGGTCCACGGCCGCCCCCTGGTCTACCTGGACAACGCGGCCACCTCGCAGAAGCCGCTGCCGGTGCTGCAGGCCATGGAGACCTATTACCGGCAGACCAACGCCAACGTGCACCGCGGGGTCCACACCTTGAGCGAGGAGGCCACGGCCCAGTACGAGGCGGCGCGCAGCCGCATCGCCCGCTTCATCAACGCGGCCAGCGCCAAGGAGATCATCTTCACCCGCAACACCACCGAGGCTATTAACCTGGTGGCCTACAGCTGGGGGCTGGACCACCTCAGGCCGGGAGACGAGGTGCTGATCACGCAGATGGAGCACCACTCCAACATCGTGCCGTGGCAGCTCATCTGCCAGCGCACCGGCGCTACCCTGCGCTACGTGCCCCTGAGCCCTGAGGGCCGCCTGCGCCTGGACCTGCTGGACACCTTGCTCACCGAGCGCACCAAGCTCTTCGCGTTCGTGGCCATGTCCAACGTGCTGGGCACTATCAACCCTGTGGCGGAGCTGGTGGCCGCAGCCCACCGGGTGGGCGCGCTGGCGCTGGTGGACGGCGCGCAGAGCGTGCCCCACATGCCGGTGGACGTGCAGGCCTTGGGCGCCGACTTCCTGGCCTTCTCCAGCCACAAGATGTGCGGTCCTACCGGCCTCGGCGTGCTCTACGGGCGTCGAGAGCTGCTGGAGCGCATGTCCCCCTTCCAGGGCGGCGGCGACATGATCCGGGAGGTGCGGCTGGAGGGGTCCCGCTGGAACGCGCTGCCGTGGAAGTTCGAGGCCGGCACCCCGGCGATCGCCGAGGCCATCGGCCTGGGCGCAGCGGTGGACTACCTGGCCGGCCTGGGCATGGAGAACGTGCGCGAGCACGAGCGCACCCTGGTGCGCTACGCTGTGGACCGCCTGTCCCAGGTGGAGGGGCTGCGCATCCTGGGGCCGACCAACGGCGAACGGGGCGGCGTGGTGGCCTTTACCTTGGAGGGCATCCACCCGCACGACGTCGCAGCCATCCTGGACGCCGAGGGCATTGCCGTGCGGGCCGGCCATCACTGCGCCCAGCCCATCCACGACTTCTACGGCATCGTGGCCTCGGCGCGGGCCAGCTTTTACTTCTACAACACCCCCGGCGAGGTGGACTGTTTGGCGGCCGCCCTGGAGAGGGTACAACACGTCTTTGCGGCGTGACGGCGGCCCCGCAGCCCACGGGCAGGGTTATTCCCCATGGACGCTCTATACCGCGAGAACATCCTCGACCACTACCGGTACCCGCGCAACAAGGGGCACCTCGACCACCCGGACATCGTCTACCACGACCACAACCCCTTCTGCGGGGACGAGATCACCCTGGAGCTGAAGATCCGCGATGGTCGAGTGGTGGAGGCGGCCTTCGACGGTCGCGGGTGCGCCATCAGCCAGGCCTCTGCCTCTATGATGACCGAGGAGATCATCGGCAAGACGCTGGAGGAGCTGCGTGGCTGGACCAAGGAGGACATCCTGGACCTGCTGGGCATCGAGATCGGCCCGGTGCGGCTGAAGTGCGCGCTGTTGCCCCTCAAGGCCCTCAAGGCCGGCGTGTGGGGCATCGAGGAGTGGCCGCACGAGGAGTAAACGGCAAAACCCAGAAAACCCAGGAGAAAGACAAGAAAAGCTATGGCTACGCTGGTGAAAGTTGCTTCGGTGGGCGAGATCGCGCCCGGCGGCCGCAAAGTCGTCGAGCTGAACGGCGATCTGATCGCCCTGTTCAACGTGGACAACGAGCAGTACTACGCCATCGAGGACGTGTGCACCCACGACGGCGGCCCCCTAGCCGACGGCGACATGGTGGACACCTACGAGATCGAGTGCCCCCGCCACGGCGCCCGCTTCGACATCCGCACCGGCGCCGCGCTGTGCATGCCGGCCTTTGAGCCGGTGCAGACCTACGAGGTCGTGGTCAAGGATGGCGCCATCTTCTTGGTGGCCGAGGAGTGAGAGAGGAACCGGAGGACACTATGGCTGTGACCGTGGACGACATTCGCGAGCGCATCCGCCAGAACGTCGTGGACCCGGAGATCGGGCTGAACATCGTGGACCTGGGGCTGGTGTACGGCATTGAGGTGGAGGACAACAGGGCCGAGATAGACATGACGCTGACCAGCCCCGGCTGCCCGGCTGGCCCGCAGATCATCTACGACGTGAAGAACACGGTGAAGCGCTATTTCCCGGAGCTGGAGGCGGTCAACATCAACATCGTGTGGACCCCCTTCTGGTCGCCGGAGATGATGAGCGACTGGGCCAAGGAAGAGCTGGGCATCTTTTAGGGGACAAGCGCTGGGGTGAACCCAGGCGTTGGGCTGGGTTCACTCCAGCAGCTCGGCGACCTGCTCCCACGACAGGCCGCGGGCAATGTTGATCATCGCCACCCTTAGCCCCAGCAGACAAAGATGCGCCAGCACCGGCTGTTCCAGGGGGGCGCGGATCAGGGTTTGGGCCGCCAGCCAGGCCTCGTCCGCCGCTGCGGTGTCCTGGGCTACGGCCAGCCACTCGCGCAAAGCCAGTAGACGGGCGCTGAGGGTCGTCTGCAGCGCAGCGTCGCCCGCCAGCCGCTGCACCAGCGTGGTCATCGCCTGGTCCACCGCCCGGGGGTCCAGCGCCTCCTGGGCAGCCATGAACTCCTGCGCTACGGTGTAGATCTCGGGGGTGAGCAAGAACCAGCGGTTGAAAAGGCTTAAGTGCTGCAGCAGCCGGCCGAGCCGGGGATCGGGCGGAGAAGCCGGCTCGGGCAGCTCAGCCGGCTTTGGCGCGCTCCACGTCCACAGCAGGGGGTTGACCACGCGGTAGACCAGGGGCAACGGACGCTCAGCCTGCCAGTTGCGCTCCACAGCCTGCGCCACCTGGCGACGGCCGTAGTCGAAGGGCGCCTCCAGCAGCGGGCCAATGGGCTGCTCAGCTGGCGACCAGGCGAGGAGATGGCCGATGGCCTGCGGCGGTGGCAGCGCCTTGGCGGCCGCGTGCAGGTCGGCGGTGGCCTGCGTCACCCCACGGCGGTCGGAGATCAGCAGGCTCAACAGGGTGTAGTCGTCACTCTGCCGGTTCGGCAGGACAAACCAGAGGAGCTGTCTGCCCTGGGCGTCGGGCGCCGTGGCCAGACAGCGCGCGTCGGCCGGCGGCGCTCGCCGCGCAGGCGCCGGCACCCCGCGCAGCCGCAGCTTTTGCAGCGAGCGCTCCGCCTGGCGTCGGAGGCCAGGCGGCAGATGCAGCGCTAACACCTCCAAGGCCTGGACGGCCTCCGGCTCCGACCGACTGCCCAACGCCTGGATGGCCTCCTCCGCGGCCGGCTGGAACGGGTCCTGCGCAAAAAGCCGCAGCATCTCCACCCCGTCGGCGCCCTCCAAGCGCGTCGCCGCCCGCACCATGGTCAACAACACGTCGGGCGGCTCCTGGGCCAGCTGCTCCAAGTACTCCACCAGCACCAGGGGATCGCTGCGCGCCTCGCCGAGGGCCTCTCGCAACGAGTGCAAAGCGATCTCCTCGGGCGCGCTCATGCCGACGTACATGTCGGGGTCCGGCTCCACGCCCAGGAATCGCTCCAAAATCGTGATGGCGGCAATGCGCGCCTGGTCGGACAGGCTGCGGTTGTAGGCGGTGCTGCGCAGCGCCGGCACGATCTTGGACCGGTCCACCAACGTCGCCACATGGCCCAGGCCGCCCCGCAGCTGGGGGTTCGACGTGTCCAACAAGCTGATCAGCGGACCGACGATGTCATCGCCGTACTTCTCGACGATCTCCTGCGCTAGACGGCGCAAGGCGAACTCGCTGGTCGTCTCGCCCAGGCTGCGCAACGCGCTGTCCATCTCCAGCCGCCGCTGAAAGGAAGTGATGATCTTTTGGTCCTGGTGGGTCATGGCCGCGATTATAGCATAGGCGGAGCGGCAGGAGAATTGGCCAGGCAGGGCAGGCTGAGCCCGGGCATGACAAAACTGTCATCACGCGGCGCATTGCGTTCATGCCTTTTTCATGCGCCCGTGGTATACTAAGGCGACCTGTGCCCCGGTGGCCCCAGGACCTGCGCTGATGACCGAACGACGAATTCGCTGAGCCGACATCCATGAGACGATCCTGGAGTCCGAGCCGAGGAACGCTGTTCGCTTTGGCTGTGGCGGCGCCGCTGGTTCTGGCGGCGGTGCTGTTGCGCAACCAGGCGCTCGCCGGCGCGCCCCAGCCGGCGCTCTCCGCCGCCGCAACGGGGCAGCAGCCGGCCGCAGCGCCGCAAGCGGTGCCGGCGCCCTCTCCCGGCATCTACGTCTTTCTGGACTGGCGCAACGCCAATCCGGCGCAGTTTCCCTTCGTGAAGGGGGGGCATCAGGTCTTCCGCTGGCGCGAGATCGAGGGCACCGCCCAGGGCGTTTACGACTGGACGGGGGTGGACAACTGGATCGCCTCCCAGGCGCAGCTGGGCAAGCCTGTGGCGCTGGGGTTCAACACCTACGACGGCCAGTGCTGCGGCGGCGAGTGGCTGCCCAACTGGTTCAAACAACGCCACCCTGATGGCTACGTAGTCTGCCAGGGGGTGACCATTCCCCGCTACTGGTCCAACTCCTATCAACAGGCATGGGGCCAGTTCATCCAGGCCGCGGCCGCGCGCTACGACAACGACCCGCGCGTAGCCTGGATCGAGACCAGCACCGGCATCTACGGCGAGACCATGCCGGCGGAGCCCCAGTACCACGCCTGCTTGCAGCAACACGGCCTCACCTCGTCCCTCTGGGTGAACACGGTCAACAAGATCAACGACCTCTACCTGCAGGCGTGGCGCAACAAGCCGCTCTTTGTGCAATATGCCCCCTTCTACCTGGACCGCGCCGAGCGCCGCAGCTTCACCGACTACGCGGGCAACAAGGGGATCGGCATGAAGCACAACAAGCTGCTGGTGGACCACGACGACCAGGTGATTGACGATCCCAGCTACTACTACTACCGCGCCGGCCAGTACGACCCCATGTTCACCTTCATGGGCCGCGTGCCCTCGGCCTGGGAAGTCTACCGGGACTTCCTGCCGACGGAGAGCGACACCTACTGGGCCATGCTCAACGGGCTGAACAAGCACTCGGCCTACTTCCTGGTGAACTACTCCCTGGTCTCGTCGGCATCCCCCCTCGAGCAGCAGATCTTTCACTTCACCAACCGCTACGCCGGCCGCACCGTCGAGGACACGCCCTCGGTGTGGATCGTGCTGCGGGAAACGCGCTCCACCTGGTATCCACAGCGGGGCAACTTCGACTTCTGGCTGTACCAGCACGACGACGTGCCCGGCGGCAAGACGGTGCCCCTGTGGAATGTGACCAGCGCGCCGCAGGGACGCTACGCTCGCCGCACCGACGGCGCCACCGGCAACCCCTACATGTACTTCGACGTGGACGACCGCTACATCCTGGGCGGCACCAACACGGTCAGCATCACCGTCACCTACCTGGACCGGGGCACGGACACCTGGCAGCTCCAGTACGACTCGGTAAGCGACCCGTACAAGGTCGCCTTCACGGTGCGCAAGCAGAACACCAACGAGTGGCGCACCGTCAGCCAGCTGCTGACCGATGTGCGGTTCGGCAATCGCCAGACCGGCGGTCCCAACTACCCCGGCCACGACTTTCGCATCTGGAACGGGAACGACGGAGACGACATCTTCCACATGGTGGACGTGGTGCGCGTGTCCAGGGCCCAGCGCTTCCGGGTGGAGCTTCAGCCCAACGACACCACCTACAACGGGGTGATTGACACCTACCTCGACCAATGGAGCCCTGACCTGAACACGGGCAACTACTTGCGAGTGTCGGTACGGCCCCAGGACGTGTGGGCAGCCCTGTTCAGGTTTGATCTAACAGGACAGGTTCCGGAGGGCGCCACCATCGAGGAGGCTTTTCTGGAGCTCTACGTGCGCACCCGCTCCAACGACTACAACTGGGTGCAGGCGGGAGTCTACGCGCTGCGCCGCTCCTGGAACGAGACGCAGGCTACGTGGAACCGCGCCACCTCCTCGGTCGCCTGGAGCGTGCCAGGGGCCAACGGCATCGGCACCGACCGCACCGATGTGCTGCTGGACCAGCGCAAGCTGGATGCCGTTGGCCGCTGGGAGCGCTTCAACGTCACCCAGGCGGTGTCCGAATGGGTGCGCGGGGCAGCCCAGAACAACGGCCTGGTGATCAAAGGCATCGGCGGCAGCGGCGGCCAGGTGAGCTACGACTTCGCCTCCAGCGAGGTGGACGACGTAAGCATCCGCCCGCGGCTGGTGTTCACGTACTTACTGCCGATGCCTACGCCGACGCCCACGCCCACCCCGGCAGCCACGCCAACGCCGAAGCCGGCGCGGCAGATCACCGCCCTCTTCGCCTCCTCGCCGCCGAGCATTGACGGCTATCTGGAGGATTGGACCCGGGACGCAGGCGTGCTCCTGGACCGCTACACGGCCGAGTACATCCACCCCCGCGGCATCCCGGCGCCGGCGGACTCCAGCCTGCGCGCCTGGGCCGCGTGGGACGCCAACTTCCTGTACCTGGCGACCCACGTGTTCGACGATGCCGTAATTGCCGACAGCAGTGACATCTGGAAGGACGACAGCGTGGAGTTCGCCGTGGACGGCGCTCTGGACTACAGCTTCAGCGGGCCCGACGATCACCAGATCACCATGGCGGTCAACGGCCGGGTGACCGACCGGGGCACCGTGGACTTGCCTGACGTGCAGCGCGCGTTCCGCCGGGTGAGCGACGGCTACATCCTGGAGCTGGCCGTGCCGCTGAGCGTGTTGCAGCCGCCCAGGTGGCAAGCCGGCCAGGTGATCGGCTTCAACCTAGGGCTGCACGACGACGACGACGGTGGCGACTGGGACACCTACATCATCTGGGAGGGCTCCTCCACCATCGGGCAGGCGGAGAACTTCGGCCGGCTGCTGTTGTCGGCCACGGCCTGGCCAACGCCTACGCCCGGCGGCTCGCCGACGGCCACCCGCACCCCCACGCCTACTGTCACCCCCACGCGCACGCCTACGCCGACCGCTACCGCCACGCCCAGCCCCACCGCCGGACCTTCGCCCACGGCGACTGCCACGCCCACGGCCACTCCTACGCCCACGGCGACCGCCACTGCCACGCCAACGCCAACCAACACCCACACGCCAACGCCAACCGCTACCCACACCCCAACGCCCACGGCCACCGCCACGCCCACGGCGACCGCCACGCCCACGGCCACCGCCACGCCCACGGCGACCCCAACTCCCACGGCCACCGCCACCCGCACGCCGACGGCCACGGCCACGCCGTCGCCCACCGCGACCCCATCACCAACGCCGACGGCCACGCAGACGCCGACTGCCACCTGGACGCCCACGCCTACACCATCGCCCACGGACACGCCACGACCAACACCCACCGCTACCCCGACCCCAACGGAGGGACCATCCCCTACCCCCACGGCCACGCCCACGGACACCCCGTCGCCGACGCCCACCGACACGCCCACGCCGACGCCCACGCCGACGGCAACGGCCACGTGGACGCCGACGCCCACGCCCACCGCCACACCCACGCCGACCGCCACGCCCTCGCCGACCGCCACTTGGACGCCCACGCCCACTGCCACGGCCACCTTCACGCCCACGGCCACGCCCACCCCGCAGCGCGGGGCCATTGAGGGAGTGGTGTACGTGGACCGCAACAACAGCGGCGACCTGGACGACGGAGACCTACGGGTGGCCGCCGTGCGGGTCCGGGTGCTCTATCGCGAGACGCCGGTGGCCGAGATGCGCACCGCTAACGACGGCCGCTTCTTCTTCGATAACTTGGAGCCGTTGATCTACCTCGTGCGCAAGAACCCGCCCGCCGGCTTTACGGTGCCCCAGGCGGAGCAGTACATCAAGGTGGCGCCCGGCGCCACGGTGACCTACAACGTCGCTGCGATCCCTGTCTTCTCCCCCTCCAACC
This sequence comes from Caldilineales bacterium, assembly GCA_025055015.1. Taxonomy (GTDB): domain Bacteria; phylum Chloroflexota; class Anaerolineae; order JAAEKA01; family JAAEKA01; genus JANWYQ01. The sequence continues at coordinate 13,412 of JANWYQ010000169.1, forward strand.
ACCGCGTGTACCTGCCGCTGTTGCAGAAGTAGGGCAGTGCTGCATACCCTCTAGCGCGCCACTCGCAGCGACGGCTGTAGTCTGTCCGGCTACGGGTTACGAACAACGAGGGATGTTCACCGACAGCTCCGCGACGGCACGTCCATCACGGGGAAGATAGTGCGTGCGTCGGCGCCGTGGCTCCACACGTTGGGGAAGGTCGCCACGCCGTCCACCTGCACCCAGAAGTAGATGCGGTTCTCGGGGTTACGGGCCGCCGACACGTCCACGTCGTTGAAGTCCCATACTCGGTGGCCGGAGGGCATCACGGCCCGCGGCTGGCCCACGATGGCGGCTGCCGGGCTGGGGCCCGGGTCGTTGTTCAGCGCCCAGAACAGGCGCACGGTGGGGTTCCAGGCTGAGCCCGCCGCCGAGGCTATCAACGTGTCGGGCGCGAACAGCATCGCCGAGATGTTGGCGCGGGTCGCCTCGGTGACGGGCAGGCCGCCGTGGGGCCACACGATCTGGATCTTGGCGTCCACGGGGTCGAGACGGACGGTCGTGACCCCAAGCGGCGTGTCCTGCTGGGGGAAGAAGGTGCGCGCGTCGGCCGCATGGGCCCAGACATTGTGCCGCGTGACGGCGCCGTCCACGGTAACGAAGAAGAAGAGCTTGCGCTGCGGATCGCGCGCCAGGCTCACGTCCACGTCGTTGAAGTCCCAGGCGGGGAAGGTGCGCCCCTCGCGGGTGACCATGCGCTTCTCGCCCACCTTGACGAAGCGCGCCGGCCCGGCGTCCACGGCCCGCCACAGGCGGACCGTCGGGTTGTAGGCGCAGGCCACCGGCGCCAGGCTGTCGTCGGCGAACAGATAGGCGGTGAGGTTGGCCAGGGTGGCCTCGGTGACCGGCTTGTTGTCGTGGGGCCAGAGGATCTCGATCTTGGCGATCACCTCCGGCAGCGGCGTGGGCGTCGGCGTGCGAGTGGCGGTGGCTATGGGGGTGTGAGTGGCTGTGGGCGATGGCGTGGCCGTTGCGGTCGCCGTGGGCGTTGCGGAGGGCGATGGGGTAGCCGTCGGCGTGCGGGTGGCAGTGGCCGTGGGAGTCGGGGTCGCCGTGGGCGACGGCGTGGCGGTCGGGGTGGAGGTAGCGCTGGGCGTCGGCGTGGCCGTGGGGGCGCGGGTGGCGGTGGCCGTAGGGGTGTGAGTGGCTGTGGGCGACGGCGTAGACGTTGCGGTCGGAGTCGGCATGCGGGCGGCGGTGGCTGTGGGAGTCGTCGTAGCCGTGGGGGACGCTGCGCAGCCGCGCTCCTCGATGCGCACCAGGTGGAAGATGTCCTGGCCGCCCGTGGTGTTCACCAGCTCCAGGTCTGCGCCGCTGACCAGACGGTTGGCCAGGTAGGCGTCGTTGAGCTCAAGGCTCACCGACACCCAGGCGCGCGTGTTGGCCTTGTCCACCCGCCGGTCGCGCACCAGCCCATCGAAGGTGGCGTAGCGCAGCGCGAAGCTGTCGGCGCCCTGGTCGGCGAAGATCACCTCCACCCGATACAAAGCACAGCCGCCCGCCGCCTGAGGCCGCAGACCGGCCTTGGGCCACGTGTCCTCCACGTCCAGCGCCAAGGGACCGCCCTGGGTCGAGCGGGCAGAGAGGCTGCGGTAGGCCGGCGAGGTCGGCAGCCCGCTGCGCACTACCTGCTCCACCCGCGGGTTGAGCTGATAGAGAAACCACTCGTAGTTGGGCAGCCAGCGGCAGCACGGCTTGCGGCCGGGCGGATTGCCCTGGGGCCGGCCGTTGTCGCCGTCCGGATAGTAGGTGCCCTCGGTGTCGCGAAAGACGATCCACACGTCCGGCGTGTCGGCTGGCGAGCGGCCGGCGTAGCGGCTGAACAGGCGCCGCGCCTCGTTGGCTCCTGCGTTCGATTGGCCGATGTCGCTGGCCGGCATGTGAAGCTGCGCCACCCGCTTGTCCAGCGCGCCCACAACTGTCCAGTAGAGCTCCCTCTCGTCGTCGCAGCAGTGGCCTCCGCCGATGCTGTTGACGCCGTGCTCCCCTACCAGCAGCCGGCCGGGCCAGCCCAGCTTGAAGATGTTCACCCAGTTCACGTACTCTGACCCGTTCTTGTCCTCGCCGTTGCCGTCCCCTAGGTCGGGGTTGAAGCCGCTACCCTTCACGCCGATGCCGTAGGTCTCCCAGGCGTAGTCCACCACGTTGCGACCGCCGCAGCCGGCGCAGGCCGACGCCCGCTCGCCGGCGCTCACCATCTGGCCCACCACCATCAGCGCCAGGGGGAAGCCGTTGCTGTCGTGGACGGCTGTGGACAGCTCCTGGCCGTAGATGTCCACGAAGGGCTTGATCACCTGGTCGCGCCAGACGTCGCCGGCGGCCCACGCGCGCCTGGGATCTACCGCCTGGCCGTTGGAGTCCACGCAGGTCTGCGCGCTGCGGGCGCGGTTCCACGTGTAGCCGGCGTAGACGCAGCGGTACATGTCCAGGTCCATCCATCCCAGGGGCGCGCCGGCCGGGTAGTCGTTGTAGTTGCGCGTGGGGTCGAGCTCCCCGTCGTGGCCCACGTCCAGCTCGATGGAGTCCACGGTGGCCCGCACGTCAGGGCTGAGCTGGCTCAGCTCCTGGCGCAAGGCGGACAGCAGCAGCCGCAGCTGGGCCTGCACCTGGGGGTTGCGGTAGTTCAGGTGGTAGGTGGCTTCGCTGCCGTCGCCGTTCTGCAGCGGCTGATACACGGAGCCGGGCGCCAACATCCAGGCCGGGGAGCCGTCGCTGGTGGGCGTGCATGAGCCGCGGCTGGGCGCCGGATAGCCCCGGTCCGTCTTAGGGGACAGGCCGATGACAGAGCGCAGGCCGGCCGCGGCGTTGGCTTGCACCCACTCCACGATCGGGCGCACGTTGGGGGTGTTGACCGCCGGCATCACCTCGCACCACAGGAAGCGGTTGTGCATGCCCACGGCATAGCCGTCGGACCGGCACCGCTGGCGGCACGTGTCGCTGGCGCAGCTGTTGCAGTAGAACCCCGGCACCACAGG
>JANWYQ010000175.1 GCA_025055015.1 Caldilineales bacterium
TGCGCTGGTCTTCGGCGAGGTGCCGAGCCTGCTTCAGGTCGTCGGCGGCGCGCTGGTGCTGGCGGGGATCTACGCCGTGCTGCGCACGACACAAAACAAGTAGCGCAACTCCTGTGGAGTTGCGCTACAACGCCCGGCGGCGCGCTGGCGCTGGCGGGGATCTGCGCCGTGCTGCGCACGACACAGAAGTAGCGCAACTCCAGTGGAGTTGCGCTACAGGTTTAGCTGCTTCTCACGCCTCTAGGGTGGACAGGTCGCCCTCCGGCTGGCCCAGGGCGCGGGCGCGCAGCACGCGGCGCATGATCTTGCCGGAGCGGGTCTTGGGCAGCACCGACACGAACTCGATGCGGGCCGGCACCGCGATGGGCCCCATCTCCTTGCGCACGTGTTGCTTCAGCTCTTCCTCGGTGGGCAGGGGGACGCCGGCCCGCGGGATGCAGAAGGCGTGGATGGCGTGGCCCTTGATCTCGTCGGGCACGCCGATCACCGCCGCCTCGGCCACGGCCGGGTGGCTCACCAGCGCGCTCTCGATCTCCGCAGTGCCCAAGCGGTACCCGGCCACCTTGATCACGTCGTCAATGCGGCCGATCACCCAGATGTAGCCGTCCTCGTCCCGCCGGGCGCTGTCGCCGGCCAGGTACCACCCCTTGTGGCCGAACTTGGACCAGTACTGCTGCACGTAGCGGTCGGGGTCGCCGTAGACGGTGCGCAACATGCCGGGCCACGGGCGCTTGATCACCAGGTAGCCGTCCTCGTTGGGCTTGCACGAGTTGCCCTCCTCGTCCACCACGTCGGCCACGATGCCGGGGAGAGGGCGGGTGGCCGAGCCCGGCTTGAGCGGCGTAATAGGCAACGGGGAGATCATGAACCCGCCGGTCTCGGTCTGCCACCAGGTGTCCATGATGGGGCAGCGTTCTTTGCCGATGACCCGGTAGTACCAGCGCCATGCCTCAGGGTTGATCGGCTCGCCCACGGAGCCCAACAGGCGCAGGCTGCTCAAGTCGTAGCGGTTGGGCCACGACTCGCCGTAGCGCATCAGCCCGCGGATCGCGGTGGGCGCGGTGTAGAGGACGGTGATGCCGTACTTCTCGATCATCTGCCACCAGCGGTTGGGGAAGGGGTAGTCGGGGCCGCCCTCGTACATGAAGCTGGTGGCGCCTAGGATCAGCGGGCCGTAGACGATGTAGGAGTGGCCGGTGATCCAGCCGGGGTCCGCCGCGCACCAGTAGCGGTCCTCGTCCTTGATGTCGAACACCCACTTGAGGGTGGTGGAGACGTAGACCTGATAGCCGCCGTGGGTGTGGAGCACGCCCTTGGGCCGGCCCGTGGTGCCGGAGGTGTAAAGGATGAACAGGGGGTCCTCGGCGTCCATTACCTCGGTGTCGCACTTCTGGCTGGCGATGGGCAGCGCCAGCAGGTCGTGCAGCCAGAAGTCGCGACTGGTCTGCATGTTCACGGGCTGGCCGGTGCGCTTCACCACCAACACGTGCTCAACGTAACCGGAGCGCCGCACCGCCTCGTCCGCGATGTCCTTCAAGTTCACCGTCTTGCCTCGCAGCCAGCCACCGTCTGCGGTCACCAGCACCTTGGAGCGCGCGTCCTCGATGCGATCGGCCAAGGCCTCGGTGGAGAAGCCGCCGTAGACCACGCTGTGGATGGCGCCGATCTTGGCGGTGGCCAGCATGGCGATGATCAGCTCCGGGATGCGGCCCATATAGATGGTGACCCGGTCGCCCTTGCGCACGCCCATGGACTTGAGCACGTTGGCGAACTTGTTCACCTCTCGCCCCAGGGCGAAGTACGACAAGGTGCGATGCTCGCCGTTCTCACCCTCCCAGATCAGGGCTAGCTTGTTGCGCCGCCAGGTCTTCAGGTGGCGATCCAGCGCGTTGTGGACGATGTTAGTCTTGGCGCCCACGAACCACTGGTAGAAGGGGGCCTTGCTCTCGTCCAGCACCTTTTCCCAGGGCGCATACCACTCCAGCTCCTGGGCTCGCTCGGCCCAGAAGCCCTCCAGGTCGTTGACCGCTTGCTCGTACAGGGACTGGTAGTCCTTGACGTGGGCGGCGGCGACGACCTCGGCCGGGGGATAGTACACCTCTCGCTCGGCGGCTAGGATCTCCGCCTCGCGCTCCTTGGTCAGTTCGTCGTGCAGATGGTCGCTCATAGCCGGTGCGCCTCCGATGGGGTGGTGAGCGCGGCAGCTCAGGTGGCCGCCGCTTGACTACGACGCGGGGAAGGATGTGGCGCAAATTATAGCCAAGGCCGGAACATTCGTCAACCAAACGAGCGATTTGACAATCGGCTCTATCCCTGGTAAAACCTTCGTCAACCATTGGGCCTTACCAGGAAGGAGGATCATCATGGCGCTGCCCATCCCCAGCTTGCTGCTCAAACAGCTCTACACCTTCGACAGCCTGAAGAACACCCCCCAGGGCGTGCAGTTCTCTCTGAAGAACCGCCTGAGCGACGCCACCGTCACGGCGGTGCACCACGTGAAGTTGGACGACCAGGTCGTGCCGCGGCATGCGGTGACCCTAGTGCTGGCGGATGGCACCACCCTGTCCCTGGACGATGTGGCAAAACAGCCAATAGAGTTTCCGCTGCGTCGCACCTTGGACGTGGTTTGCCGCATTCCGCCGTTGCCGGAGGGCAAGCACAAGATCGAGGTCAAGTTCGACGCAGCGCCCTTCGGCACCCTGACTCTGAAGGTGGAGGGCGCCATCGCAGCCCAGACGGAGCGCCGGGTGACCATCCCGCGCGACAAGGTGGACGACTACGCGCCGGAGATTGTTCGTCAGCGCCAGCAGTTCGTGGAGGAGTTCACCGGCAAGAAGCTGGAGCACATCATCCACTACTCCTTCGATCCCCACATCACCAAAGGGAACATCGAGCACTTCACCGGCGTGGCGCAGGTGCCGTTGGGCTTTGCCGGTCCCATCACAGTCAACGGGGAATACGCGCAGGGGGACTTCATCATCCCCCTGGCCACGGCTGAGGGCACCTTGGTGGCCTCCTACAACCGCGGCATGAAGGTGCTCAACCTGTCGGGCGGGGTCAAGACCAGCGTGATCGGCGACGCCATGCAGCGCGCGCCGGTGTTTGTGTTCGACGACGCGCGGGCGGCGCGCGACTTTGTGGCCTGGGTGCAGCAGAATTTCGCCAAGATCGCCGAGGAGGCCGAGGCGACCTCCAGCGTGGCCAAGCTGCAGTACATTGACCCCTACCTGGCCAGCAAGTTTGCGTTCCTGCGCTTCAACTTCACCACCGGCGACGCGGCGGGACAGAACATGGTGGGCCGCGCCACCTTCGCCGCCTGCAGCTGGATCCTGGACAACTACCCGGGCATCCGCCACTTCTACCTGGAGTCCAACCTGGCCACCGACAAGAAGGCCTCCCAGGTGAACGTGATGCACACGCGCGGCAAGCGGGTGGTGGCCGAGGCCACGGTGAAGCGGGACGTGCTGATCCAGCACATGCGGGTGGAGCCGGAGCAGCTGTTCTACCACTACAACGTGGCCAACATCGGCGCCATCCTGTCCGGCGCCAACAACAACGGCCTCCACTCCGCCAACGGCATCACCGCCATGTTCATCGCCACCGGCCAGGACGTGGCCAACGTATCCGAGTCGTCCGCCGGCATCCTCTACACTGAGCTGACGCCGGAGAACGACCTGTACATGGCGCTGACCATCCCGTCGCTGATCGTGGCTACCTATGGCGGCGGCACCGGGCTGGCCACGCAGCGGGAGTGCCTGGAGCTGCTGGGCTGCTACGGCCGGGGCAAGGTGAAGAAGCTGGCCGAGATCGTCGCCGCCGTGGCGCTGGCCGGCGAGATCTCCCTGGCCTCCGCCATCTCCTCTGCGGACTGGGTGTCCAGCCACGAGAAGTACGGCCGGAACCGGTAGAGGTGGAGCTACCGGCCGAGGCTTTCGCCCTCTGCCCCGCCGAAAGGCTTCGCTCCTCGAGCTCCTCCCTCCTCCGGGTCGAGGCTTTAGCCCAATGGTGCTAAGTTTCGATCCCCTTACCCATCGGCTAAAGCCTCGACGCCGCCCATAGCCGAAACCACCGGCCAAGGCCTCGCCCTTAGCTCACTCCTCCTCCCGACACGGACTGTCCTCCCGACACGGACTCGAGGCTTTAGCCGGTCATTCGAGAGCACCCCGCCTAAAGGCTCCACTCCTCGAGCTATCCCTTTTCTCGGAGGCGAGGCATCAGCCAGCCGACCCTCTCGCCGAGCAACTCGCTTAAAGGCTCGACCCGATTAGGTTCGCCGCACCGGCAGCGGCTGCACCCGCCAGATGTCCGCGCAGTACTGGCGGATGGTGCGATCAGAGGAGAAGAAGCCGCAGCGCGCCACGTTGAGGATGGACATGCGCGTCCAGGCCTCGGGGTCGGCGTAGTAGGCCCGCGCCGCCTGCTCGCTCACCGCCACGTAGTCCGCGTAGTCCGCCAGCAGCATGAACTCGTCTCGCGTCAGCAGCGACTGCACGATGGGCTGGAAACGGCTGCGGTCGTCGGGCGAGAAGGCGCCGCCGCCGATGGCATCTATGGCTGCCTTGAGCTCTGCGTTTTGGCGGTAGTAGGCCAAGGGGTCGTAGCCTCTCGCCTTCAGGTCGAAGACCTGGTCGGCGGTGAGGCCGAAGAGGAAGAAGTTCTCCGGCCCCACCAGCTCGCGGATCTCAATGTTGGCGCCGTCCAGGGTGCCCACGGTGACTGCGCCGTTGAGCGCGAACTTCATGTTGCCCGTGCCCGAGGCCTCCTTGCCCGCCAGGCTGATCTGCTCTGAGATGTCGGCCGCCGGATAGATGCGCTCACCCAGCGTCACGTTGAAGTTGGGGAGGAACGCCACCTTCAGCCGGCCGGCCACGTCGGGGTCGCTGTTCACCACCCGGCCCACGTCGTTGATCAGCTTGATGATCAGCTTGGCCATGCGGTAGCCGGGCGCGGCCTTGGCGCCGAAAATGAAGGTGCGCGGGGGCACGTCCGCCTGTGGGTCGGCCTTGAGACGGTGGTAGAGGGTGATGATGTGCAGCGCCTTGAGCAGCTGCCGCTTGTACTCGTGCAAGCGCTTCACCATCACGTCGAACAGGGTGGCGGGGTCCACCTCGACGCCGGTGCGGCGGCGACAGAGGGCGGCCAGGTCCTCCTTGTTCTGCTGCTTCACCTGGCGCCAGGCGGCGCGGAAGGCCGGGTCGTCGGCGTGGGCCTCCAGGCCGGCCAGCAGCTCCAGGTTGGTCAGCCAGGCCTCGCTGCCCAGGGTCTGGGTGATCAGTGCGCTCAGCCGGGGGTTGGCCAGGCGCATGAAACGCCGGGGAGTGACGCCGTTGGTCTTGTTGTTGAACTTCTGTGGCCAGAAGTCCGCCAGGTCCCGCAGGGTGTGCTCGCGCAACAACCGCGACTGGAGCTCAGCCACCCCGTTCACCGAAAAGCTGCCCACCGTGGCCAGGTAGGCCATGCGCACGTTGCCGTGGGCCACGATAGACATCCGCTCGGCGCGGTCAAGGTCGTTGGGATAGCGCTGTCGAACCTCCTGCAAGAAGCGGCGGTTGATCTCATTGATGATCTCCAGATGGCGGGGCAACAGCCGGCCGTACATGGACACCGGCCACTCCTCCAGGGCCTCCGGCATCAGGGTGTGGCAGGTGTAGGCGAAGGTGCGGCGGGTGATGTCCCAGGCCTCGTCCCAGCCCAGCTTCTCCTCGTCCATCAGGATGCGCATCAGCTCCGGGATGGCCACCACCGGGTGCGTGTCGTTCAGCTGGATGGCCACCTTGTCAGGGAAGGCGGCCCAGTCGCTGTTGCGGAAGCGGAAACGGCGGATGATGTCCTTCAAGGAGCATGCCACGAAGAAGTACTGCTGGCGCAGCCGCAGCTCCTTGCCCTGAGGGGTGGTGTCGTTGGGGTAGAGCACCTTGGTGATGTTCTCGGAGCGCACCTTCTGCTCCACCGCGCGCTCGTAGTCCCCCATGTCGAAGAGCTGAAAGTCGAACTCGCGGGTGGCCCGCGCCCGCCAGAGGCGGATGATGTTCACCGTCTCGGTGTTGTAGCCGGGCACCAGCATGTGATACGGCTCGCCCATGATGGTCTCGGCGGGGATCCAGCGCACCCCTTCGAAGCCGTTGGGCCCCATCAGGTACTCGGTGTAGCCGCCGAAGCCCACCTGCACCATGTCGTCAGGCTGGGGGAACTCCCACGGGTTGCCGTAATATAGCCACTCGTCCGGACCCTCCACCTGCCAGCCGTCCTGGAAGGACTGGCGGAAGATGCCGTACTCGTAGCGGATGCCGTAGCCGACGCAGGGGATGTCCAGCGTGGCCATGGAGTCGAGGAAGCACGCGGCCAGCCGGCCCAGGCCCCCGTTGCCGAGCCCCGGCTCCACGTCCAGACCGATGAAGTCTCGCAGCTTCAGGCCGAAGCGCGCCGCGGCCTCCTCGGCCAGCTGCCAGGTGCCGCTGTAGAGCAAGTTCTGGGTGAGCTGTCGGCCCAGCAGGTACTCAGCCGAGAGGTAGTAGACGAACTTGGGATTGGCCTCGAACTGCGCCTGCGTGGTCCTGCGCCAGCGGTCAATCAGATAGTTGCGCACCGTGAGGCACAGGGTCATGTACGCGTCCCGGACGCTGGCCGACTGCGGGGTCGTGCCCTGGGTGAAGTAGAGGTTGTCCAACAGCGCCTGGGCAAAGTCTTCCACTGTGTGCTGGATAGGGGTGACGGACATGGAGCACCTCCGAAGGGCGGCGAGAGATTACCGCGCATACACCATCCCGGGGATCGCCAAGGGGGGCCTAGATGGCCGGGACAGACCGACCCGCCCCAGGCCCGAGGACGCTGCTCGGGGCCGGCCGCTTGCCAGTAGCCATTGTACGCTTCAGCGCCGACCTTGGGCAGTCGGAAATCTCCGGTTTCGGGTAACCGGTCAAGGGCCGGGGGAACGCGATCGGTCTACGAAACGATAACCAATTTGTCAATTTTTGTGGGTTGTAGTAAAATCGTAGAGCCTCTCGTCGTTTGTGGTCTCGGCGATAGGCCGGTTGCAGGCTTTGCACCGCATCGCTGCCACCATCGCTCCCAACGTGCAACACCAGGCTCGGCCTGGACGCAACCCATCGGACGTAGACCATGGCTTCACAACCTATCTTTGCCGGTCGTGGCCAGGAGCTTCGACGCCTGGCTGCATGTCTGGATCGCAGCCTCAGCGGTCGCGGCCACGTGTGTGTGCTGACGGGGGAGCCGGGCGCCGGCAAGACCGCCCTGGCCGCCGAGTTTGCCCGCCTCGCTCAGGCAGCGCGGCCCGACCTGATCTTCGTCGCCTCCGCCTGTCTGCCCTTCTACGGCCCACGCGTTCCCTTCCATCCCTTTCGCTCCCTGTTGCAGCGCTTGACCGGCGTCGGCCCGCAGCGCACGGCGGCTGAGGTCAACTCGGCGCGGTTGCGCCGCCTGGTGGAGCACGCCACGGCCATCGTGTTGGACTGGGGCCGGGACCTGTTCGAGGTCTTTCTGGCGCCGATGCCTGCAGCGGCGGCCGGCGACCCGCTGTGGCAGCCGCTGCCCGCCGTGTTGCTCTTTCAGCAGTACGCCAACGTGCTGCACCGCCTGTCCCAGAAGACGCCGTTGGTAGTGCTGGTGGACGACCTGCAGTGGGCCGATCGTTCCTCCGTGGCGCTGTTGGAGCATCTGCTGCCGCGGCTGGCCTCCAGCCGCATCCTGTTGCTCCTGGCCCACACGCAGGGCGCGCAGCCGGAGGCCGGCGAGGCCTATGAGACGTTGAACGCGCTTCTGGCGCAGAGCAGCGACGAGGTGATAGACCTGGCGCGCAGCGATGGACGGGCCTGGATAGACGCCTACCTGGAACAGATCCCTAGCCGTTTGGACGCCGACTTCCGAAAGGGATTATACCGGCAGACGGCCGGCAATCCGCTGGCCGTAGGTGAGCTCATCCGCCTCATGGAGGACGCCGGCGCCTTGGCTCCGGACGACTACGGTGTTCGGGCGCCGCGCAGGCCCATCTTCTGGCGAGAATGGCCGGGCCGGGCGACAGGGGTGGCCCAAGCGGTGCTGGACCGGCTGCCGGCGCCGGTGTTGGAGACCCTCCAGGCGGCCGCCGCGCAGGGGCTGACCTTCGTCGCCGAGGCCGTAGCCCAGGCCCAGGGGGCGGATCTCCCGGCCGTCCTGGCGCATCTAAGCCATCCGCTGGTGCAGCGCCACGGCCTCGTGAGGTCGGTGGTCCGCGGGCGGGTCAACGGCCGCAAGCTGCACCACTGGGCGTTTGCGCACCCTCTGTATCTTCACCTCCTCTACCATCAGGCGCCGATCGCTCATCGCAACGGGCTCCACGCCCGGACGGCCGCAGCGTTGGAGGCCATCCTCGGCCCAGAGGCCGATGCGGTGGAGCACGGGGCCGTCCTGGCGTGGCACTGGGAGCGCGCCGGGCAGCCCGAGGCAGCTCGACCGCTGTGGGAGCGCCTCGGCGCCCAGGCAGCCGCGTGGAGTGCCTGGCCTGAGGCCGAAGCCAGCCTGAGCCAGGCGTTGGCCTGCGCGTCGGACAGCCGTCAGCGTTTTTCGATCCTCCTGGCCCGAGAGGCGGTCCGACGCTGCGCCGGGGACGACCGGGGCCGCCAGGCCGACCTGGCGGCGTTGACGGCTCTGGCTGCCGACGCCGACCATGCAGGGCCCCAGGTAGCCGTCCACCTGCGGCGGGCCCAGGCAGCCGTCGAGGCGGACGATCACGCCCAAGGGATGGCCGAGGCTGCGGCAGCCCTGGAATGCCTGGAGGCAGTCCCTGAGGCGGGCAGCGCACTCCGGCGCGGCGCCGCGCAGCGGTGGCTGGGGGAAGCCCTCCTCGGCCAAGGGGACCTGGCTGCGGCGGACGAGGCCCTGTCTGCCGCCCTGGCAACGGCTCAAGAAGCCGGCCACCAGCGGTTGCAGGCCGACACCTTGCGCAGCCTGGCCGTGTGCCGCCTGCGGCAGGGGCGCCTGGAGGAGAGCCGAGGCTGCTACGAGCAGGCGGTTTGGCTGTGCCACGCCGCCGGCGACCGAGTGGGCGAGGCCGCCGCCCGGCACGGTCGGGCGCTGGCGCTGCTGCACCAGGGACGGATTGACGCCGCCTGCGACGCTCACGCCAAGGCGCTCGCCTTTGCCCGGCGCAGCGGCAACCAGCGGGCGGAGCTCTTCGCTCTGCTCAGCCTGGCGTCGCTGAACCTGGCCCTAGGTCGGTGGGCCCAAGCCGCCGACGAGAGCGAGGCCGCTCAGGCCGTCGCCGAGCAGATCGGCGAGGACCGGCTGACAGCCCATGCCCTGGCGCTGCAGAGCGTCGCCCGACGCCATCTCCAGGGCAACGCGGCTGCAGCGGTGGCCGCTGCGCAGCGAGCCCTGGACCTGGCGGGCCAGCTGGGGGATTGGAGCGCGCAGCGCGCGGCGCAGCTGGCCCTGGCCGATGCCCTGGCCGCAGGCGGCCAGCACCTTGAGGCCCTGGCTGCCTACTGGCAGGCGCTCGACACCGCCCACGCCATGCAGGACGAGGAGCTGGCCCTGTTTGCCCTGAGCGGCCTGGCCGAGCTGGCGCTGGCAGCCGGCGCCGACCACCTGGCGGCCGCCCGCGCCCAGGAGATCCACCGGCGACTGGCGGCGAAGCCGGCGGTGAGCCTGGACACCATCGCGCGGCCGGCGTTGGCGGCCTTCCGAGGGCTCCGGGCCAGCGACCCGGCGGCCGCCGCGGCCCTGCTGCAGGATGCCCATCGTCGCCTGCAGGCGGTCGCCGAGCGCATCGTGGACGAGGACCTGCGTAGGTCGTATCTGACGGCGCTGCCGGCCCACCGCGAGCTACTCGCCCTGGTGGCCAGCACAGCCCCGGCAACGATTGCGGTGGCCGACCTGCCGCAGCTCGAGCAGACGGTGAGAGGGATCAGCGCCGCCGAGCCTGGGGCCCCACGGTCGGCGCCGGCGCCGCTCCGCCGCAGGGGGCCTCTGCCCTGGTGGCGCCGCCATGGGCTGTTCCCCCGCCGGGCGGCGGAAGCCGCCGCAGCCGCGGCAGCCCTGGCCTTCTGGCTGTCTAGGGCCTCGCAGTGATCGGCCAACAGCGGCCGGGGATGATCGCCCTGGTCACCGTTCATGGCGACACACCACGCTGCGACCGTCGCTGGCGCAGCTCACCGTGCCGGCCAGGTCGGTGCGGTGAAAGCGCTCCGGCCCGGTGACGGCGGTCCATGCGTCCTCCACGGGCGCGTCCAACGTGCGAAAGCGATCCTCCCGGGGCGTGAACACCACCGCGTGCTGCGGCCGGCTGGCTTCCAGCAGCGTCGGGCTGAAGCGGGCCTGCCGGCCGCCCGCCGGCACCTTGACCACGGTGGCCGGCCCCACCAGCCCCAACGTGACCAGCTCCTCCTGCACTGCGGTCGAGGCGTCCCCGGTCAACAGGAAGCTGGTGTCGCCGTAGCTGAGGCGCAGCACCGTCGAGTTGGCGGCCAAGTCCGGCTCCCCGCTGCGGGTCACGGCCGGCTCCGGACCTGGGTGGAGCACGTCCAGCGCGATGCCGTAGCCCAGCAGCACCCGCGTGCCCCGCTCAGCCGCCGCCGTCGGCACTCGCTCGGCCTGCAGGCGGCGCAGCCACTGGCCGTAGGCCGCCGATGGGTAGGGAAAGGGAGGCTGCAGCACCTGGCCCACGCGGTAGCGCGTGGGGAGCTCAGTCAGGCCGCCCAGGCGCTCGTCGCCCGGATGGGTCAGGACCACCAGCTCGATCTCCCGGTCGTAGAAGGGGAGGTGCTCGCCTAGAGCGCCGAGCAGGGCTGAGGGGCTGTAGCCGCCGTCCACCAACACCTGTTGGCCGTCGGGGGTGACGATCAAGATCGCCTCCCCGCGGCCCACGTCCAGGAAGTGGACGTGCAGGCGACCGTCGGGCAGGCTGCGCAGAGCGAAGAACAACAGGCCGGACAGCACCAGCACGCCGCCTCCGGCCAGGGCTAGGATGGGCGCGCTGCGCAAGGCAGCTTGGCCGCGCGCCGTTGCCGTAGCCAGCCAGCCGACGCGCGACCGAAGGCGAGGACCCCAGGCCGCCAGCGCCAGCGCGCCGTAGAAGCCCCACAGCCCGAGGGCGCCGACCCGCAGCTCCACGGCGGCGAAGGGCAGCGCGGCCAGGGTCTGCACCACCAGCACCGTCCAGTGCAGAGCCAGCCAGGGGATGAAGGCCACCCCCTGCGCCAGGGGCTCCAGCACGACCCCCAGGGGCGGCCACCAGGCTGCCGGCAGCGCCAGCAACATCGTCACCCCGCCCCAGATCAACACGTACGGCTGCACCGGCAAGATCAACAGGTTGGCCAGCGGGGACACCAGCGACACCCGCCCGAAGTGGTAGGCGATCAGGGGCAGGGTGAGGACCTGCGCTGCCAGGGTTACGAACAGCGCGTCGTTGAGCAGCCCCAGCAGCCGCTGCCGCACGGCTGCCGTCCCGGTGTCTGTCGCCCCTGGAGCGGAGCCGCCCAGCCGCCGCTCGGCCCAGCGCGTCAGCGGCGTGGCGAAGAGCACCAGGCTGAGGGTGGCGGTGAAGCTGAGCTGAAAGCCCACGTCCCAGAGGGTGAGGGGGTTCAGGGCGGTCATGGCAAAGCCGGCTAGAAAGAGGGACACAAGGGCCAGCCCCTGGCGCCCAAGGTAGGCGGCCAAGGCCATGAGGATGCCCATGATGGCCGCACGGGTCACGGCCGCGTCGGCGCCCACCAGCACCGTGTAGAAGAGGATGCCTGCCACCACGGGGTAGAAGGCCCGGCGCTTTCCCAGCAGTCGGCCCAACAGGGCCGTGAGGAGACCGGCGACGATAGCGATGTTGAAGCCGCTGATGACGATGATGTGGCTGGTGCCGGTGCGGTTGAACTGGTCGTACAGGTCTCGGTCAATGCCCGTCTCCACGCCCAACAGGATGCCGGTGAGCAGCGCCGCCTCAGGCTCCGGCAGCAGGCGGCCGATGATCTCCTGTCCCTGGCTGCGCAGGCCGTACACCGCCCGCCAAAAGAGCAGGGACGGCTGCTCGGCGGGCCGCACGCTGCCCAGCCGCTGCACTGTCGCCTGCTCGAGCTGCGTGTGGATGCCGCGGCGAGCCAGATACTCTCGGTAGTTGAAGTCCACAAGGTTCGGCGGCGCCGCCAGCCACCCCTCGACCGCCAGCCGGTCGCCGACCCGCAGAAGCTGGGAGCGATCGGCCCTGAACAGCGCGTCCCCGCGCACAGGCCGCGAGGTCGTCTCGCCCTCCAGGGTGAGGCGCTCAGCGCGGAGGCGCACCGCCACCTGCCCATTGCGCTCCTCCGGCGGTCGGATCACTGCGCCGACCACCGTGGCCCGCACAGGCGCGTCCTCGGTCCCCCGGTAAAAGGCTAGGTCGAGCGGGGTGAAACAGGGCTCAAAGGGGTGCAGCTGATAGCGCAGGGCCCCCAACAGCGCAGCCAGCAGCAGGGCCATCGGCAGCCGCCAGCCCGGCCGACGCTGCGCAGCCGCTAGCCCGGCCGCCGGCGCCGCCAGTAGGCCGGCCCACGCCAGTGGGCCTGGCGATGTGCACTCCATCAGCCCGGCCGACCACGCTGCGCGGCCCAGCCAAATGCCCAAGCCCCAGGCAGCGATCAGGTAGACCAGGGCCATGCCGGCCTCCTCCATCACCGGGTTGCCCCCTTTCCCAGCGTGGGCAACCCGGGGCGCTCACGGGAACGGCACCACGCGGCGGGACGGCGCGGAAGCGGCGCCTTTCCACGCCACCACGTCGTAGTTGAAGACGAAGTACTTCAGGATGCGGTTGAGCCACGGCGCCAGCCAAGGGATCCGCCGCAGCAGGCGGCCCGGCGCCGAGTGGGCGGGGCGGCGCAGGTCCACAGGCTGTCGGTAGAGCACAAGGTGGCCGCCGCCTTGGCGGCTCGTCGCCACCAGCCGATCCAGCTCCCGCAGGGAGAGCAGGCGGATGTCGTGATAGTGGGTGCGGCGCCGCAGCCACACATAGGCCGGCTGGAGCGGCCGCGGCAGGAACCCCACCCAGCGCAGGTTGACGTGGGGCTCAGGCGTCCACAGCGAGAAACGGTTGGGCGTGTCCAGGGCCAGACAACCGTCGTCGGCCAGGGCGCGCAGGGCCTCGCGCACCATGGCGGCCTGGCCGCGCACGTGCTCGATGGTGTCGTTGGAGTTGATCAGGCGGAAGGCGCCGTCGGGGAAGGGTAGGTGCTCGGCGCAGCAGCACACCAGCTCTGCCTCCAGGCCATGGTCGGCCAGCAGCCGGCGGGCCAGAACCAGGTCGGTGAGGAAGATGTCGGCGCCGGCCACCGGCCGGTTGTGCTCGGCCAGGGCCACCACCATGCCGCCGGTGCCGCAGCCCAGGTCCAAGGCGGGGCCGGTGGGCCAGGCGCGGCCGGCGGCCGCCAACGCCTCCTGGATCACGGCCACGCGACGGCGGCCGCGCTGCACGTTCTCCAGGCGAAAGCGCAGGTACTTCTCCAGCAGGTCGGGGGGCAGGTCGCTGGCCACGTACTTCCAGCGCACCAGCCCGGCGAAGTCAGTCTCGTGGAAGCGGCCGGCCAGGCGCTGCGCCTCGGCCACGTCCTCGGCTATGGTGAGGTAGGGCGGGTCGAAGACGCGAAAGTCCGGGATGCCGACGTGGATGGGAAAAGCGCGGCCACAGGCAGCACAGCGATAGACGCCCTCCCCCGGCGTCACCGGCTGGCGACAGAGGGGGCAGATGTAGCCTGAGACGGCGGGGGGATGGATCGCAGCGCACATGAGGGTGGAAGGGGGCCGGCCTGGGAGGCCGGTATGAGCGGCGGGCCCCTGCGCTGGCCCGGCCGCTAGTATAACCCGGCCGGCGATGGGCTGTCAACCCTTGCCTGGTGGAACCGAGCGGCCATCGCTGCCTCCGATAGCAGCCCGATCTGACCGTTCGCTCCCGTGTCGGAGAGAGTCGGTGGAGGCCGTGGAGTCGCGCGAGAGTCTTTGGAGAGAGAAAGGATAGCTCACGGCGGCCGAAGTTGGCTATACTTTGGCTAGCGACCGACAAGTGGGCGACGTTCAACGACTGGCACCTTGAATATGTAGACGGAACCGAGCTACCATGCGTGCTACGCACCCCGAGGTGTTGGTGCTCTGGGCGGAGCGCTTCGACGAGGCCGCAACCGTGCGTTTCGTCACGGCCTTTCGCAAGGCCGGCCTGCGCACCAAGCTGGTCAGCCTGGGCAGCCGCCCCTCCGCCGGCGCTCATGGCCTGGTCCTCTTGCCCGATTGGACGCTGGAGGAGGCGCTGTCAAAAGCCCGTGGGGTGCGGTGTGTGGTGGTGCCGGCGCCCGCGGCGGGCTTTCAGCGGGTGACCAACGATCCCCGCGTCGAGGCGCTGTTGGGATGGCTCTCGACCCAGGACCCGCTGTTGATCGTCGGACCGTTGGAGGCGAGGCCGATGGCGCAGCGCATGGGGCTGTCGTTTGTGGACTGGGGCGAGGACGAGGAAAGGGACCAGATCATCCAGCGCGTGATCAGCTACATGGCGACCACTTCGTCGGCGCCGAGCGAGCAGCAAGGACATCCGGAGGAAACTCAGCCGGGTTTGGCCGAGGAGGCAGAGACGTCTGTCCCGTGGGACGGTGCACAGCCCTCGCAGGTAGACCCCAGTTGACCCGTGGGCGCGTGAAGCGATGATTTCATCCAGGGCGCTCTGATCAGACGAGCCGACACAACAGGCTCGTGGGGCCCCGGCGCTCAGTACCTCGTTGCAGCGCGGAGGACTGAGCCATGAAGGAGCGCCTCGTCCAGATACTTGTCAACCTACTTCTAGTCGCGGCCGTGTTGGCCGGACCGGGGGGCGTTGTCGTTCGCCAGGCGGCGACGGGAGCTGCATCAGCGCCGATCGCCGTAGACGGCCAATGCTCTACGGGTGGCCACTGCGGCGACTGAGCGCCATCGCCTAGGGACCGCCTTGGGGCTCTAGCGTCTGCCCATCGGCCGCGGGGTCGAGACGCGCGGCCAGGGCGGCGAACTGCGTCGTCACCCACCTCGGCGGGTGGTCAACGCCGTCGAGGAGCGTCCTTGCGCGCACCAGGGAGGCTGCAGCCTCGCTTTGGTGTCCCAGGTCCAGGAGCACCTCGGCCAGGTTGGCCAGCGCGCCAGCTGCGCTGGTTCGGTCGTCCAGCTCCAGGTACAGCTGCGCGGCCTGCTGGTAGGCTTCCCTGGCCTCCTCGCGGCGGCCCAGGTCGGCCAGGAAGACGCCGATGTTGTTCTTGGTGTGGGCCTGGTAGAGACGATCGCCCAGACGGCGGAACACCGGCTCTACGGCCTGGTGCAGCTGGAGCGCGTGCTCGGTGCGCCCAAGGATGTCGTGGTAGAAGGCCCCCAGGTTGACCTGGGTGCGCGCGGCGTGGGGATCGTCTCCCAGCCGGCGGTAGAGCTCCAGCGCTCTGAGAAAGTATGCCTCGGCCTCGGGGCGGCCCATCTCGTAGTAGAGCTGGCCCAGGTTGTTGAGAACCTTGGCCTGGCCCCGCACGTTGCCTAGGCGAGCGAACAGCGCCTCGGCCTGTCGGTAGTGCGCCTGCGCCTCCTCCGTCCGCCGCAACCGGCTGGTCACAAGGCCCCAGTTGTTGTAAAGCAGCGCCAGCTCGGCCAGGTCATCCTCGGCCAGCACGGACGCCGCCTCCGCACAACATCGGTCGGCCGCCAGCACGTCTCCGGTGTGGAGGTACACCTGGCTGAGGTGGGCCAGAACCCGGCCGACGCCCGCCGGACGGCCGATGGCCCGGTATCGCTCTAGGGCCGCTTCGAAGTAGCGCTTGGCTGCGCCGGTCTCCCCCAAGGTGCGGGCTATCTCGCCCAGGTTGTCCAGCAGCGCCCCCTCGTGCTCCGCTGCCTCGGCGAGCCCCGCCGCAGCCAGGCGCCGGCACACGGCTAGCGCCTGTTCTGTCAAGGCGCGCCATAGGCCCAGGTGGCCGCGCAGCTCTGCCAATCTCTGCCCGCTCTCCACCAGGGCGATGCCGCTCTGCCAGGCGCCCTCCTCGCTGAGCGCCAGCTCGGCTGCCTTGACGATGTTGGCCATCTCCCGCGCCAGAAGTTGGGGGTCGTAGCGATGGGCCTCGACGAACCGAAGATAGTGGTCCGCGTTGAGGGCGATCTTGCGCCGGAAGCGCTCGCGCAGGTCGGACGTCGCCGGCGCAAGGCTGGCGGCGGCGTCTACCATCGCAGCACCTCCTCCCGCAGGAACGTCTCGGTCAGGCGGTGCACGCTGTAGCGACGATGGAACAGATCGCCGCTGACGTTGACCAAGGAGAGGCGAACCAACTGGGCCAGCGCCTGTTCCAGGTCGGGGCCTTGGACCTCGCAGCGCTGGCTGATGGTGTCCAGGTCAGCCCCCTCTTGGCTGAAGAGGACCAGGGTGGTCAGCACCTCACGTTCCGCCTCGTTCAGCTGCTCCCACGAGCCCAGGTAGATGTAGCGGTACAGCGCCTCGGCGGCTGCGCCGGAGGCCCTGCGCAGGTTGCCTAGCACCCGGTCCAGGGGAAGCAGGGCCACCTGGCCGACTACCAGCTTCAGCGCCAGCGGGTTGCCCCCCACGGTGTCGTAGATGGCGCGCAGGTCGCCGTCGGCTGCGGCCGCCATAGATGGCACGTTGCACAGCAGCGCCTCGCGGCGCAACAGGCGCAGGGCGTCCTCCTGGCCGAGCTCAGGCACCGTGAAGGGGTAGACGTCGGGCTCGCCGGGGAGGCTACGCCGCGAGGTCAGGACAAAGCAGGCTGGGTGGGCCAGCCTTCGCAAGGCAGGCAACAGGGCGCCCACGTCCTCGAGGGTCTCCAGGTTGTCCACCACCACCAGCGTGCGCGTCCGGCTGAAGTGCTGGCGCAGCAGGGGGAGCGCCCGCTTGACCGAGAACGGCGCAGGCAGCTCCGACAGCGGAATAAGCTGGTGCGCCAACTCCTCGACGAGATCCTCGGAGGTCAGGGCGGGGGTGGCAAGGCTCTCAACGAAGCCGGCGGTGTGGAACGCACAGCGCCGCGCGCTCACCCACACGGCGGCGGCGAAGGCCGACTGCTCGGCGGTCAGTCGCACGGCCAGGCGATGGGCCAAGCTGCTCTTGCCGATGCCACCGATGCCGAACACCCCGATGATGGCGGGAGCCATCTCCTTCACCACTCGCTCCAGGTGATCGAGGTGAGGCTCTACGCCCACGAGATAGCTGTAAGGGGGCGGGGGCAGGCAGGACTTCGTGAGGACGGTCGCTGCCTCGACAGCGCCGTACTCCATGCCCTGGACGATCTCGGCCAGCCGTTCCAGCGCACGGCCTTGGCGCTTGAACAGGGTTGCCGGCGCCAGGTTAATCTCGTTGCCGACCACATGAGCAGGTTTGTTGTCCAGGAAGCGCTTGCGCAGCAGGAGGGCGTGGTCGGGCAGCTCTTGCTCCAGCACCTCCAACGCCTCCAACAGCACCTGGTTGGTGGCCAGGCGCACGTTGACACGACCGCCGGAGAGCGCGCTTCGTACCACGCGCAGGTGCGCCAGAGGGCTGCCGTGGCTAGCGTCTTTGTGCCAGAGCTTCAACGCCTGGTGGATCTGTTCGACCAGGCGGGGGTCTACCCGCCGCTGCTGAGAGCTCATGGACGGCCCGGGGCGGTCGGCAGTAAAGACTCTACGCTAAAAGGAGAGAGTCTGTAGAGTTACTGGAGAGATCACCCAACGCAAGTTGTGCTAGAGTGTACCGTAGAGAGAGCCACTAGCTATGATCGCTCCAAGCGCTGCGGCGAGACGGGGGTTATCGCCGACCAACGGCGCTGGAGACCGCGTCAGCGAGGGCCGGGCCCAGGGTCTTGCCCTCGCTGTTTATTTCCTCCGGTTTGTCCTGGCTGCCCTCGCACGGCGCCGCTAGCCGGCCTAACCGTCGGAGGCTGCCTTCACGAATCCGCCTTTGAGAGCGGCCGCCGTCAGGCGGCGGCGTCGCTGTTGCCCAACCAGCTCGTCGTGCTGCCCCCTGGGTGATCTCCTGCCGACCGCTACAAACACATCTACGACGCCCACCGGGCGCACAAGGGCCGCCCTTCGCACAAGGGTCTCGGCCTCGTTCCGGTCCACACCCACAGGCATCTCCGCAGCCGGCGAGAGGATCTCCCTGGCAACTCGCATTATATCCGGGTTGGGGTAAAGGAAAAAAACTCCGTTGGCGGCCGGGCGGTTCAGAAAGGACGTAGGCCAACGAGAGCCGCCGGCGCCCCTGCGAGGGGCTCCTTGGCAGCCTGGGACGACGGCATCGGCCGCTGGCTGTTTGTGGGCAGCGATGCTATACTTCTGCCCATGCACGAACCGCCGCGTTTCTCGTCTGTCGCCCTCTTCGTCACCTGTCTGGTGGACCTGTTTCGCCCGGAGGTGGGCGAGGCTACCGTGGCCTTGCTGGAACGCCAAGGGTTGACGGTGGAGTTCCCCACCGCACAGACCTGTTGCGGCCTGCCGGCGCTCCAGGCCGGCCTCCCCCACGAGGCGACCGAGCTGGCCCGGCGCTGGGTGGAGATCTTCGAGCCCTATCCTGCCATCGTGTCCCCCTCCCCGGCCTGCGTGGCCGCAGTGCGACAGGAGTATCCTCGCCTGTTGGCCGACGACGAGGGATGGCGACGGCGGGCCGAGGCCGTGGCCGCGCGCACCTACGAGCTCAGCGAGTTCCTCGTGAAGGCGCTGGGTGTGGCCGACCTCGGCGTCCAGGCCGGCAGGGCCGGCGGCAAGGTCGCCTACCAGCCGGCGTGCCAGGCGCTGCGCAGCCTGGGCGGCGATGGCCCGGCGCGGGCTCTATTGGCCGCAGCGCACGGGATCGAACAGGTATCCCTGCCCGACGAGGAGGTGTGCTGCGGCTTTGGCGGCCTGTTGGGGGCCAGCCTGCCCGGCCTGGCGGAGGCCATGGGCGACCGCAAGGCCAGAGACATCGAGAACAGCGGCGCCGAGGTGGTGGTGACCACGGAGACCGGCTGTCTGTTGCAGGTGGCAGCGGCGCTGGCCCGTCGCAAGAGCCCTTGCCGCGCCCTGCACCTGGCCGAGCTGTTGGCCGGCGAGTAAGGGGAACCCCGGGGAATGGAGTTTTAGGCGGGGTGCTCGGCGAATGCCTCATTGGCTGTTTCGATCACCTTACCTACCGGCGCAGCCGAAACCACCGGCCAAGGCCTCGACCCTGCGGTCCATCGTCATCCTCCCGACACGGACTGGAGGCTTCAGCCAGTCGTCCGTGCACACCCACCCTCCTAAATCCACCGGCTGAAGAGGAGGCAAGATCTTCGTGCTCTTGGCCTGAAGCCTCGACTCCGAGGGGGTGTAGCCCTTGGCGTCGTCCTAGAGCGGCAGCCAGGTGCCGATCCCGCGCTCGAGAGCCCGGCGGTAGACCAGGGGGGCGGTGGCCATGTCGTCCAAGGCCAGGCCCAGGTTGGCGGTGGCGGTGCGCTCGGTGCGGCTCTCGCGGCCCGGCTTCTGGCCGGTCACCAGCTCGCCCAGGCTGGCGTAGATGGGGGGAATGTCCTGGAAGTAGCCCACCTCCTGGTAGTGGCGGAGCTGCGGGATGTCGTCGGTGCAGAACTTGTCCAGCTCGTGCAGCGCCGCGCGGTCCCAGTACGAGTCGAAGTCCACCAGCGAGGCGAAGGCGCCGGGGTCCAGCCAGCCCGCCTTGATGGTTGCGTGGGGCGTGCGCAAGATGGGACCGGCGGTCACCACGATGTCGCAGCCGCTGACCGCCTGCCGTGGCTCTGACACCACCTCTACCTCGATGCCCCACTTCTCCTCCACCTCGGACGCATAGCGCAGTGCGTTCTGCAG
This sequence comes from Caldilineales bacterium, assembly GCA_025055015.1. Classification (GTDB taxonomy): domain Bacteria; phylum Chloroflexota; class Anaerolineae; order JAAEKA01; family JAAEKA01; genus JANWYQ01. The sequence continues at coordinate 19,774 of JANWYQ010000175.1, forward strand.
CTTGTGGTCGTAGGCTCTGACGCGGCGGAGGGGGAAGAGCACCCGCAGCGCCTCGACGTTGCTGCGCCCTTGCACGCCGCAGCCCAGCACGCCCACGATCTGGCTGTCGGGGCGGGCCAGGTACTTGGCGGCCAACGCCGTGGCCGCGCCCGTCCGCTTGGCGGTGATCCAGGTGCAGTCCATCACCGCCAGGGGCAGGCCGGTGTCGGCGTCGTTGAGGATGATCAGGCCGGTGATGTAGGGCAGCCCGCGCTCGGGATTGGCCGGGTAGCCGGACACCCACTTCATGCCGATGGCCTCCAACCCCGGGATGTAGCACGGCATGGCGTGGATGAAGGAGTCGGGGCGAGAGTGGACCCCCGGCTTGGGCGGCATCTCCACCCGACCCTGGCCGTGCTGAACGAAGGCCTCCTCCAGGGCCTGGATGATCTCCGGCATCTCCACGCCCACCGCCTCAACGTCGGCGCGGGACAGATAGAGCAGCTGATGCTTTGTCGTCATGGGACTTCCATCTCCGCGGGGTTCAAGCTGCGCTTCACGGCAGCCACTTCCTTGAGCATCTCCTCCACCGACTCGCGGCCGGCGTCGCTGGTGCTGCCCAGCATGGCCGCCAGCTCTTGCACGCGCAGCGGCCCTTCAAGGCGCACCACCTCGGTCACCGTGCGATCTCCCACCACCTGCTTGCGCACGGCAAAGTGCGCGTCGCCGTACGCGGCCAGCTGCGGCAGGTGGGTAATGCACAGCACCTGGTGGCGGCCGTTCCAAGCAGAGCCATGGCCGGCCGCCTGCGGCTCGCCGGCCGACATGGCCGTCAGCTCCCACAGCTTGCGGCCCACCGTAGCGCCCACCCGGCCGCCGATGCCTACGTCAATCTCGTCGAAGATCAGGGTGGGGGTCTCGTCGGCGCGGCCGAGAACGGTCTTCAGGGCCAGCATGAGCCGCGAGGTCTCGCCACCCGAGGCCACCTTCACCAACGGCTTCAGCGGCTCCCCGGGGTTGGCCGACACCAGGAACTCCACTGCGTCCAGGCCGGTGGCGTCGAAGGCGTAGCGGCCGGGCGGCTGGTCGGGCGGCGCGTCCTTGGCCGTGACCACGGCGCCGTCGGCCGCCGGCTCCCAGCGGAAGTCCACGGCGAAGCGGGCGCGCGCCATGCGCAGATCGGCCAGCTCTCGCTCCACGGCCTCGGCCATACGGCGAGCTGCCTCCCGCCGCGCGGTCGAGAGGGCGGCAGCCACGCGGCCGATCTCCCGCAGCAGCCGCGCCTCCTCCTCCTCCAGCTCGGCGGTGCGCACCTCGGCGTTCTCCAGCAGGGCCAGCTCCTCCCGCGCCCGGCGACCGAAGGCAATGACCTCCTCGATGGTGTCGCCGTACTTGCGCTTGAGGGTGTGGATCAGGCTCAGCCGCTCCTCCACCTCGTTCAGCCGCTCCGGGTTGAACTCGATCTCGCCGGCGTAGCTCTCCAGCGCGTAGATCAGCTCGCTCAGCTGGTCGGCCAGGGCCTCGGCGGCCTCCAGGAGGGGGGCTGCGTCAGGGTCTACGCCGGCCAGCCGCGCCAAGTAGCCCGATGCCTCGCTCACCAGATCGGACGCGGCCGGCTGCTCGCCGTCGCCCTCGGCCAGGCGCACGCGCGCGGCCTCCGTCAGCCGCAGGAGCTGCTCGGCGTTGGCCAGGCGGCGGCGCTCGCTCTCCAGCTCCTTGTCCTCGCCGGGGGTCAGGTGCGCGGCCTCGATCTCCTCCGCCTGGAAGCTGAGCAGGTCCAGCCGCCGGGCCAGCTCCCGCTGGTCGCGGCGCAGGCTGGCCAGCTCCTTGCGCACGGCCGCCAGGCGGCGCACCAGGCCGGCCACCTGCTCCCGCTGGGGCAGCAGGCTGGCGTAGCGGTCCAGCAGGTGGATGTGCTCGCGTGGGCGCATCAGGCTCAGGTGGTCGCTCTGGCCGTGGATGTCCACCAGCCGGTTGCCGATCTCCTTGAGCACGGCCAGGGCCACGGCGCGGCCGTTGACCCGCGCCACGGTGCGGCCCCCACGGCGCAGCTCCCGCGCCAGCACCAGGGTAGCCGGGTCGTCCCCCTCCAGCCCCTCCGCCTCCAGCACAGGGGCCAGCGCAGCCTGGCTGGCCGGCGACAGGTGGAAGGTCCCCTCCACCAGGGTGGCCTCGGCGCCGCTGCGGATCACCTCCTGGCCCGCCTTGCCGCCCAGCAGCATGTCCACGGCGTCAATGATGATGGACTTGCCGGCGCCCGTCTCGCCGGTGAGCACGTTGAACCCGGGGCAGAAGCGCAGGGTCAACGTGTCTATGATGGCGAAGTTAGCGATCCGCAGCTCAGCCAACATAGGATTGCGGGTGAGGAGTTACGCATGGCTGGTCACGGCTCATCTCAGCGTCGCGTAGATCGTGCTCAAGGCCGTGAACACAAACACTGCCAGCGGGATCAGGTTGATGCGCAGGCCGAAGGAAAGGGCAGCCAGCACGCCCAGAGCGACGCCCAACAGGATGGCCACCACGGCCACGGCGCCCATGTACCGGCCTCGTCGGCGACCTACAGAGCGGCGGATGACGGTGGCGGCCGAGCCTCCGACGGCCGGACCCAGGAAGATGGCCAGGATAATGCCGAAGAAGAGGCCCAGTAGGCCCAACAGGAGCTCGATGACGGGAGTGGCGATCAGCGCCAGCCCAAAGCTGACCAGGGCCACCACGACGTAGTCTCGGACATCGGCGGTGAAGAAGACGCTTTGTTGGGCACGGATGCACTCCTTGCACCGGTAGCCCACCTCGGTGAGCTCCACGCAGCGCACGCACATGGGCCGGCCGCAGCGGTTGCAGCGCAGGGTGGTCTCGGTGTCCGGGTGGTTGACGCAGACCAACGCCTGGCCGGCAGCGGCCGAGGGGGCTGCGCCCGAGGCTCCGTCGCCCTGGGGTTGAGCCGCGGCTGGGGGCGGCTCCGGCGGCAACGCGGCGCTGCGGGCCTTTGCCTCGGCCAGCGTGGCCTGAATGGCGCGGGCCTCCTCCGGGCTGCCTGCGGCGGCCAGCCGCTCCAGCGCTGCTCGCGCCTCGCCGTTAGCCGGGTTGATGGCCAGCACGCGCTCGAAGCACGCCCGCTTGACCTCCAAGGAGTCGACAGCCGCGGCCAGCCCTAGCCACGCCTGGGTGTTGCCGGGGGAGCGCTCGGTGGCGCGGCGGTACAGCCGCTCCGCCTCGGCGCGGTCCCCCAGGCTGAGGGCCGCCGCGGCCTGGTTCAACAGCTCGGGCAGGGTGATCAATGGCTCGTCCACGGAAGAACCGTCCTCATTCGGGCGACTACATGTTCCACTTCAGGCGCTGCAACAGCGTGCGGTAGAAATAGGCCGGCGACCGCAAGCGCACGAAGTCGGCGGAGGCCGCGCTGGCGGTCACCTCCACCACGTCGCCGCTGAAGATCTCGATCTCGAACTGGCCGTCCACCGTCAGGATCACCTGGTGGTCGGACCACACCTGCAGCGCCACGGTGGCGCCCTCGGAGAGGACGATGGAGCGGTCCAGGCTGAGGTGAGGCGCGATGGGCACCAGCACGATGTTGCGCAGCTCGGGCGGCAGGATGGGGCCGCCCGCGGCCAGGGCATAGCCGGTGGAGCCGGTGGGCGTGGACACGATGACCCCGTCGGCCGCGTAGGTGGTGAGGGGGTCGCCGTCAATGGAGGCCGCCACCCGGATGATGCGGGCCAGGCTGCCGCGGCTGACCACCACCTCGTTGAGAGCCTGGTAGTGCAGCCCTCGGCCGCGGCCCTCCAGGCTCATGCTGTTGCGGGCCACGTGGGCGTCCAGCATCATGCGCCGCTCCAGCCAGTAGTTTCCGGCCAGCACCTCGGCCAGCGGCTCGCGCCAGTGGTCGGGCTGGATCTCGGCCAGGAAGCCCAGCCGGCCCAGCTTGACGCCCAGGATGGGCACCGCATAGCGCGCGGCCAGCCGCGCCGCGCGCAGGATCGTCCCGTCGCCGCCCAGGGTGACCAGCAGGTCCAGGCCGACGGTCTCGGCCAGCCGGCTGTTGATGGCCGGCTCGTCCCAGGCCGACCCCATCCACACGGAGCAGCGATGGTCGGCCAGCATCTCGGCCATCTCCATGGCCAGGTGCTCCGACTCCGGCTTGCGCGGATGGTGCAGGATGCCGACGCAGTGGATCGGCCGCGGTTGGGGTTGCGTGGAGGGCATAGCGAATTGCCGATCGGCTGCCGGAGACGGGGGCTCAGGCCTGATCCAGACGGCGGCGCAGCCAAGGGATAAGGTCGTCGCGGGCCACGGCCTGCTGCGTGGCCTCGGCCAGATCGCGCAGGGTCAGCTGGCCTGCCGCCAGCTCCCCTTCGCCTAGGATCACCACGTAGCGCACGCCTTGGCGGTCGGCGGCCTTCAGCTGGGCCTTCAGGCTGCGGTCGCCGAAGGGCAGCAGCGCGCCGATGCCCGCCCGTCGCAGCTCCCGGGCCAGGTGCACGGCAGCCTGCTTGACGGCCCGGCCGGCCTCGCCCTGGGCCACATAGGAGACCTGCACCAAGGGCCGCGGCAGGGGCGGTGGGACGACGCCCTGGGCCTTGAGGGTGAGGATGAGCCGCTCGATGCCGCTGCCGAAGCCGATGCCGGGGGTCGGCGGCCCGCCCAAGAGCTCGATCAGGCCGTCGTAGCGGCCGCCGCCGCACACGGCCGCCTGGGCGCCGATCCCCTCCGCCCACACCTCGAAGACCGTCTTGGTGTAGTAGTCGAACCCGCGCACCAGGCGGGGGTTGACGGTGTAGGGCAGGCCGGCGCCGTCCAGGTAGCTGCGCAGGGTCGCAAAGTGTTCCCGACACTCGTCGCACAGGAAGTCGACGCTGCGGGGCGCGCGGTCCAGCAGCGGCTGGGCCGCCGGCTCCTTGGAGTCCAGCAGGCGCAGGGGGTTCAGCTCGAGCCGGCGCTTGTCCACGTCGCTTAGCTTCTCTCGGTGGGCGGAGAAGTGCTCCACCAGGGCTTGGATGTGGGCCGGCCGGCAGCGGGGGCAGCCGATGGAGTTGAGCTGGAAGGAGAGGCCACGGAAGCCGATGTCCTCGAAGAGCTGCCAGGCGATGGACATCACCTCGAAGTCCACGGCCGGGTCCATCTCGCCCAGCACCTCCAGGTTCCACTGGGTGTGCTGGCGGAAGCGGCCGGCCTGGGGCCGCTCCTGGCGAAAGATGGGGCCGATGGAGTAGAGCTTGACCGGGGAGGGGCGCACGCGCATGCCGTGCTCCAGGTAGGCGCGCATGACGCCGGCGGTGAACTCCGGCCGCAAAGTCAGGCTGACGCCGCCCTTGTCGGTGAAGGTGTACATCTCCTTTTCCACCATCACCGAGGCGGCCTCGCCCACGCCTCGTTCGAACAGCTCGGTGACCTCGAAGATGGGCGTGTCTATGCGCTCGAAGCCGTAGAGGCTGGCCAGGCGCTCGATCTGGTCGCGCAGGTAGCGCCAATAGGGCCAGTCCTCGGGCAGGATGTCGTTGGTGCCGCGCGGTGCTTGGTACACAGGCTCCTCATAAGTTTCCCGGAAACGCGGAGTTTCCGGGAAACGGCCAGGCAAAGTCGCCCGGCATTATAGCCCATTTTAAGGGCCGTGTCCAAGAAACAAAAAAGCTCCTGATGTCTGGCTGCACCATCAGGAGCCTGGCCGCTGCGCACACCGCCCCCAGCGTGTTCTATGCCCCCTACCTCTACGTGTGCTCACAGCACGGGGTGGAGGGAAGGGCCCCCACGGCATAAACTCGACCGACAGCGGTGTGAGCAGTTGCCTTTTGCTCTTGTCTTTTACCACAGCGATGCTACGAAAATGCTACCTGCGACCCCTGGCCGGCGCACAGTTTTCGATCGCCGAACACCTGCATGCGGCTGGAGGCGATCTTGGGGTGGGGGCGGTCGCCCTGGCCGCGCCACACCAGGCCCAACAGCCGGCTGGCGACGCGATAGCTGTCGGCGATTGCCTCGCCGAAGGGCCGGCCGGCCAGCCAGCGGCGCAGGAACACGCTGAGGCTGGGCTCGGGCAGCCAGTTGATGCCCTCCGCGCCGTTGACGGCCTGGGCGCCCAGGGAGAGCCACGCCGGCGCCAGCGATGCGCCGTAGCAGTTCATCTGGTAGACGGCGCGCAGGCGGAAACGGGCCGCGCCGGCCGCGCGCAGCAGGCGCAGGCCCTCGAAGAAGTCCGCGCCGACGGCGCTTCGGCCATGGCCGCACGCGTAGCCCTCCTGGCCGTGCACCAGCATCAGCAGGTCCACCACGGCGTCTTCGGCCGCCACCAGCGCCTCCCACAGGGCTGCGGCCGTGGCCCGCCGGTCCTCCAGCACCACGATGGCCGCGTAGTGGCGGCGGGCGTGGAGCCAGATGACCGCCTTGGCATACTCCTCCACGGCCCAGTCCATCAGCCGGCTGGCCCAAGGCGGCAGGGCCAGGCCCTCCACGTGCCCGCCGTTCTCCAGGAAGACGATGAGCTGGGGAGAAGGGGCCGTCATCCGCGCTGTCCCTCGGCCTCCGACACCACGGGGATGGGCTCCTTGCCGCGGGGCAACACGAAGGGCTCCGGCGGCGTCTCCTCCTGCATCACCAGCTCCCCGCGCAGATAGGCGCCCTCGTCCAGCAGGAAGGAGGCCACCTTGATGCGGCCCCAGGCGCGGCCGCCCTCCAACAGCTCCACGCGGTGGGCGTCAATCTCGCCCTTGTAGGCGCCGGAGATGGAGACGGTGCGCGCCTTGATGTCGGCCATCACCTTGGCGCTGGCGGTGATGACCACGTTGCCCAAGGTCTCGATGCTGCCCCCCTCCATGACGCCCTCGATGCGGATGCTGCCGTCGCAGCGCAGGTGGCCGTCGAAGGTGGCGCGGGGGCCGATGGTGACCTCGATGACGTCGGGATCGGGTTTCCTCTCGCGACCGAACATGGGATGCTCCTTCTAATTCGCCCTCGAGCGAACGGGGCGACGACTAGGTCATCGTCGTGGGCGTCAGGGATGGTGATGCGCCGCGCCGGGGGCGACCTCTCGAAAGGGTCATCGGTCGTCCCCCTGTCCCCGCGCGCGAGCGATAGCGCTCTCCTCCTCCTCGGTCAGGGCGTAGGGGGAGGTCCAGCCGGCCAGGGGCTTGGCGTAGATGCGGGTGCCCTCGCGCGCGTGCAGGCTGGTGACGATTGCGCCGCGACCCTCGGCGTCCGCCAGCACCAGGACGAAGGACTGGTCGCCGCCGGTGTGGCTGAACGGGTTGTAGCGCACCACCGCTACGTGCTGCAGGTGGCGACGGCTCGCGCGCTCCACCCGCACGGCGGTCTCTGAGGCCTGGCTGGCCCGCTCCAGGGCGCCGCGCACGTTGTCCAGGTGTTGGTGGAGCACGGCCTCCAGGTTGCCCGCGTCCACCCCCGCGGTCAGCAGATGGTACCGGCGCTGAGCCATCCTCGCCTGGCGCCAGCCCAGGATGCCCCACACCAGGGCGATCGCCGCCAGCGCCAAAGCGGCCACGGCCAGGTAGGGTGCGTAGAGATCGAGCCAGAGGTACAAGAGTTCGTTCCTCGGTGCAGAGTTAGAAGGCGGAGGCCACCCTCCGCAGGCGCGGCCAGCCCTGAGCCGAGCTGGTTGCCCTCACTGCGACTCGCCGGGCGGCAGCGGTACCGGCCGCAACAGGGGGGGGATGTCCTCGTCCTGGGGCCGCTGGAGCAGCGGGCTGATGGAGCGGCGCATCCAGATGCGCTCGATGCAGTCCGCCAGCAGCGGCGCAATGGACTTGATCACCAGCTTCGGGTGGCGCTTCTCCGGCGGCACGTAGATGGTGTTGGTGACCACCAGCTGCTTGACGTAGGGGTTCTTGTCCAGACGCTCCAGGGCCGAGGGCAAGAGCACGGGGTGGGTAATGGCCAGGTAGACCTCCGGCCGAGCGCCATTCTCCACCAGGTCGTACACCTGGTCCAGGATGCTGCCGCCGGCGATCAGGTCGTCAATGATGATGGGGATCTTGTCCTTGATGTCGCCTACCACGTGGGTGGTGCGCACGTCGGAGAAGCTCTCGCGGCGCTTGTGCATCAACACCAGGGGCAGCTTGAGCTCCTCGGCGAAGCGGCCGGCCAGCTTGGCGCGGCCCACGTCCGGCGAGACGACCACCGCGTCGCGGAACTTAGGGTCGTCCACGAAGTGGGAGGCCAACACCTTGCGGGCCGACAAGGGGTCCACCGGGATGTCGAAGAAGCCCTGGGTAGCCTCGGCGTGGATGTCCACGTAGACCACGCGGCTAGCGCCCAGGCACTGCATCATGCGCGCCACCACGCGGGCGCTGATGGCCTCCCGGCCGATGGCCATGCGCTCCTGCCGGCCGTAGGGGAAGTAGGGCACCACGGCGGTCACGCTGTGCACCGACGCGCGGCGGAACGCGTCCAGGTAGAGCAGCAGCTCCATCAGGTGGTCGTTGACCGGCGCCGAGCAGGGCTGGATGAAGAAGACGTCGTCCCCCCGCACCAGCTCCTTGATCTGCACGTGGATCTCGGTGTCGGGCAGCCTGGTGGTGGTGCAGGCGCCCAGGCTCGGCTGGCCCAGAATCGCCGCGATCTCCTCGGCCAGAGGACGGTTGGCAGTGCCGCTGAAGAGCCGCAACGGATAGTTAGGCACAGGACACCTCCGTAGACGCACGCAACAGCTTCCGGCTGGCCGGATTATATGTTATCATCGGTGCCAGGTCAATTCCCTCGGAGCAAGCCATGTCGAGACAAAAGCTGCTGGTAGCTACTCACAATCCCGGCAAGGTGCGCGAGTATCGCGAGCTGTTGGCCGACCTGCCCCTGGACCTCACCTACCTGGACGCCGAAGGGATCGCCTTTGAGGTCGAGGAGACGGGCGATACCTTCGAGGAGAACGCCATGCTAAAGGCAAGGGGCTATGCGGCAGCTACCGGCCTGCTCACCTGGGCCGACGACTCGGGCCTAGAGGTGGACGCGCTGGGGGGCGAGCCGGGAGTGCGCTCGGCGCGCTACGGCGCGCCGGAGGTGACGGGAGACGAGGGGCGGTATCGGCTGCTGTTGAGCCGGTTGGAGGGGGTGCCGGAGGCGGAGCGAACGGCACGGTTTCGCTGTGTGGTGGCCCTGGCCTGGCCGGACGGCCGGGTGCTGACGGCCCAGGGCACGTGCGAGGGGCGGATCGCCTTCGCCCCGCGCGGGCACCATGGCTTCGGCTACGATCCCATCTTCCTGGTGGCGGACTTCGGCTACCGGCGAACGATGGCGGAGCTGGAGCCTGCGGCCAAGAACGCCGTCAGCCACCGCGGGCGGGCGGCGCGCGCCGCCAAGGCGCTGCTGGAACAGGCCCTGCAGCGGGAAGCGCAGGCGGCCGCAACCCCGGATCAGGACCCGACGGCAGGAGATTGAAGGGCGCCCAGGAACTCCACCACGGCGTCGGTCAGCGCCTCCGGCGCCTCCAGCCCGACCATGTGGCCAGCGTCGGGCACCAGCACCAGGCGGGCGCTGGGCAGGTTGGCCGCCAGGTACTCGCTGTAGCGGGGCGGGGTCATGATGTCCGCCGTGCCGCAGATCACCAGGGCCGGGGTGGCGATGCGCGGGAGGTCGCTGCGGATGTCGAAGTGGTCGCAGGCGTAGAAGTCGCCGTACACCACCTCGGGGACGGCCTCCAGCAGGCGCTGGAGGTACAGACGCTTGGTCTGCGCCGACACCCGGGGGCCGTGGACCCAGTCGGCGATGGTGCGCGCGGTGGCGGCGAAGTCGGCCCGCAGGCCGTCCAGGATGGTGGGCGCAACCCGCAGGCGGGCGCCGGTGCCCACCAACACCATGCCGGCCAGCCGCTGGGGGTAGTGCAGGGCGAAGTCCAGGGTGATGGCGCCGCCCATGGAGTGGCCAACCAACACGGCCTGCTCCAGCCCCAAGGCCTGGAGGAAGCCGTAGACCGCGTCGCGATAGCCGGCGATGGCGGTGCAGCCGGCTCCGGCCGACTTGCCGTGGCCGGGCAGGTCCAGGGCGTAGACGTTCCGGTCGGGCAGGCGGCGCAGGTGGGCCGGCCAGTGCATGTGGGTGCCGCCGGCTCCGTGCACCAGCACCAGGGGTGGCTGGCGGCCACTCAGGTCGTTGGCGCTAAGCCGGTAGTAGAGCCGTTGGCTGTCGAAGGCTGCGTAGGGCATGGTCTCTTCTCTCCTCTCTCGATGCCACGGCTAGGCCAAGGCAGCAGAATTCTAGCACGCTGCGCCTGCGCGCGCAATCGGCGATCGGCGATGGGTGATAGGTGTGCGGTGAACGGCCGCGGGTGAAAAGAAAACGCCCCGGGCACGCAGCCCTGGGGCGTTGAGGGGGCTCTGTGCGGCGCAGCGGCCGCGGCGTTGGCCAGCTCAGGCGGCCACCGGTTCGGCCAGGCCGTGCTCGGCCAGGATCTCGGCGTAGCTCTTGTTCTCCAGCTCAGCTAGGAACTTCTCCGCCTGCATGGCTGCGGCCGCGCCCTGGCCGGCCGAGGTCACCACCTGGCGGAAGACCTTGTCCTGGATCTCGCCCGCAGCGAAGACGCCCGGCACGCTGGTGTGGAACTTGCGGTCGGTGACCACGTAGCCCTCGGCGTCGATCTCCAGCTGCCCGCGGAACAGGTCGGAGTTGGGGATGTGGCCGATGTAGACGAAGACGCCGTCGGTGGGGAAGTCGTACACCTCGTTGGTTTTCAGGTTGCGCAGGGTGACCGACACCACCTTAGGCGGCGTGCCGTTGCCCTCGCCGCCGGCCGCGTTGATGCGCTCCACCACGTGGCTCCACTTCCAGTGGATCTTGGGGTTCTTGAAGGCCCGGTCCTGCAGGATCTTGCTGGCGCGGAGCTGGTCGCGGCGGTGCACTACGGTCACCTTGCGGGCGAACTTGGTGAGGAAGAGGCCCTCCTCCAGCGCGCTGTCGCCGCCGCCCACCACCACGATCTCCTTGTCGCGGAAGAAGAAGCCGTCGCAGGTGGCGCAGTAGCTGACGCCGAAGCCGGTGTACTCCTTCTCGCCGGGAACGCCCAGCCGGCGCGGGGTGGCGCCGGTGGCCACGATGATGGCCAGCGCGCGGAACTCCTCGCCGCCGGCGGTACGCACCACGAAGGGATGCTGCTTCAGGTCTACCTCAGTCACCCAGTCAATCAAGATGCGAGTGCCAAACTTCTCTGCCTGCTGTTGAAACTTCTCCACCAGCTCGGGCCCGGTCAAGCCCTCCGGAAAGCCGGGATAGTTCTCCACCTCGGTGGTGATGGCCACCTGGCCGCCGATCTCGTTGCCCGTGATCAGCAGGGGGCTCAGGTTGGCGCGGGCAGCGTAGAGCCCCGCGGTGTAGCCGGCCGGCCCGCTGCCGATGATGATAACCTTCTCGACGTTCTGCTCTGTCATAGGAATGCTCCTTCACGTAACGCGTAGGCGGGTTCAGCGTGTGCGCCGTCCACCAAGCCATAGATGCCGGCCGGCCGGCCGACGTTACAGGCGGGCCACCAGACAGACCCATTCCCCTTCTGCGGTGCGCTCCACCACCCGCAGCGCGTAGCGGTCCAGCGCCGCCAGCACCAGGTCTTCCCGCAGGCCGATGATGCCGCTGAGGATCAGCCGACCGCCGACGGCCATCAGCCGCCACAGGCCCTGGTCCAGCAGCTCGACGATGGTCTCGGCCAGGATGTTGGCCACGATCACCTGCCAGCGCTCCGGCCGCTCCTGGGGGTCGGGCAGCGAGCCCTGGCGCACCTGCACGATGTGGCCCACGCCGTTCAGCTCGCTGTTGGACCGTGTGGCGGCCACCGCGTTGGGGTCGAGGTCGGTGGCGAGCACGGTGGAGGCGCCGAGCCGAGCGGCGGCGATGGAGAGCACGCCGGAGCCGCTGCCGATGTCCAACACCGCGTCGCCGGGCTGCACGTAGCGCTCCAGCGCGGCCATGCACAGCCGGGTGGTGGGGTGCAGGCCGGTGCCGAAGGCCAGGCCGGGGTCCAGGATCACCGGCAGCCGGCCCGCCTCCGGCTGCACGCTGTCGGCCTGCCAGGCGGGCACGATCAGCAGCCGCCGGCCGACGGGGATGGGTCGGTAGTGGCTGCGCCAGGCGTGCGCCCAGTCGTCGAAGTCCAGCTCCCGATAGGTGGGCTCCGGGAGGGGATAGAGGCGGCTGAGGAACCACAGCCCCTCCTCGATCTTGCGCCGGCGCTCGTCGGGCAGGTCGCCCAGGGGGAGGTAGGTGCGCACCGTCAGGACGGGCTGGGTGAGCTCGCCGCGGGCGTCGTAGCCGGTGAGCTCCACCACGGCGCCGCCTTGGGCCTCGCCGGGCGCGCTGTTGAAGCGGTTGAAGAGCTCGCTCACCGCCTCGGCCGCCTCGCCGTCGCACTGGACGCTGATCTCAAGCCATTTCATGGGAACCCAGGGCATACGCGTTGCGAGTAGACGGGGTGCGTAACTCGTAATGCGTAGTGCGTAACTCGTCCTCCGTATCGCCGTCGGCGACCGGTGAGGGGCGGCGCCCGCAGTGGGCGGCTCGTCCCTTGCGGCCCTCCGTTCACCGTTTACCGTTTACCGTTTACCGCCCACCGTTCGCCGTCCGCCGCTCACTGTACCAGGTCGCCGATGGCGTCGGCCAGCTTGTCGAAGAAGCCGCGCGAGTCGCCCAAGTTCTCGGTGCCCAAGGTCTCGCCCAGCTCCTGTAGCAGCTTGCGCTGGCGGGGAGTGAGCTTGGTGGGCACGACCACGCGCACGGTCACGATCTGGTCCCCGCGGCGGTCGCGCTGGCGCAGGAAAGGCACCCCCTTGCCCTTGAGGCGGAAGGTGCGACCGCTCTGCGTGCCGGGCGGAATGGTCAGGCGCGCCGTGCCGTCCAGGGTGGGCACCTCGACCTCGGCGCCCAAGGCGGCCTGGGCGATGTTGATGGGCAGTTCCATCAGGATGTCGTTGTCCCGACGCTGGAAGATCTCGTGGGGCTGGACGTTGATGGCCACGTAGAGGTTGCCCGGCGGCCCGCCGCCCATCCCCTGGTTGCCCTCGCCGGCCAGCCGGATCTGCGTGCCGTCGTCCACGCCGGCCGGCACGCTGATGGTCAGGCGTCGCAGCACCTGCACCTGCTTCTGCCCTTTGCACTCGGCGCAGGGGGTGGTGATCACCTCGCCCGTGCCGTTGCAGCGGGGGCAGGTGGAGGAGGTCAGGATAGTGCCGAAGATGCTCTGCTGGCGACGTTGGATCTCCCCGGCGCCGTTGCACTGGGGACAGCGCAGCGGGCTGGTGCCCGGCTCGGCGCCGCTGCCGAAGCAGCGCGGGCAGGTCTCAGCCCGCACCACCTCCACCTCCTTGTCGCAGCCGAACACCGCCTCGGCGAAGGTGAGGGTGAGGCCCACGCGGAGGTCGGCGCCCCGCCGCGGCCCGCGCTGGGTGCGGGTCCCCATGCCCATCCCCATGCCGGCGAAGAAGTCCTCGAAGATGGAGGTGAAGTCGCCGAAGCCGGCGCTGAAGCCGCCGAAGCCGCCCTGCGCGCCGGCGTGGCCGAAGCGGTCGTAGGCGGCGCGCTTCTCCGCGTCGCTCAGCACCTCATAGGCCTCGGCGATCTCCTTGAACCGCTCCTCAGCGTCTGGGGACTTGTTGACATCGGGGTGATAGGTGCGCGCCAAGCGCCGATAGGCGCTCTTGATCTCATCAGCGCTGGCGCTGCGCGGCACACCCAAGACCTCGTAGTAATCGCGCTTGGTGCTCATGGCCCTCGTTCAATCTTCCCAGCTGATGATCCACACGCACAGGCCCGCCAGGCCGACGGTGGCGACGATAAGCGCTGCCCACTGCGGCGCGGTGAAACCCACCGAGCGCGCCGCGATCGCCAGGATCACGACCATGCCAACGGCTAACACGGCCCACAGGGTCAGGTTTGGATGCTTTTGGTAGAACTCACGCACGGCGTTCATGCCCTCTCCGGCTGCGCTTCCCTGTTGACCTGCTCCAGCAGGCGGGCCCAGGCTTGCTCCACCTGTCGGCGGGTCTCAGCCACGTCGCCGCTGTTGTTGATCACCACATCGGCCTGGGCCACCTTCTCCTCCTGAGGCGGCTGAGCGTCAACGCGCAGCACAGCCTGTTCGTAGGTTAGGCCACGGCTGGCCATCAAGCGCCGAATCTGCTGCTCCCGGGGGGCGGTGACCACCCACACCTGGTGGCAAAGCCGCAGGCTGAGCCCTGCCTCCAGCAGCTTGATGGCCTCGATCACTACCACCGGCGCGCGGGCCGTCGCCAGCAGCTCCTGAATGCGAACGAAGACGGCCGGATGCACGATACTCTCTAGGCGGGCCAGGGCCTCCGGATCGCTGAAGACGATCTGGCCCAGGCGCATCCGGTCAATCGGGCCGCCCTGGGGCGCGACCTCCGGGCCGAAAAGGGCGACGATCTGGGCGTAGGCAGGCTGGCCCGGCGCCATCACCTCGTGGGCGACCCGGTCGGCGTCAATCACGAAGGCGCCCAGCTCGGCCAACATGGCCGCCACGGTGCTCTTGCCGACACCGATGTTGCCGGTGAGGCCGATCACCAGGGGGCCGTTGCGGAGCGGACTGCGCAGGGGTTTGCTCATACGGCCAGCTGGCTCCACTCCTCGATGAGCTCCTGCAGCCGCTGGTCTACAGCCTGATATTCTAGACCCAACCGATGCACCTGGTCTGTAGCCTGGGCTGCGCTGGCCTGCTCCAGCTCCCTGCCCAGGGCGGCCAGGCGCTGCTCCAGCGCCTGGATCAGGTCCTCCAGCCGGCTGAGCTGTTCGGCGCGTCGGGCGTCGGCCTTGCGCTGGCGGCGCTCGGCTCGGGCGCGCTCGCGCGCCTCCTGGGCTGAGGGGGGCGGCGTCGAGGCCGGGCGGGCCTGCTCGGCCTCGCGCTCGACGGCCAGGGCCGCCAGGTACTGGGTGTAGTTGCCGGGGTAGGCCCGCAGCGCCCTGCGCTCCGGATCCACCGCCCACACCTGGGTGGCCAACGCGTCCACCAGGTAGCGGTCGTGGGTGACCAGCAACACGGTGCCGTTGAAGTGGCGCAGCGCCTCCTCCAGCACCTCCTGGGAGGGGATGTCCAGGTGGTTGGTGGGCTCGTCCAACACCAGGAAGTTGGCGTCCTCTAGGGCCAGCCGAGCCAGAGCCACCCGGCTGCGCTGGCCGCCGCTGAGGGCGGAGATCGGCTTGAACACGTCGTCGCCCAGGAAGAGGAACCGCGCCAAGTAGCTGCGGGCTTGGCCGATCTCCATGCGTGGGGCCTTCTGGAGGATGGCGTCCAGCACCGTCTGGTCGGGGTCGAGGTCGGCCTGCACCTGAGCCAGGTAGCCGATGCGCACGCTGGCGCCGACCCGCAGCCGGCCGGCCAGGGGCGGCACCTGGCCCAACAGCGTCTTGACGAAGGTGGTCTTGCCGGCGCCGTTAGGGCCGATGAGGGCCACCCGCTCCCCGCGCTTCAGCTCGAGGTCCTCGCAGCGGAAGAGGAGGAGGTCCTCCGGCCCAACCTCGGCGGTCGGCCGGCCGCTGAAGACATAGCCGCCGGACACCTCCTCTCGCCGCGGCTGGTGGCCGTTGCCGCCGGCGGACTGCCGGTAGCCGATGGCCAGGCCTTGAGTGCTGAGCACCAGGTTGCCGCTGCGCAGCCGGGCGTCCATGTGCAGCCGAATGGTGTGGCGCTCGTGGGGCCGCTCCACCAGGCCGCCCTCGGCCCGCAGCCGCTCCAGCCGGGTGCGCCGGCCTTGGGCCTGGCGGGTGTTCTGGCCGGCGATGTTGCGGCGGATGAACTCCTCCTCCTTGGCCACGAACTCCTGCTGGCGCTCCCACTCGCGGCGCAAGCGCTCCAGGCGGGCCGCCCGTTGCTGGGTGTAGTGGGTGTAGTTGCCGCGGTAGACCTCCAGCCGACCATCGGCCAGCTCCCAGATGCGGGTGGCGACCCGGTCCAGGAAGTAGCGGTCGTGCGACACCACCACCATGCTGCCCGGCCAGGCCAGCAGCTGCCCCTCTAGCCACTCCACGGCCTGCAGGTCGAGGTGGTTGGTGGGCTCGTCCAGCAGCAACAGGTCGGGCCGGGCCAACAGCAGCCGCGCCAACAGCCCGCGCGTCCGCTGGCCGCCGCTGAGGTGGGCCAGCGGGAGGTGATGCTCGGCGGGCAGGAAGCCCAGCCCGGTGAGCACCTGGCGGGCGGTGACCTCCCACGTGTAGCCGCCGGCCGCCTCAAAGGCCGCCTGCTTGGGGCCATACTCGGCCAGGGCTCGCTCGTAGGTGGCGGGGTTGGCCATCAGCTCTTCCAGGCGGTGCAGCTCTGCGGCCTGGCGCAGCAAAGGGGCGAACACCTCGGCCACGTCCTCCCAGAGCGTCTTCTGGCCGGGCGGCGGCGGCTCCTGGGGCAGGTAGCCGATGGTCAGCCCGCGCATGCGCTGCACAGAGCCGGCGCTGGGCGCGTCCAAGCCGGCCAGCAGGCGCAACAGCGTGGTCTTGCCCTCGCCGTTGGGCCCCACCAGCCCGATGCGATCGCCCTTCTCGATGCGCAGGTTGACCCCCTGGAACACGTCCAGGGGGCCGTAGCTCTTGGCCAGGTCGGTGGCTATCAGGACGCTCATGTCGGTACTCTCGGTTGCTCGCCGTCTTGCGATTATACCACAGCGCCGTCGGCCAACCAACCCGCTTCGCGGGGCCGCAGGAAGCGACGGCCAAAAGATGACTTGCATCATAGCACAGCCGGGCGCGCCGAAGTAGAATTGGGCGAGCCTGTTGACCACGGGCTGTCTGGTGCTTATCCCCGGCTTCGCCGGAGCCGGGGCTGGCGACGAGCTGAGGAGAACGACCATGTGGGACCCTCTCCTGGATGAGATCTTCGACGGCACCCTGGACGGGGACGCCGAGTACGTGGTCGAGAAGGTGCAAGAGGCGCTGAACGCCGGCCTGGACCCGTTGACCATCCTGAGCAGGAGCCTGATCGCTGCCATGGTGGAGGTGGGCGACCTTTATAAAGAGGGGGAGTACCGAGAGGAGGAACTGTACGTGGCGGCCCAGGCGATGCAGGCCGGCCTGGCGGCGCTGAAGCCGGCTCTGGTGGGCATCGCGCCGCAGGTTCTCGAGGCTCTGTTCACCTGCTGCGGAGAGACGGCCGACCGCTCCCTGGGGAGGGAGCTGGCTCTGGCCGTGGCGCGACGGGCCGGCGTCGGCGCACGGCATCGCTCGGTGGCGCCCGTTCCGCCGGTGGTGTCGGACGTGGTGCACTGGTTGGACGTGGACGCAATTCCCTCGCGGCATTAGCCCTGGTGCATCTTGCATGGGCCTGACGGTGCAGGTCTGGCGGACCGCGCTGCCCCACGGCAACGATGTGCAGGTGGCCGTTCGGCCGTGGGCCATTAATCTCTTGCTTAACGGGGAGGCTCCCTCCTTCACCTTTGACCCGCTGGGTCGGCTCCATGCGGCTTTTGTGGGTGGGGTCAATTACCGTCGCAGCCTGGACAACCGGGTGCTGAGCAAGTGGGCGGAGATGACGCGCGGCGGCCGACGCCGACAGCGGCGATGGCTCGACCCCGGCGAAGCCAAGGCCCTGGTGGACGCCGCCTACAGCCTGGCGCGGCAGACGGCAGCGCAGGCTGGGCTGGCGCCGCCTGCGGTGCGCGCGGCGCTGCACCGCCTCGGCCAGTGGGACTGGGAGGCGCTGGAGGCCAACGCCCGTCGCTTCGCCCAGATCTACACGCCGGTGGGCATCTTGCCGCCCGACCAGTACCTGGCGCTGGTGCTGCAGGCCACCCACGGCTGTTCCCACAACGCCTGTACCTTCTGCACCTTCTACCGCGGTATCCCGTTTCGCATCAAGACGCCGGAGGAGTTCCGCCAGCACACGAGGGACGTGGTGGATTTCTTCGGGCCGGCCCTGGCCATGCGCCGCTCCATCTTCCTGGGCGACGCCAACGCGCTGGTGATCCCGATGCCGCGGCTGTCGGCCCTGTGGGACGTGCTCGCCGAGGCGCTGGGAGGCGATGAGCAGGGGACGTTGACGGGGGTGGAGCGGGGGAGCACCGGAGGCCCTCCGGTCGCCCACGGGGGGGAGATCCTCGGTGCAGCCGGCGGCCGGGGGCTCGGCCTGCCGGTGTTCGCGTTTGTTGATGCCTTCCACGTGGAGCGCAAGTCGGCGGCCGACTGGCAAGCGCTGGCGGCCCGCGGGCTGCGACGGGTCTACATCGGCATGGAGAGCGGCCACGATCCGCTGCTGCGCTGGCTCAACAAGCCCGGCGACGCCCAGGACGTGCTGGACGCGGTTCGTCAGCTCAAGGCCGCCGGGCTGCAAGTGAGCGTGATCGTCATGCTGGGAGTAGGGGGAGAGCGCTACGCCGCCGGCCACGTGGAGGACACCGTCCGCCTGCTGAACGCCATGCCCCTGGGCCGGGGGGACATCGTCTACTTCTCCGACTTCGTGCAGCATCCCGAGGCTCCGTATGCACAGCTGGCGGCGGAGGCCGGCGTGCAGCCGTTGGACGAGGCGGCCGTGCGGCGCCAGGAGCTGGCCATCCGCCGCGGCTTTGTGCCCCGCGATCCCCGCATCCCTCCCCAGTTCTCCCGCTACGCCATCGAAGAGTTCATCTACTGACTCGGCCGTTGCCGACTGTCGCCTCGCAGCGCTTTGGGGCTCCCGTAAGCGACGTTTTCACGGATTGGCGCCTGCTGCGTCCAAAGGGTTTTGACAAATCGCTGCAGTTTAGTCTATAATCGCAGCCACCTAGGCTGCTTGGCTAGTCCAGGCCTAGCGTTTCGTAATCAGGCAACCGGTTACTTCCCCGCCGATGCTCTTGTCCTCCCAGGCTTCCCCGTTCGTCCTGGGCCTGGCCAACCTAAGTGGTTGCCGACAGCGCCGATCGCTCTTGAGTGCACCCAGACAAGGAGGTGGTTGGTTCATCCAAACGACGACCGATTTGCGCCTCAGGGCCAGGAACCTGCGTTTGCCTGGCAGCACGTTCGTTCGACCGTTCGACCGTACGTCTAGTCACCAAGGAGGAGATGCTCTATGAAGAAGTCCATCGTTCTGCTGTCGCTGTTGCTGGTCATGGCCGTCATCCTGACGGCATGCCCTGCCGCACCTCAGCAGCCGCAGCAGCAAGCTCAGCAGCCTGCTGCCGGCCAGTGTCCTGCCTGTACCGACCCCAAGGGGTGCGTGACCATCGGCAAGGACGAGCCCATCCGCATCGCCTGGATGTTCGTGGTCGAGGGTCCCGACGCCTCCCTGGGCACCGACACCAAGCGCGGCGTGGAGATCGCGAAGGATGATCGTCCCACCATCGCCGGCCACCCCGTGGAGCTGATCGGCGAGAACGAGGGCTGCAACGCCGAGGGCGGCCAGGCGGCCGGCACCAAGATCTCGTCCGACCCGAAGGTCGTGGCAGCCGTGGGCACCAACTGCTCCTCGGCGGCGCGCGCAGCGATCCCGCTGATGTGCGGCGCCGGCATCCCCATGGTCTCGCCCTCCAACACCGCGCCTGACCTGACCGCCGAGGACCGGCCGGCCGAGTACTGGTGCTACATGCGCACGGCCCACAACGACCGGGTGCAGGGCGCGGCCATGGCCAAGTACGCCTACGAGAAGGGCTTCCGCAACGCGGCCACCATCCACGACGGCAGCCTCTACGCCGACAAGCTGCAGCAGGTGTTCGCCGAGGAGTTCAAGAAGTTGGGCGGCAACATCGTGGCTCAGGAGGCCACCGATCCCAACGAGACCAACATGGGCCCGATGCTGACCCGCATCGCGGCGGCCAAGCCCGACTTCATCTACCTGCCCATCTTCATCGCGGCGGGCGGCCAGGTGACCTCCCAGGCCAAGCAGAACCCCGACCTGGCCAACGTGCAGCTGGCGGGCGCCGACGGTATCTTCTCCCCCGACTTCCTGAAGGCGGCCGGCGACGCGGCCAAGGGCTTCCTCTGGTCCAGCCCTGACTTCACCGCCTTCGGCAGCGGCTACGCCGACTTCCTGAAGAAGCACGAGGCGAAGTACGGCGAGAAGGTGCTGGCCCCGTTCCACGCCCATGCCTACGACGCCTACAACCTGATCGCCAACGCCATCGAGAAGGTGGCGGTGGACTGCGGCGGCGGCGTCATCCAGATCCCGCGCCAGGCGCTGCGCGACGCCATGATCAGCACCAAGGACATGAAGGGCCTGACCGGCAACCTCACCTGCACCCCCACCGGCGACTGCGCCGATCCGAAGATCGCCGTGTACGAGGGCGTGAGCGCCGATCCGGCCACCTGGAATCCGGGCGCTGACGCCAACAGCAACCCGCGCAAGATCTGGCCGTAATCGGTCTGCGTGAGCGGCCCCGCGCGCCTGCGCGGGGCCGCTTTTTTTCGGCGGTCGCCACAGCCGGCGACCAGACCGCTACGGGCTTTCTGGAGCCTCGCTATGCTGCAAAACCTTCGTAGGCGCCTTTCTGCCACCACTGTTGTCATGTGGATTATCGGCCTGCTGCTGCTGGCCATGGTGTTCTGGGGATCGTTCCAGACCCTGGTCTCCGGCAAGTACAGCGGCCGCGTGTGGCTCGATCTGATCGTCTTCGGCATTGCCCAGGGCTCGGTCTATGCCCTCATCGCGCTAGGCTACACCATGGTGTACGGCATCCTGCGCATGATCAACTTCGCCCACGGCGAGGTGTTCATGTCAGGCGCTTACATGGGGTACTTCGTGGCCACCGCTTTGGAGAACCGGGGGACCCTGGACAGCAACCTGCTTCTCTCCCTGGTCTTGATCGTGCTGGGAGCCGTAGTGACCAGCGTGACCATCGCCGTGCTGCTGGAGCGGATCGCCTACCGGCCGTTGCGGCGAGCGCCCCGGTTGGTGCCCCTGATCACCGCCATTGGCGCCTCGTTCTTCCTGCAGTACACCTTCCGCGGCTTCTTTGGCTCCGGCGTCAAGGGGTACCCGGAGGCGGAGGGGCTGAAGGGCACCATCACCCTCTTCGGCTTGCAACTGCTTAAGACGCAGGTGCTGGTGATTGTGGCAGCTATCATCCTGTTGATTGCCCTCTATACCTTCGTCCAGCGGACCAAGACGGGCAAGGCGATGCGGGCGGTTTCGGAGGACAAAGACGCCGCGGCGCTGATGGGGATCAACGTGGACCGCATCATCGTGACGACTTTCATCGTGGGCGGATCCCTGGCAGGCGCAGCAGGTGTGCTCTACTCCATGCTGTTTCGGCAGGTCTACTTCCTGACCGGCTTCATCCCCGGGCTCAAAGCCTTCACCGCCGCGGTCTTGGGCGGCATCGGCAACATCGCCGGCGCCACGATGGGTGGTCTCTTCCTGGGCGTGGCCGAGTCCCTCTTCCCCAACCTGGTGCTGGACGGCTTAGGTATCCCGGCGCCCTATCAGCTGAAGGACGCTCTGGCCTTCCTGCTGCTGGTGCTGGTGCTGATCTTCCGGCCCACCGGCATCTTGGGCGAGCGCCTGGCAACCAAGAAAGCGTGAGGTGCGCGCATGACGGCAACCACCCTAAGCCGAACCGCTGAGAAGGAAACCACCCTGCACTGGTCTAGAGTGGTCGGGACCGGCCTGATCGGTGGCGTGGTGGCCATCTACGTGGGGCTGGTGGGCATGATCGAGGCCCTCGCCGGCCGTGTGGTGATCACCGGCCTGTTGACCACCGGCCAGGTCATCCTGCTGGGCGTCTACCTGCTGATGAGCTACCAGGCGGCGCAGAAGCTCACCGGCGCAGACGCCAAGGCAGGTCCGCTGTCCGTGGTGGCCGGCGCGCTGGCGGGTCTCATCATCAGCATCATGTTGGCCCTGTTGGTGGTGATCGGCCAACAGATCAACCTGCGGGCCATGTTCATCAATGCCTCCCCGCGGCTGTGGGAGCTGCTGACCCTAGGGCGCGGGGTGCCGACCGGGTTAGTGCTGTTGATGGCCTTGGGCGCGGTACTGGGCGCGCTGGCCGGCGGGCTGGCCCTGCTGCCTTCCCGCCTTCGCCGCGCCGTGAGCCTGGGCCTGGTGGCTGTGCCGATCGTTTCGATCCTGAACACCGCCCTGTTTGCGGGCCGCGGGGTGTCGGCCCTGGGTGCGCTGTTGATCTTCGCCTTTTTCACGGCCATCAGCTACGGCTGGAGCTCCGTGGGCGGCCAGGCTCGCGAGCGCGTGGCCGCCTTGCCCTCCGGCCAGCAACGCCTGCTCAAGATGATCGGGTGGTCGGCCGTGGCCCTGGGGGCGCTGGCCTTGCCCCTCCTGGGCCCCTATCCCTCCGAGATCATTGACACGGTGGGCATCTACGTGCTGATGGGCCTGGGCTTGAACATCGTGGTGGGCTTCGCCGGCCTGCTGGACCTGGGGTACGTAGCCTTCTTCGCCCTGGGCGCCTACACCATCGGCATCCTCACGTCGCCGGAGATCACCTGGCTCCCTCTCCATCTCACGTGGTGGGAGGCGTTGCCCATTGCCATCCTGGTGGGCGTGATCTCGGGCACTCTGCTGGGCATCCCCGTGCTGCAGATGCGCGGGGACTACCTGGCCATCGTCACCCTGGGCTTCGGCGAGATCATCCGCCTGATCTTCCTCTCCGACTGGCTGAAGCCGCTGGTGGGCGGCTCCAACGGCATCACCCGCATCCCGCGCGCGGTGCCTCCCCCGCAAGGCTTCTCCGACCAGCAGGTGCTCTGGTACATCGTTCTGGCGGGCATCGTGGTGGCAGCCTACATCGCCACGCGGCTCAAGTACTCTCGCATCGGCCGCAACTGGATGGCCATGCGCGAGGACGAGGACGTGGCCCAGGCCATGGGCATTGACCTGGTGAAGACCAAGCTGCTGGCCTTTGCCACCGGCGCGGCCCTGTCCGCTGTGGGCGGCGCCATCTTCGCTACCAAGCTGACGTCCATCTACCCCCACAGCTTCAACCTGCTGGTGTCCATCAACGTGCTGGCGGTGATCATCGTGGGCGGCATGGGCAGCATCCCCGGCGTGCTGGTAGGCGCGCTGGCCTTGGTCGGCCTGCCGGAGCTGCTGCGCGAGTTCGCCGAGTACCGCCTGCTGGTCTATGGCGCGGTGCTGGTGTTCATGATGCTCAAGCGGCCGGAGGGCTTGCTGCCTGAGGCGCGGCGCAAGCTGGAGCTGCACGAGGGCGAGGAGGTTTAGCGACCTATGGCGCCAATCCTGGAAGCTCACCGCGTCACCAAGCGCTTCGGCGGCCTGACCGCGGTCAGCAAGTTCGATGTGACCATCGAGGAGCAGTCCATCCACAGCATCATCGGCCCCAACGGCGCGGGCAAGACCACCTTCTTCAACTGCGTGACCGGCTTCTACCGCCCCGAGGAGGGGAGCATCCTCTTCCAGGGAAAGCGCATTGACGGCATGGCGCCGGACCGCATCACCCGCAGCGGCATCGCCCGCACCTACCAGAACATCCGCCTGTTCTCCAACATGACGGTGATCGAGAACGTCATGGTGGGATACCAAGGCCACCTGAAGTCGGGGTGGTTCGGCGCAGTGGCGCGCACCAAGCGGCAGCGGGAGGAGGAGAAGCGCGCCGTCGAGGAGGGCCGCCGGCTGTTGAGCTTCGTGGGCTTGGCCGGCCGCGGGGACCTGCTGGCCAAGAACCTGCCCTACGGCGACCAGCGCCGCTTGGAGATCGCGCGCGCCCTGGCCATCGGGCCGCGGCTGTTGCTGTTGGACGAGCCGGCAGCCGGCATGAACCCGGTGGAGACGCAAGACCTCATGAACTTCATCCGCCGGCTGCGGGACGAGCTCAAGATCACCATCCTGCTCATCGAGCACCACATGCAGGTGGTGATGGGCATCTCCGACATCGTCACCGTCATGGACTTCGGCGAGAAGATCGCCGAGGGCACGCCCAGGGAGGTGCAAACCAACCCGCGGGTGATCGAGGCCTACCTGGGCCGAGGGGCAGTGGAACATGGCGTTGTTGCAAGTTGACGATATCCACACCTACTACGGCGCCATCCACGCGCTGAAGGGGATCTCGATCCACGTGGACAAGGGCGAGATCGTCACCCTGATCGGCGCCAACGGCGCGGGCAAGAGCACCACCCTGAACACCATCTGCGGCGTGGTGCACCCCCGCCACGGCACCATCACCCTGGAGGGCGAGGAGATCCACCGCCTGCCCGCGCACGAGATCGTGATGCGCGGGGTGGCCCAGGCGCCGGAGGGGCGCCGCGTCTTCGGCCGCCTCACCGTGGCCGAGAACTTGGAGATGGGCGCGTTCACCCGCAAGGACAAGGAAGGCATCAAGCGGGACCTGGAGCGGGTATACGCCCTCTTCCCTCGCCTGAAGGAACGTCAGAAGCAGTTGGCCGGCACCCTCTCCGGCGGCGAGCAGCAGATGTTGGCCATTGGCCGCGCGCTGATGGCCAACCCGCGGCTCCTGTTGCTGGACGAGCCCTCCATGGGCCTGGCGCCTATCCTGGTGGACCTGATCTTCGACACCATCAAGGAGATCAACGCCCAGGGCACCACGGTGTTGCTGGTGGAGCAGAACGCGCTGATGGCCCTCTCCATCGCCCATCGCGCCTACGTGCTGGAGACGGGCAACATCGTCCTCAGCGGCACCGGCAAGGAGCTGTTGAACAACCCCGAGGTGATGAAGGCATACCTGGGCGTGGAATGAAGGAACAGAGGGAGAGGACGGCGATGAGGGAAGAGAGGCGAGGGGCATGGAGCTGGTGGCTCTGACAGCCCACGCGTACCACCTGCGGGCCGGCGCCAACGCCGGCCTTTTGGTGCAGGGCGGCCGTGGCCTGCTGGTGGACACGGGGCTGGACCGGGACGCAGCGCGGCGCATCCTGAAGCACACGGCCGGCCTGGGGGTGGAGCTGGCCGCAGTGATCGTCACCCACGCCCACGCGGACCACTTCGGCGGCGCCGGCGAGATCCATCGCCGCACCGGCGCGGTGGTCTGGGCGCCGCCCCTGGAGGCAGCCATCGTCGAGAACCCCTTGCTGGAGCCCCTCTACCTCTTCGCCGGCGCCCAGCCGACGGCCGAGCTGCGGGGCAAGTTCATCCTGGCCCAGCCCTGCCCGGTGGGCGGACTACTAGACCCGGGGCCGATGGCCATCGCCGGCTTCGAGCTGGAGATCATCCCCATGCCCGGCCACGCCCACAACCAGATGATCGTGGGCTGGCCGGCCGAAGGGGTTTGCTTCGCCGCCGACGCGTTCTTCCCGCCCGAGGTGCTGGACAAGCACGGCATCCCCTTCTACGTGGACGTGGACCAGGCGCTGGCCAGCCTAGAGGCGCTGGCGCGGCTGCCCTATCGCCTCTTTGCCCAGGGTCACGGCGACGCCTACACCGCCGAGGCCCTGCCGGAGGCCGTGGCCGTCAACGCCCAGCGCATCCGACGCGTCCGCGAGCTAACCCTGGCCGCCCTGGAACGGCCGTGCACCGACGCCGAGGCGCTGGCGTACGTAGCCGACGCGCTGGGGCTCGCCATCGTCCAACCGGCCATCTACTACCTGGCCCGCACCACCGTCCACGCCTGCCTCAACTCCCTGCGCCAGGCCGGCCAGGCGGAGCTGGCGCTGGAAGGCAACCGGCTGCTGTGGCGCAGCCTCGCCTGAGCCTTGCCGAAAGCGGGCTTCCTCTGCGCCGACCCCCGCGCGACGAGCGCACCGAGCAACCGCCGAACCCCATCCACGCCCCAACCCATGAACGTCAAGATCGTCCGCAGCGCCCGCCGCACCAAAACGGTGCAGGCCCGAGTGGTCAACGGCGAGCTGGTAGTGCAAGCGCCGGCCGCCCTTAGCGACGCGGAGCTGGCGCCCATCGTCGAGCAGCTGCAGCGTCGGCTGGAGCGCCGACAAGCTCGCCAGGACCTCTCCTTGAGCGACGAGGACTTGGAACGCCTGGCCCAGGACCTGAACCGCCGCTACTTCAACGGCCAGCTGCGCTGGCAGTCCATCCGCTGGGTGACCAACCAGACCAGGCGCTTCGGCAGCTGCACCCCCGGCGACGGCACCATCCGCATCTCCCACCGGGTGGCCTCCTTGCCCGCCTTCGTGCGCGCCTACGTCGTCATGCACGAGCTGGCCCACCTAAGGGAGCCGAACCACGGCCTGCGCTTCTGGAAGCTGGTGAACCGCTACCCGTTGACCGAGCGGGCGCGGGGCTACCTCATGGCCATCGGGCTCGAGGACGTGGAGGACGCGGAGGAGCCGTGACCGAGGCGGCCATCTACCGCTTCACGGTGGAGGGGGCTACCGCGCCGCTGCGGCTGGACCGGGCTCTGCAGCGCCACCGGCCGACCTGGGGGCGCCGCGCGGTGCGCAGCCTGGTGGAGGGCGGCCAAGTGCGCGTCAACGGCCGCCGCGTGACCCTGTGCTCGTGGCAGGTGCGCAACGGCGACCGCATCGAGCTGCTCAGCCTGCCGCCGGACCTGCCCCAGGGGCCCACAGCCTTCGACGACGGGTGGCTCATCGCCGAGACGCCGGAGCTGGTCGCGGTCAACAAGCCGGCCGGCCTGCTGTCGGAGCCGCCCCCGCGCCGCAAAGCCGGCAACCTGCTGGACCTAGCCGCGGCGCGCTTCGGCCCCGTCCACCTCTTCCACCGCCTGGACCGGGACACCTCAGGGGTCGTCTTGCTCACCCGCCACCCCGCTGTCAACCGCTACCTGGACGCCGCCTTCAAGGCGGGGACGGTGGCGAAGGAGTACCTGGCCGTGGTGGAGGCTGCCCAGGACCTGCCGCCGGAGGGCGTGATCCGCCTGCCCATCGGTCCCCACCCCACCCGCCGCGACATGATGGCCGTGGTCCCCTCCGGCGGCCGCCGCGCGGTCACCCGCTTTCAGGTGGTCCACGGGGAGGGGGAGCGCCGGTGGGTGCGGCTGTGGCCGGAGACCGGGCGAACCCACCAGCTCAGGGTGCACCTGGCCCATCTGGCGGCACCCATCGCCGGAGATCGGCTGTACAACCCGGACTGGAGGCGCTTTCCGCGCCTGATGCTCCACGCGCTGCGCCTCACCTTGCCGGCCGACGCCCCCTTTTCGCCCCGCGCCTTCACGGCCCCGCTGCCGGCGGACTTCGCCATGCCGGCCGATCGCGCGGCGGCCGCCGAATTGGCCAAGGCTCTGCTGCTCTGATACAATCGGGCGCGGCGTGCGCGGAGCGCCGCCGACCAATCCGCTCCCAGGTAAGACCCGACATGCTGGATCGCAACCAGACCGCCTTCGACGACCCCTCCTCGGTCGGCAACCCCACCTCGCTGCGCGACTACGCGCTCCTGGCCGGCCGGGGGTTTCTGATGGGCTCGGCCGACGTGGTGCCCGGCGTCTCCGGCGGCACCATCGCCTTCATCACCGGCATCTACCAGGCGCTGATCGAGGCCATCAGCGCGTTCAACGTGGCCTTCGTCCAGCGCCTGCTCCGCCTGCAGCTGCGCGAGGCCTTCGCCGGGGTGCCGTGGCGCTTCCTGTTGGCCCTGGGCACAGGCATCGCCGCGGCCATCCTCACGGTGAGCCATGGCCTCAGCTGGGCGCTGGAGCACTATCCCACCCTGGTGTGGGGCTTCTTCTTCGGCCTGGTGTCGGCCTCCATCCTGGTGGTGCGCCGCCAGGTGAAGCGGTGGACCCCGGCGCTGATCGCCACGGCCGTGCTCTTCACCGTGGGCATGTACCTGCTGGCCGGCCTCATCCCGGCCGAGCTGCCCCACACGCCGCTGATCCTCTTCCTCAGCGGCGCGCTGGCCTCCTGCGCCATGATCCTGCCCGGCATCTCCGGCGCGTTCATCCTGGTGCTGGTGGGGCAGTACCCGTATGTGCTGCAGGCCGTGGTGGATCGCCGCATCGGCGTGTTGTTTCTGGTGGCCGCCGGCGCAGCCCTGGGCCTGGCGCTGGCCTCCCGCGCGCTGAAGTGGCTCTTTCACCATTACCACGACGTGACGGTGGCCGCGCTGACCGGGCTGATGCTGGGCTCGCTGCGCAAGGTGTGGCCCTGGAAGGTGACTACGGCGACCCAGGTGACCTCCACCGGCGAAGTGATCCCCCTGGTGCAGGCCAACGTGTTGCCCGCCGGCTGGTCGGCGGAGGTGGCGGCTACCATCGGGCTGGCTCTGCTGGGCTTTGCGCTGGTGTTGGCCGTGGAGGGCCTGGCGCAGCGGGTGCGGTCTGACCGTCGCACGGCCGTCGGCCCCGAGACCCCCCAGGTGGAGCGAGCCTAGCCCCGGTTAGCGCCCGCCGCGCCGCCCGGCAGGGCGGCCAGCACGTCCTCCACCGTCAGACAGCGAGGGTCGCGGTACAGCTTGTTGATCTGGCTGGCGAAAACCAAGGAGCCGGTCATCACCTGGCGGGTAGGGCCCTGGACGACGACCTCTCCGCCCCCCATCAGGGCCACGCGGTCGGCGCAGCGGGCCGCCAGCTCCACGTCGTGGGTCGCCAGCAGGATGGC
>JANWYQ010000228.1 GCA_025055015.1 Caldilineales bacterium
GCGGCTGTACAACGAGTTCGCCTGGGCATACGACGCGGTAGCCTGGCTGGTCAGCGGCGGCCGCTGGGACCGCTGGCGTCGGCTGGCGCTGGACTACGTCGTCGGCCAGCCCATTCTGGAGGTCGGCTTCGGCACGGGCGAGCTGCTGATCGCCCTGGCCCGCCGCGGGCAGCGCGTGGTGGGCCTGGACCTGTCGCCGGCCATGCACCGGGTGACCGCGGCCAAGCTGCGCAGGGCAGGGCTCAACCCGCCGCGGGTGCGCGGCGCTGCGCAGCATCTCCCCTTTCCCGACGCCTTTTTCGACACCGTGCTCTCCACCTTCCCGGCCGAGTACATCCTGGACCCGGCCACGCTGCGCGAGGTCCGACGGGTGCTGCGGCCCGGCGGCCGGCTGGTGGTGGCCGGCCTGGTGGTGTGGGTGGAGCGGTCGGTGTGGAGCGGGGTGGCTCGCTTGGCCGTGGGGGGCTCCCGGCCCTCACCGGTGGACCGCTGGCGACGGCGGGCGGAGGAGGCTGGCTTCCTGGTGACCGAGGTCGTGCGCGACGATCCGCCGGCGCGGGTGCCGGTGCTGATTGCGGAGGTTCCCCAATGCCCCCTCTGCACGTGAGCTTCGCCCAAGGCGCGGGCCCGTCCGAGCGCTGGAACCGGTGGGAGATCAGCCGCGGGCGGATCGAGCCGTCGGCTGAGGGCCTGCGGCTGACCACCGTGGACGCGCAGGCCGGCGAGTACAGCAACGCCCAGCTCGACGACTACACGGGGCTGCCGCGGCGGCGCTTCCTCTGGCGGCCTCCGCTGACGCTGACGGTGCGCGCCCGCTTCTCACACCCCGGCTTCTCCCCCCTGGACCGCCAAGAGCCCGCTGCGATTGACCCAGCGGCTCGGCTGGTGGGCACCGCCGGGTTCGGCTTCTGGAACGACCCCTTTCAGTTCACCGAGAAGCGCCTGCCTGCGCCCCCGCGCGCGCTGTGGTTCTTCTACGCCTCGCCCCCCTCCGACATGAAGCTGGACCTGCACACGCCGGGCTGGGGCTGGAAGGCCGCCGCCATTGACGCCGGCCGGCTGCCCTTTTTCCTGCTGCTGCCCACGGCTCCTGTCGCCATCCCCCTGATGCGCCTGCCGGCCGCCTATCGCCGGCTCTGGCCGATCGGCCAGGCCGCTATCGGCGTGGCCGAGGCCCTGCTGAGCGTGGACATGACCGCTTGGCACACCTACACCATCCGCTGGGAGCCGCGGCGAGCGGCCTTTGCGGTGGACGGGCAGGAGGTGCTGGCGACGGCCCGTCCCCCGCGCGGGCCGCTGGGCCTGGTGCTGTGGCTGGACAACCAGGCCATGGTGGTCACCCCCCAGGGGCGGTTTCGCCATCTCGTGCTGGACCGCCCCGGCCGGCAGTGGCTGGAGCTGGCCGAGCTCACGCTGGAGTGATCAGCGAGGCCACGCAGGCCATCACCAGCACCACGGTGAGGTACAGGTTGGAGGCGATGAACAGCGATCGAGCCAGCTTGGGCGTGGGGGTGCGCAGCAGGCGCACGTTGCGCCACAGCAGGTCCGCCGTGGCCAACCCCACCGGAATGGCGTAGATCAGCCCCAGGGCCGGGTCAAAGGCCAGGGCCAGGGCGGCGAAGGCGGTAGCCGCGGTGTGCAGGAAGACCCAGAAGGCTGCCTGCCGCGGGGAAACCATCACCGGCAGCATAGGGGTATCGCTGCGCGCGTAGTCGTGGCGATAGACGATGGCCAGGCTCCAGAAGTGGGTGGGGGTCCACAGGAACACCAGCATGGCCAGCACCAGCGCAGCCGGCGCGTCCCAGCGGCCGGCCGCCGCCGCGCCGCTCAGCACCGCCGCGCTGCCCGCTGCGCCGCCGATGACGATGTTCAGCGGCGTGCGCGGCTTGAGCCAGACGGTGTACACCACCACGTAGATGAACGCGCCCATGGCCAGCCAAAAGGAGAGCCAACGGTTGAAGGTCCATGTCCACCCCACGGCCAGCGCGATCATGGCCGTCGCCACCCACGGCACCCACGCCGGGTTGGGGATGGTGCCGTCCACCAGCGGGCGGTGGCGGGTCCGGGTCATGACGCCGTCCGACTTGCGCTCGATGTACTGGTTTAGCGCCGAGGCGCCGGAGGCTGCCAGCCAGCCGCTGAACATGGCCACGGCCAGCGGCTGCCAGCCGGGCCAGCCGCCTGAGGCCACGAACGCGCCGCCCAGCGCAGCAAAGAGGAGCAGGCTGACCACCCGCGCCTTGAACAGCACCATCAGGGTGTGCAGCGTAGAGGGCCTGGTTGCGCGGGCCGCCGCCTGCGTCGGCAGCGTGGTCTCGCCGGCTAGAGCCTCGGGAGAAGTCGGATGCCGAAAGCGCTTGAAGGAGTACATGGAACGCCTCGGTCGGGAGGTAACTGTGGTTGCCAACTCTTGCGGTGTTGACGACCTTTCGCCTGGAGCACCTAACCTTGCAGGCCGCGCATCTCCATCGGCAGCGTGAAGATGACGACGGCGGCCAGCGCCACCAGGACGAACAACACCATCCACGGCATCTGAGCCGGCCGGGAGCCTCGGCGGCTGAGCGCCGACAGGCTGGCCATCAGGCCGACTACCACGACGCCGATGTTCAACGGCGTGATCCAGTCCGTGGGCAACAGGGCGGCCAGGGACCAGTTGGGCTCGCGGCCCAGCCAGGCGATGCCGTGGTCCAGCAGGAAGCTCTGCAGCACCGGCACCGCCGTGAGCGCGCCGGTGAGGAAGTGAAAGGTGTAGTGGGCGAACCAGACGGCAAAGGCCAAGGGCAGGACGGCGGGCGCGTAGCGGGCCATCACCGCGCGCAACGGCTCGCCGCGGCCCCGGCCTGCGACCAGCCGGCGGCTCAGCCAGGCCGCTGCCAGCCCCAGGCCGACGGGCATAGCCACCATGATCGCGCCTAGGATGATGGCCAGCAGCAGCGCCTCGTTGCCCGTGCCCAGCACGCTGCTCAACCATGCCGCCAACGCGTACACCGGCGGCACCATGCCGAACGCGTTGCCCACGCCGGCGAAGGCGAACACCAGGAACAGGAAGGCCACGTCCCAGCGTCGGGGGTAGCTGTCCTGGTAGACCTCGTGCAAACGGGGGCGGCGGGCCAGGGCCACGTTGTCGTAGGGACAGGCGCGCACGCAGTCCAGGCAGAGGGTGCAGTCCAGGTTGCTGCGCATGGCCGGCACGAACAGCTCGGTGCCGCAGCCCAGCGCCTGCGCCGAGCCGTTGACACACTCCTTGCCCGCACAGGTGCGGCACACGTCGTGGTCGCGCGCCACGATCTGGTAGGGCGCGACCGTCGAGCTAACGAAGTTGAAGGTGCCCAGGGGGCAGACGTACTTGCAGAAGGGCGACTCGGCGAACAGCGCCTCCAACACGAACGCAGCCACAAAGTAGGCGACGATGAACCAGGCGGTCAGCACCGGGCTCGCCCACAGGTCCAACCACTCGTAGGCCCACAGCGACAACACCAACAGGGCAATGGCCAGCCACTTGTTGCGCAGCGCCTTGGGCCAACGCCGGCCTCGGCCGCTGAGCCGCCGGGCCAGGGTGCGCGGCAGGGTGAAGGGGCAACCCATGCAGAACAGGTTGCCCACCAGCAACAGGGCCAACACCACCAGCCCACGATAGTGTACCCAAGTGATCACCGTAGCCAAGTTTTGCGACGCTAGTTGTGGACCCGTCAGGCCGTCGTAGACCAACAGCGCAGCCAGCCCTAGCAGGGGAAGCTGGAAAGCCAGCCGGCCCCAGCGCCAGCGCAGCAGCCGGCCCAGCCGACGCGTCCGCAGGAGGTCGACCTCGGGCTGGGGTTGGTAGAGCGCAATGGGGGTTCTGCGCGGGGAGGCCGGGCGCTCGGCGACAGACGTTGAGCTCATGGCGTACGCACTCGCAGGTCGAAACGGCGCACGGCCTGGCGGCCGTCGGGCAGCTCGGCGGTCACGATCACAAACCAGTCGCCCGCCATGGTCCAGCCGAGCTGAGCGGCGTACTGGCCACCGCCGGCGTCGGCCGCTTCGGCGAGGACGGGCTGCATGCCGGGATGGTTCATGTCCCCGCGCAGCCGCACACGCGCGGCCTCGATGGGCTGCCCATGCGCGTCGGCCAGGGTGACCACGGCGGTGGACCAGCCTACAGCCGGCGGGTCGGGCGAGACGGCGAAGGTCATCGCCACGTCGGGCGCCTGGTCCGCTGCCTCCGGCTGCGCGCTGCCGCGCTGGCAGGCGGTTGCCGAGCTCAGCACCAGCACCAAAATCAGCAGTGTGAGCAGGGAGCGTCGTCTTGTCGCAGCAGGAGATGGCAACGGGCTAAGGCGCATAGGCGAGGCCTCACTTCTCGGTGCGCAGCAGATACCGCAGGTCGGCCACGATGTCCGCCGGCGGGGTGCCGTGGGCATAGCTCAGGCGCAGGTTGCCGGCTGCGTCCACCAGGAACATGCGCGCGGTGTGGTTGATCACGTAGCCCACAGCCGAGTCGGAGAGCTGCTCGCGGTCGGCCACGATGCCGTAGGCCTTCCGAACCCGCTCCAGCTCTGCCGGATCGCCGGTCAAGCCGACGATGGCGGGGTGGAACATGGCGGTGTACTCGGCCAGCCGCTGCGGCGTGTCCCGCTCCGGGTCCACGGTGATGAACAGGAAGCGCACCCGATCCGCCTGCGGACCTAGCCCCTCCAGCACCTTCTTGGCCTCAGACAGGGTGAGGGGGCAGATGTCGGGGCAGGAGGTGTAGCCGAAGAACATCAACACCAGCTCCCCGCGGTGGTCGCTCAGGCGGAAGGGCCGGCCGTCGGAGGCCATCAGCGTGAAGTCCGCCGCCGCCTTGCCCGGCGGATAGGGGATGCCCT
Source organism: Caldilineales bacterium (assembly GCA_025055015.1). Lineage (GTDB taxonomy): Bacteria > Chloroflexota > Anaerolineae > JAAEKA01 > JAAEKA01 > JANWYQ01. The sequence goes on from JANWYQ010000228.1 coordinate 4,848, forward strand.
TGAGCTCGTAGGCGCGACCGCAGCCGGCTAGGGGGATCGCCAGGGCCAGCAGCCAGGCCAGAAACACACCACCGGCCGGCGGCCTGCGCAGCGGTGCGGGCCACCGGCGAGCTTCGTCGGAACCGCGGTGTGCGTTCATGCGCGTCCTACCAGGTCGTCGGCGATGGGCTCTGCCGACAGGGGAAGGGTGGGGGCGGTCTGGGCCTTGCGCTCGCGCGAGCGCACCAGCGCCACGTAGATCACCCCGGCGATGACGGCGAAGGAGAACCACTGGATGGCGTAGCCCAGGTGCGGCCCCTCGGAGAGGTCAACCGTCGGCGTCGAGCGATAGGGAAGGGCTGTGTTGCCCTGGGGTCCTGGCGCCTGCTGCAGGTAGACGGGCAACAGCGCATAGGGCATCTGGCGCTGCAGCGCCTCGATGTCGACGCGGTACCAGTCCGTCTGCGGCCCGCCGGGGCTGGCCTGCTGGGCTGCCCGCTCCGCGGCCCGGCCGAACAGGATTTGCGACGGCTGCAGGACGCCGAGCACGGTGACCTCGCCCGTCTCGACATCGAACTGCCCCTGCCGGGCGGCTTCCACCTGGTCCACCGGCACCCAGCCGCGATCCACCAGCACGGCCCGCTCCGTTCCCTCCAAGACCAGGGGCGCTACCAGGCGCACGCCGGGCATGCCCTCAAAGAGCTGCTGCACCAGGATCACCTGGTGGGAAAAGTCGAAGCGGCCGCGGGCCTCAGCCCGCACGTTGCGCACTTCGTCCCGGTCAGACGAGAGAGGCCAGGCCGGCGCCGACGCAGCGTCGTTCAGCGAAACCGGCGGCGCCGCCAGCTTTGCGGCCAGCTCGGCGTTGCGGGCCAGGCGCTGTTCCCGGCGGTCGAGCTGCCACACGCCCAAGCGGGCCATGACAGCCATGGCCGCCAGCACCAGCAAGGTCGTAGCGATGTAGCGGCGGCTGAAGAGGGTGCGCAGCATAGGGCTATTTGGCCGGCTGCCAGCGGTTGCGTGTTCGCGGCTGCTGACGTGCACGGGGCTGCGGACGCGGCCGCGCTCTGCGGGCGGCGGCTCGGCTGTCCTCCGGCGGCCGCATGGCCCAGAGGGCGGCCACGGCGATCACCGCCGCCGTGCCGACCCAGAGCCAGCCGGCGGAACTGCCCGGCACGATCTGCACGTCGAAGGCGACGTCCCCGCGCCGGCCGTCCTTGTCGAACAGCACCGTCGTCCGCCAGCGGCCGGGATAGGCGATGCGCAGATCGGCCTCGTAGTAGGTGCGGATCAGCGCGTTGCGGTGGGTGGCGGGGCTGGTCAGCGGCTGGGCTGCTGGATCTACGTCCACCGGCTCCAGCCGCACCTGCACGTCGGCGTCCATCACCGGTCGCTCGCTGGACGGGTCCATCAGCGCCACGGTTACGTGGACCAGCCCCACGCGCATGGGGTCGGCGTTGGTCCACACGAAGATGCGGTAGGGGCCGGCCTGCTGGTTGGAGACCCGCAACACGCCGCCGCCGTGGGCCTGGGCGGGGGCCGGCAGGGCCAGGAAGATGGCCAATGCCAGCGCGGCCATCAGGACCGACGCAGGCCGGCGGGGCCGGCGTTGAGGCTGTCGGCCGTCTAACAGCGCCACCAACGGCAGAGCACGCAAGGGAAAAACGCCGGGGCGGTCCATCAACGAGGGCGCGACGTGGGACCCTGAAGACGCGACTCGCTCACCATCCAGGGAGGATTGGGGTCCACCGGCTTGTCGGCCTCCACCTGGACGATGCGAGCCAGGAGGACCAGGGCAGCCATCAGGAACATCATGCTGCCGGGGATCCACATGATGATGCCGGAGAGCGTTTGGTCGTCCATGACAGAGATGCCGTACAGCCGCGGCACCTCCGCATAATAGCTGTAGAGAGGCCGCGAGGCAAATGCGATGGCGATGCCCAGGAACATGTTGAAGGGGGTCATGGACACCACGTAGGCCAGCCGCGCGCCGTTGCCCAGGTTGCGGCGGAAGCGCGGGGCTGCGCCCACCACATGCCACCAGAACAGCATCGCCGCCAGGAAAAAGGTCAGGTGCTGGATGTCGTGCACCCAGTCGTAGCGCAGGGCGGCGTTGTACATGTTGCTGTCGTGCCACCCCAACAGGAACACCAGGAAAGCGAACCAGCCGACGGCCGGCGACGAGAGGAAGCGCAGCGCTCGGCGAACCGGCGTGTTCTGGCCGATCAGGTCGCCGACGGCGAAGCGAACCTCGCGCGGCAATCCCCAGAGCACGATGGGAAACGGCGAGGCGATCCAGATCAGGATGGGGGACCACATGAGCAGGGGGATGTGCTGCACCATGTGCATGAAGAAGAGCTGGCCGCCCAGCGCGTCGATGGGCGACATCAGGGAAATGGCGATCAGGAGCAGTGCGCTGAGGTAGGCTACGAGCTTCCAGCCGGCGGCCAGCGGCGGTCGAGGGTTGGTGCGTGCGACGCTCCTCTCGCGCTGTTGGGCGATGGCGCGCAGCTGACGCCACCCGCGCACGTAGAGCGCTGCGGCCAGGGTCAAGGGCAGGATGACCTCAGGCCGAAACGACCACGAGCGCAGGATGGCCAGCGTTGTAGGGTCCATGTCCGAGACTAGTGAGCCTCACGCTCAGGACGCAGCAGGCCGGACGAGCGCCCGGCCTGCTGCAGGAGACGACCGATTGTGGAACCAGGACCGAAAGAGAATTCTGCTGAAAGGGACTGCTCCCTTGGCAGCAAGCGACTTCAGTCGCTCTGCGGCGCCCAGGCGACCACGGTCGGCGATTAGTGTCCGTGCGCTACCGGCGTGCCGATCAGGTAGAGGGCCGGGTAGAAGACCACCCAGACCAGGTCCACGTAGTGCCAGTAGATGGCCGTCGCCTCGACGCCGAAGTGCTCCTTGGCCGAGAAGTGGCCCTTGCGGCCCAAGTTCCACAGGATGAGGATCAGGATGACGCCGCTGAGCACGTGGAGCGCGTGCATCCCGGTCATGCCGTACAGCACCGCGCCGTAGACGCCGTCGGTGGGGTGGATGTGGTTGCCCAGCACCAGCTTGCCCTGCTCGTTGAAGCTGAAGCCCCACTCCACGAACAGCACGCCCAGGAAGAAGATGGTGCCCAGCAGGGCCGTGATCAGCAGGCTGCGCAGGAAGGTCCGGCGATCGTCGTGGGCGATGGCCACCTCGGCTCGGTTCATGTAGAAGCTGCTCAGCAGCAGCACCACCGTGATGATCAACGGCACCAGCTGAGGCAGGTCCGGCCGGGTGCCGCCCCACAGGAAGAAGCGGGACACCAGGAGGCCGCCGAAGAGGAAGCTCTCCGAGATGAAGAACAACCACATGCCCAGGCGGTTGTTCTGCGACTTCCACGCGTAGGACTCGTGGTGGGTTTCGGTCAAGGCCGCCATCAGTGCGCCTCCTCCGTCCGCCAGACCGACGTGACGTGCATGAAGTAGTACAGAATTGCTGCGCCCTTGGCGAGCATGAACAGGAACATCAGGATGGTGGAGCCCAGAGCCGCTGCGAAAAACTCCAACACCGTCAACACGCCCAACAGGCCCAGGACCATGACGCCGGTGCGGAAGCCGGCCTTCCGCTTGGCGGTCAGCGCCTCGTACTGAGGGCCGCGCGCCGGCACCGCAGGGGCCTTGGCCGCCACTGCGGCCGCGCCCTTCTTGGCCATGGCCGGGTCGCCGGGCATGACGCGGGTCAGCACCAGAAGACCCAGCAGCGTGCCGACGCCGACGGCCAAGGGCAACAGGATCATCACTAAAACTGTAGAGCTCATAAGGTCATCTCCCTTCCGGGTGGGGGTTCGAGGGGCACTCCCTCGAACCCCCACAGGCCATCGTCAGTCGCCGCCGGTCATGGCCGGCAGGGGGGCCATCTGCACGTAGCGGGAGCCGGGCAGGCCGTAGTCGTAGGGCTCGCCCACCACAAAGGGGGTGGTAGCGAAGCTGACCTCCGGCACGGGCGACGGGATCTGCCACTCCAGGCCACGGGAGCGCCAGGGGTTGGCTGCCGCCTTGGGCGCTCGGCGGGCGTACACCGCCAGGTTGTAGAGCATGATCAACACCGAGATGAAGATCACAAACCCGGCGATGGTGATCAGCAGCTGGCCGGTGCCGATGCCCAGCGCCTCCTCGTAGGTGGCCACGCGACGGCGCATGCCGTGCATGCCCACGTACACCTGGCCCAGGGACATCACCCAGAAGGCCGGGGTCATCAGCGCAAAGTGCAGCTGGCCTAGCCGCTCGCTGTACATGCGGCCCGTCGCCTTGGGATACCAGTAGTACAGCGCTGCGAAGAAGGGGAAGACGAACCCGCCGAACATGGTGGCATGGAAGTGGCCGACCACATAGTAGGTGTCGGTCAGGTTCAGGTCCGTGGTGACGGTGGCCAACGGCGGCCCGGTGAGCCCGCCGATGAGAAAGACGGAGATGGCGCTCAGGGAGAAGAGCAGCGGCGTCTTAAACTCGATGCGGCCGCCCCACAGGGTGCCCAGCCAGCTAAAGAACTTGACGCCGGTGGGCACGGCCACCAGCAGGGTGGAGAACATGAAGGGCACCCGCAGGTAGTTGTTCATGCCCGACACGAACATGTGGTGCGCCCACACCAGGAAGCCCACCAGCGCAATGGCCATGCTGGACATGGCGATCCACTTGTAGCCGAAGAGGGGCTTGCGGGCGAACACCGGCAGCAGCTCGCTGATGATGCCCAGGCCGGGCAGCACGAAGATATACACCGCCGGGTGGGAGTAGAACCAGAACAGGTGCTGGAAGAGGAGCGGGTTGCCGCCGCCGACCCACTTGTCCACCTCGAACCACACCGGCCCGCGCGGGTCGAAGAACCCCATGCCCAGGATGCGCTGCACCAGCACCATCAGGAAGGAGAGGCCGATAAGCTGGGTGGCGGTGAGCTGGATGATGGCGGTGGCGAAGGCCGCCCACACGAAGATGGGCATGCGGAACAAGGTCATGCCCGGCGCGCGCATGCGCAGGGTGGTGACGATGATGTTCAGCGAGCCCAGGATCGAGGAGAGGCCGATGAAGAAGACGCCCAGGAAGAAGTACTGGACACCCAGCGGCGCCCGGGCGCTCAGGGGCGGGTAGCCGGTCCAGCCCGTGTTCCAGCCGCCGATGAACATGGCCGTGATCAGCAGCACCGCGCCGGGCAAGTTGATCCAGTAGGCGAAGGCGTTCAGCCGGGGGAAGGCCATGTCCGACGCGCCGATCATCAGGGGCACCAGGTAGTTGGACATGGCGCCCACGCCCAGCAGGATGCTGCCGATCATGATCATGCCGTGGGCGCTGATCATGGTGTTGAACACGTCGTGGGCGACGAAGTTCAGCTCCGGCTGCGCCAGCTGCAGGCGGAAGATCATGGCCAGGATGCCGCCCACGCCCAGCAGGAAGATGCCGGTGACGCCGTACTGTACGCCGATGACCTTGTGGCTGTAGTCCACGCTGAAGTAGCGGGCCCACTCGGGGGTGCCCGGAATGCGCGGGCCGTGGTGGAAGGGGGTGGGGATGCCGCGCGCCCACTTCAGCCAGTCGGTCATGGTGCCGGCGCCTAACATGAAGCCGATGGCGAAGAAGATGCCCGCCACCACCACCGCCGGCTCGTAGGCTGCCAGGCCAGGCGCCATGGGCCGCCACTGCGGCGTCAGTCCCAGGGCCAAGCGCACGCCGACCACCAGGGCGAAGCCAAAGGCCCACCCGATGAGGCCGCCGATCAGGCCCCGGACTAGCCCTAACCTGAAGATACTCATGGAGTGCCTCCTGCTACAAAGGTCATAAACGCTACGCCGGGCAAACCCTCACGACCATTAGGTCAGTGCCCTGTGTGCTGGCCGTTGAGGGTCTTGATGAACTCGATGAGGTAGGCGATCTGTTGCTCGCTCAGGATGTCGCCGTAGTTCTGCGGCATGATACCAGGGTTGTAGCCGGCGTGGATCTGCTCGTTGGGGTAGAGGATCGAGCGGCGGATGTACTCCTCGTCGGCCGTGACCGTAGAACCGTCCGCCAACGCGATCTGTGCCCCGTACAGGCCCTTCCAGGAGGGACCGGGGAGGCCCGGCTCGCCGGTGAGGTTGTGGCAGGCCGCGCAGCCCGAGCCGGTGTAGACCTCCTGGCCCCGCCGCGCCATCTCCTCTGGCGTGAGCTGAGCCCCTTGTTCCTTCACCCAGGCGTCGAACTCGGCGCGCTCCACCACCACCACGTCGGCCAGCATCAGGGTGTGGCCGGTGCCGCACAGCTCGTTGCAGCGCAGTTTGTAGGTGCCCACGCGGTTGGGGGTCACCCGCAGCTCGGTGGGCAGGCCCGGCACCAGGTCCTGCTTGACGCGGAACTCAGGCACGTAGAAGTTGTGGATGACGTCGTTGTCCCAAGACCGGAGTTTCAACAGCAGGGGCTGGTTCACCGGCACCACCATGCGGTTGACCACGTTGGAGATGCCGTACTCCGGGTAGGAGAACTGCCAGCCGAAGCTGAACGCCGCGACCTCCACCACCATCTCGTTGGGCTGGGGCTTGGTGACGTCCGCCAAGGTGCGGGTGCCGATGACGCCGAAGGCCAGCACGGTGATGAGGGGCAGGACGGTCCACGTGATCTCCAGCTTGGTGTTGCCCTCGAAGTGGTCGCCGTCGCCGTCCTCGCCCGGCTTGCGTCGGAAGACGATCACGGCGTAGAGCATGAACACCACCACCAGGGCAAACAGGAAGCCGATGAGGGCGAAGTGCAGGTCCATGACCCAGTCCACAGTCTCGCCCTGGGCGCTGGCCCGGGTGAACTTGGGCACCTGTATCAGCCCGTAGGCCGAAAGCACGCCCACCACCGCCACCAGCGCCGAAACGATGGCGAAGTGCCTGGTGTAGCTGCGTCGTTGGGGACTTTTCTCCATCCGTTGACTTCTCCCTTCGTATGGGATAGGCTGCGCACGAGCCGTTGGAGAGCGTTGGCCTTTGAGGGCGGCCAGCAGGTCGGCCTCGCCTGCGCCGATCACCTGGTGCCGCTCGTGCACCGTCATCTTGTCGCCTGCCAGGGTGACGTAGATGACCCGCAGGTCCTCGATGTCGGGCCACAGCAGGGGGGCCAGGTCAGCCTCCTTGAGAGTGGCGTCAGCGTGGTCCACGACAATCACCTGGGGCGAGCGCGCCGGCACGATGGCTTTGGCCTCCTCCCAGGTAGAGACCACGCCCACCACTTCGGCCTGGCCCTCCAGCAGGCGGGCGATGCCCTCACGAAACAGAGGATGTGCGGAGACGATCAGAACGCGCTCGCGCGCCACAGGTCCCTCGTCCAATGGTCAAACAAAAGAGTGCCGGCCAGACCCTCATCTGGCCGGCACCAGTGTAGCAGATCAGACCTAGCCTGTCATCGGCCGATCGGCCGGTTGTGGGATAGAAAAATGAGGGAGGCGGCCATCCCCCAAATGGGGGATGGCCGCGAACAATGCTCCCCGAGAGAACGAGCATCAGAGACTGCAAAGCCACGAGACCAGCGAAACTACCTGTCGCTCGTCCGTTAGGTTAGCAGCGTTGGCCAGTTCTCCACTCTCCAGTTGACTCCAGATCTCACCGGCCATACTGGGTTCAATAGCACTGCCGATGAAGAACAACTTTGGCGAGCTTCCTAGGCCTGCAAACGAGCGGCGGATGCGTGCGAGGTGTGCATTGGCGGTCTTCCAGTGCTCATCAGCGCCGGCGGGGTCAATACCACCTTTGAGTTCTCCCAACGCAACGTACAGCTCTGCGTCGCGTACAACAAGCGGTCGTTTGGAACTTGGGCGGTACTGGTGCGGCATACTGTGCAAGAGACATATGTCCACGTTCTTGCCGCCTTTTATCGTGTCGCCGGCCTCCTCCCGCTGCTCCTCTTCCGTTCTAATTATGGGAACCAGGAGGTTGTAGACAAGCACCCGTGGTAGATAACCAACCTCCCAAGCAAACGCGCGTATGCGGTCGGGATCAGAAAGCGCCTGCAACGGTTTCCATTTCTCGTCAGCCTTGTCGAGCCACAAAGAGTCTCGACCAGCAACGCGAAGCTCTGAAACGAGGTAACTTGAGAATTTGCGCTGCGCCCACGCACCGACCAGGTTTCGGATCCGGCCGCCCAGCGAGTCACCGCGAGTTAGCAGGAACCTGTACACCAGTTCCTCTACAAACTTGTCCCCGGCTGGCTTCAGCACATTCTCGAGATATTCCACCAAAATGGCTCTTCGGTCGGCTTCGTCAAGATGCGCAGCAGCCTTGTCCGAAACCCTGCAGCAGTCAGTAGACCCGCCTGGATGTCAACGATGTTCAGCAGATCATCGGGCGTGCGGGCTTGTTCGGCCTTAATCTTGAGGGTGCGCGCATCCTGCACAAACCCATCGGCGATGCGACTCTTCTCCAAGACAGCCTCCACAAAGCCGGCACGTTTTGCCTCACGCGTCGTAACTAAGGAGTGGCTATTGCGCAGATGGCGCAAGTAGGCACGGCCTTCGATCATCGCCGCCTCCAAACGTACACGCACTTGCGCAACGGCTCCCGGCCGTGCTGTCCCATCTGTTGACTGCTGTTCCCTTTTCCAGACGGAAGAACCAGGATGTTCTCCACATTGAAGCCAAGCGACTCGGCAAGGGCAGAGAGAATCATGTCCACCGAGATGCTGGCGCCAGCGTAGCGTACGTTGTCGTTTACCATCATAAACGGCGCCCCTGGCTTCAGTACCCTGGCTGCCTCGGCGATCACGCAGGCCATTTCATAGAAGTAACCGCGCACCATGCGCGGGATGCCGTTGTTGTTGAGAGCGCCAATGACTCGCTGGTCATCCAGATAAGCGAGGATCGCTTGCAAAAGCTCCTGGTTGTCGGCAGCATCGATGGCAGTGCGCCAGGCCGGATTCATGCTCAACAGGTCCTTGGAGCGGTTCTCAACAGTGCAGCTCAACATGTTCTGGCGAAGCTCCCACAACTCTCGCTCCCCCACGCCCAGCATAGCCAGTTCGAGGGCATAAGTGCGCGTGTAGTCGTAACGATTGCAGTAGGGAGGCGAGGTAATGATAGCGCTATAGTGACCTGCCGGTAACTGAGGTAATATATCGAGACACGAACCGCTGAACAAGAAAATCTGGCCGCGTTGGTGCTGGCCGTTGCTGAAAAGGCTAGGTTGTAGGGGAGACGGCGTGAGATCTTCGATTATTTGTCGAAGCTTCTGAGTAATAGCCGCCTCAAAATCGAAAATCTCCCCCTTGTTGAAAGGTTTCTTGCCCTGTTTTCGCCCAGACCGATAGTCCCAGCGCAGGTACTGACCATCTTTGCGTGTATAACTAACATCCTCCAGAACACATAGCAAGGCAAAGCGCAAGATGGTCTGCAGAACGGGAGGTTCATGCTGGATTGCTGCTAGATACCGCTCGATCAATTCGCGCGTGCGCTCCGAGTATGCCCCTTTGGTAATGCGGAGCTCAGGCAGCGGTAGCCGCCTCTCAGAAAACCGCCACTGACCATCCTCAACCCAGCGACGCAACAGAACCAAGTCGTTCTCGACCAAATGCGAGTCGATCGTAAGCTTGGTCTTGATAATCTGTTGTCCAATCGGCAAGAGCTCGATGCCATCTGCGTCGAAGCCGAGCTCGCTAGCCACAAAAAGGGTGGTCCCGCTCCCTGCAAACGGGTCGAGGATACGATTGCCGTTAGGTGGATACTTGGCCAGCAAAAACTCTACCAGTCCGGCGGAAAAGCCTTCCTTGAACTTGTACCACCGGTAAATGGGACGAGCTTTGTTGGCCTGAAAGCTGACTAGCTGGCGGCTGAGCGAGGCATGAACGACGAACTTGCTTTGGAAGTACTCTTCCAACAGTCGGTCCAGGGTCGCAATCCGCTCCAGCGACGGCTCCTGTTCTGCTGATTGCAGTGCCTTGTTAGCAATTGACGCCTGGAGACCTAGAACTGGAATAGTCATCGAAAAACGGACTCGCGTCCAATCCACACGCAAATGTTTCTAGAACGGCATGGGCAAGGTCGAGGATTAAAGGCCCCTCGCCTCGTCGCTTTTGCTAATTCTAAACCCTTGTCAAAATAGCGTCAACTCCTTGCCTGGCAGCACAACGTACATCCACCCTTTGTCATCTTACGCCCATCCGCGCCCCCTCCCTCCTCACCCCTCCCGCCGGTACACCGTCACCACGCACGCGCCGCCCAGGCCGATGTTGTGCTGCAGCGCGATGCGTGCGCCCTCCACCTGGCGCGGCCCAGCCTGGCCGCGCAGCTGCCAGGTCAGCTCCGCGCACTGGGCCAGGCCCGTGGCGCCCAGGGGATGCCCCTTGGCCAGCAGCCCACCCGACGGATTGACCACTACCCGGCCGCCGTAGGTGTTGTCGCCGTCCCACACGAAGCGCTCCGCCGTGCCCTCCGGCGTCAGCCCTAGCGCCTCGTAGGAGATCAGCTCGTTGGTGGTGAAGCAGTCGTGCAGCTCCACCACGTCCACGTCCTCCGGGCCAACCCCGGCCTGCTCGTAGGCCTGGTGCGCCGCAGCTACGGTCAAGTCGTAGCCCACCAGCTTCATTCGGCTGCCCGACTCGAAGGTAGAGGGGAAGTCGGTAGCCATGGCTTGGCCGACGATGGCCACGCGGGCGTCCAGGCCGTGGCGGCGGGCGAAGGCCTCGCTGCACACCACCGCCGCGGCCGCGCCGCACGTGGGCGGGCAGCACTGCAGCCGTGTTAGGGGCCCCACGAAGCGCGGGGAAGCCAGCACCTCCTCCAGCGTCACCGGCTTGCGGAAGATGGCCCGTTCGTTGTGTTGGGCATGGCGCCGCGCCTTGACCGCGATCATGGCGAAGGTCTCGTCGCGCGTGTCGTAGCGCTCTTGGTACTCCGCGCCGGCCGCGCCGAACAGGCGGATGGCCATGGGCGAGTCGGAGTGTCCCTGCAGCGTGTTCAGCGTCTCCAGGAATCGCCCCAGCGGCGCCGGCCGGTCGGTGAAGACCACATCAATGGCTCCGCGCGCCATCTGCTCGAAGCCCAGGGCCAGCGCGCACTCCACCGCGCCCGTCTCTACCGCCTGGCGAGCCAGGTAGAGCGCAGTGGAGCCGGTGGAGCAGTTGTTGTTCACGTTGATCACCGGGATGCCCGTCATCCCCACGGTGTACAGGGCGGCCTGGCCAGCCGTGCTGTCGCCGTAGACGTAGCCCACGTAGGCCTGTTGGACTTGCCGGTAGTCCACGCCGGCGTCCTGCAGAGCCTGGCGCGTTGCGGCAGCCGCCATGGCGATGTAGGGCTCCTCGGTCCCCGGCTTCACGAAGGGGGTCATGCCCACCCCAGCAACGATCACACGGTTGCTCATGATGTTCCTTCCTTACCAAACTGGTGAGCTACCCGACCACCGGCCAAAGGCTGTGGCCGGGTCGAACAGGACGGTCTGCCGTTATGCAGCACCGGACCTCTCTCGCCAGCGTCGAGCGACGGAGCCACCGGTCAACGACCGATCACCGATCAACGATCACGGATCATCGGCCACCGTTCGCCGTCTACAACGGCAGGACGAGCATCAACACAGCGAACACCACCGCCGTCAACGGCACGCCAACGCGGCGAAAGTCGCCGAAGCGGTAGCCGGCCGGCCCCATGACCAAGACGTTGACCGCGTGGCCCAAAGGCGTGATGAAAGCCATGGAGCTGCACAGGGCGATGGCCATCGCCACAGTACGCGGGTCGAGGCTGGCCTGCTGCGCTGCGGCAATGCCTACCGGCGCCATGATGCCTGCCACGGCGATGCCGTTGACCACCTGGGCCAGCAGCATGGCCGCCAGGCCCAGGCCGGCCACCAGGGCCTGGGGCCCCACGGGCAGCAGCCAACGCGTCAGCCGGTCGGCCATCGCAGCGGCCAGCCCGGTCTCGGCCATCGCCAGGCCGAGGGGCAACATGCCCGCCACTAGGAAGACGCTGCGCCACTCGATGGCGGCGTAGGCCTGGTCCGGGGCCAACACCCGCGCAGTCACCATGGCCACGGCGCCGGTCAGCATGATGACGCCGAGCTGGTCCGGGATCACGGCGGCCGTCAACAAGGTGAGGGCCATGATGCCCGTCGCCAAGCCCCCCTTCTCCGGCGTCACCTGGGGGACGCGCTCCGAGGGGTCGGCCAGGACAATAAGGTCGGGCTCGGTGTCCAGCAGCGGCAGCCGCGCACGAGGTCCCTGGAGCAGCAGGGCGTCGCCGTACTGCAGCGGCAGGTCGCCCAGCTTGGTGCGGATGGCCCGCCCCTGACGCCAGATCCCCAGCACTACCATGCCGTACTTCTCGCGGAAGCGCGCCTGGCGCAGGGTCTGGCCGATCAGCCGAGACCGAGGAGCCAGCACCGCCTCCACCACCACCACATCCTCGGTCTCCAAGTCCTCCTCCCGCCACGGCCGCGGGGGCAGGATCTCCAGGTAGGGCTCCACATCTCGCCGGCGGAAGTCCTGCTCGTCCCCCTCCAGCACGATCACGTCCCCTTGTTCTACCACGGCGTCGGGCGTGGTGACGGGGATCACGTGGCCATTGCGCTCGATGGCTACCACCGTCACGCCGAAGCGATCCCGCAAAGGCGCCACGGCCAAGGGGCGGCCGATGAGGATCGAGCCGGCGGGCACCCGAGCCCGAAACAGCCGCTCGCCCAGCCGGTAGACCTGGACCAGGTCGGGGCGGGAAACCTGGCGTTGGCCGTCCATGCCGGTCCGCTCCGGCAGCCAGCGGTGTCCTACTAGCACCATGAAGAGGATGCCGGCGATAGCCATGGGCCCACCGACAGGCGCGAAGTCAAGAATGCCAAAGCCCCGCAGGTTCTGCCCGCGCAGCACGCCGCTGACCACAATGTTGGTGGTGGCGAAGAGGGTGGCCATCCCACCCAGGGTGGTGGAGAAGGCCAAGGGCATCAGCACCCGCGAGAGGCGCACCTCTCCCCGTCGCGCCAAGCCGGACACCGCCGGCAGCAGGATGGCTGCCGCAGCGATGTTGTTCATCACCAGCGACAGGGCGGCGCCCAGGGTCATCACGGCGGCGACCAGTTGGCGCTCGCCGTTGCTCGCCAGACGCCCCAGCAGGCGGCCGGCCTGGTCGGTCACACCTGTCCGCTGGAGCCCGGCTACCAACACAAAGATGGCAGCCAGGGTTACTACGGCCGAGCTGCTAAAGCCCGACAGGGCCTCGCGCGGGCTAAGCACGCCGGTGAGGCCCAACGCTGCCACCACCATCAAGGCCACCAGGTCGGCGCGCACGCGGTCCGTCAGCAGCAACAGCGCAGCCGCCGCTGTGACCAGCAGGGTGACAACCAGATCGAAGGGCAGGGACACGGAGGCTAGCGGGGACTAGAGGGGGGAGGGGTAACGTCCTTAACCAGTCCTACCTGCACAGCATAGGCAGCGGCGTGGGCTCGGCTGCGCAGGTGGAGCTTCTCCATGATGTTTTGCAGGTGGGTCTTGACAGTGTGCTCGGAGAGGCCGAGGACCTCGGCGATCTCCTTGTTGGCCAATCCCTGGGCCACGAGCCGCAGCACGTCCGCCTCTCGCTCGCTGAGGTCGCCGGAAAGGGAGACAGAGGGCTCTACCGGAGCTTGAGCAGCCAAGGCGCGAAACTCCGCCAAAAGGCGAGTCGCCATGGCCGGCGCCACGATAGCCTCACCAGCGTGGACGCGTTGAATGGCGTCCAACAGCTCCGCTGTGCCCACGTTCTTGAGCAGGTAGCCCTGGGCGCCGGCTTTGATGGCCTCGAACAGGTCCTCGTCCCGCTCCGACACCGTGAGCATGACCACGGGGATATGAGGAAACTGCTGACTTATGCGGCGGGCGGCCTCGGGGCCGGACATGACCGGCATGTTCACGTCCATCAGCACCAGGTCGGGCTGCACCTGGGGGATCAGAGCCAGCGCCTCCTGGCCATTGGCCGCCTCCCCCACAACGACAACCTGCTGGTAGTCGCGCAGGAGACGGATCAGCCCTTGACGAAACAGGTTGTGGTCGTCCACCACCAGCAGGCGAATAGCAGCCATCGGCTTTACCCCTGCGCTGGCGGCGCCAGCTTCTCCAAGGCCGCCTCCCACTGCTCGATTTGGCCGTCCAGGAGCGCGACGACTTTGTGGTATGCTATCTCTTCCTTGGCGCCCTGGGTGATGGTCTCGCCGGCGACCGTGGGAATGGCCAGATAGCCGCACTCGGCCAGCAGCTCGGCTCGACGCCGCGCCCGGCTGACGTCGTCCTGGTCCACCACGCTGGAGACCTCCACAGCCAGCACCACCTCGGGCAGGTCAGGACGCACAACAGGAAAGCCGCGGACCATCAGGTCGGTGCGAAGGAGCTCTTTCAAATCGGCCATGGACAGCCGAGGGCGCAGCTCGTCGGCGATGTCACCCGCGTTGACCACTCGTGCTCGCCGCAGATAGGGGCCGAAGATGGCGCCGGCCTTGCGGTGGTAATCCATCTCCAGCAGCCGCCCCTTCATGTTCCCCAGCTGATCGGTGTTCTGTTTTACCTGGATCGCCAGTTTCGCAATCTGCTCCTCGGTGCGGCGCTGCGCCTCGGCCAAGGCCTCTACAACCGCCTCCAGCCGCGTCAAGCGCTCCTCGACCAGCGACAGGCGCTCCTCGACCAGCGTTAGGCGCTCCTCGACCTGCGACAGGCGTTCGTCCGCACGGCGCTGCGCCTCGGCCAGGGCTTCCACCGTGGCCTCTAGCCGCGTTAAGCGCTCCTCGACCAGCGACAGGCGCTCCTCCGCACGCCGCTGCGCCTCGGCCAGGGCCTCTACCGTGGCCTCCAGCCGCGTTAAACGCTCCTCTGCCCGCCGCTGCGCCTCGGCCAGGGCCTCCACCGTGGCCTCCAGCCGCGTTAAACGCTCCTCTGCCCGCCGCTGCGCCTCGGCCAGGGCCTCTACCGTGGCCTCCAGCCGCGTTAAGCGCTCCTCCGCCCGCCGCTGCGCCTCGGCCAGCTCGGCAACCCGTTCCTCCGTGCGGCGCTGGGCCTTCACCAGCTCGGCGATTTCTTCGTCGGTGCGACGCTGGGCTTCCTTCAGCTCGGCTAGCCGCTCGTCCGCTCGGCGCCCCGCCTCGGCCAGGGCAGCCATCTGTTCCTCGGTTCGACGCTGAGCCTTGGCGAGCTCTGCTAAGGCATGCGCCACCTCGCGCATGCGCGCGTCGCTCTCTGCCTTGCTGCGCTCAAACCAGCCGGCAACGTCGCGCTGCTCCTCGGGCACCACCAGCTCGTAGAGCTGCTGGCGCCAGTCGGGATGCTGGCGCAACATCTCCAGCAGGTCCTGGAAACTCTGGGGAGGAACGTTCATGGCGGCTAACCTCGTGCTGGGCTTGTAGCTTGATTATACACCCAGACGCCTATCTGACAAGGCAGAGTCATGCACCGGCCTCGGGCCAGGGGACTCGCACGGTGACGCGCGTGCCCACGCCTGGGCCAGTGGCCAGAGTAAGCTGGCCGTCCAAGCTGCGCACCCGCTCGCGCATGCTGGCCAGGCCCACGTGATGGCGATCCAGGGGGTCGTCCGGGTTGAAGCCGCGGCCATCGTCGGCGATGCTTAGCTCCAGATGGCCGTCGTCCCGGCTGAGGTTGACCCAAACGCGCCGAGCCTGCGCGTGGCGTCGCACGTTGGTGAGCGCCTCTTGGGCGATGCGCAGCAGGTGCAGGGCCACCTCTGCCGGCAGCTCCGCAGCCTCCTCGGCCAGAGAGCACTCCACGGCCAGCCCTGTGCGCCGCCGGAAGTCCTCAATCTGAAGCTGCAGCGCGCGCAGGAAACCATCTGGTCCATCCACATTAAGCCGCAGACCATCAATGGTCTCGCGGACGTCCAGGTAAGCCTCGGCGATCACGCGGCGCAGCTCCTGCAAATCCTCGGCCAGGCCCACCAGGTTGCCGCTCTTCAGCTGCTGCTCCAGGCGCTCGGCCTGCATGCCTAAATAGCCCAAGGTCTGGGCCACGCCGTCGTGCATCTCGCGCGACAGGCGATAGCGCTCCTCCAACACAGCCGTCCGCCGCAGCTGGGAGTAGAGCTGGGCGTTGCGAATAGCCAGGGCGATCTGGCTGCCCACGGCTTTCAGGAGCTGTACGTGAGCCGGCTTGAAGTAGCTCGGCTGGGCGCTGCCCAGGAACAGCGCGCCGAGAGTCTCTCCCTCCGCCTGCAACAGCACTGTCGCCACCGACGCCAGGGCAGGGTCGCCGCCTCGCTCTTGCAACAGGACAGCCTGGCCGGAGTCGTGGGCCCGTTCAGCCAGGCGCAAGGCGACCTTGAAGCTCTCCGTCTTGAGGCCAGCCGCGGACGCCGCTGCGCTGTCGGCCGCCATGCCCTCGTGCGCACGCACGGTCCACACGCCCGTCTCCTGGCTGACCAGCAGAATGGCTCCCTGGTTTACGCCCCAGCCGTGCAGCGTGGAACGCAACACAGCCTCCAGCAGGGCATCCAGGCTCCGGCGCTCCTGGGTAGCTTGGTCCACGGCGTACAAGGTCGCCACCTGTTGAGCGCGCAGACGGGCGCTCTCCAGGGCTGCCGTGATCTCGGCAGACAGAATGCTGATCAGGTGGAGCTGCTCGGCCGAGGGAGACACGTTGCGACGCAGGTAGGCTGACACCACGCCGTTGCGCTGTTCGGCCCGGCCTAGCGGCATGCACACGATGCGATCAATGCCGTCGCCGTTGCCCGTGCTCTGCAGCGACAGAAGCAAGGAGCACTCGCTGTTGACGTGCGCCGTCAACGGCTGGCAGGTGGCGCAGCGCTGGGCGGAGAACACTGTCTGCACCTGCTGGCGCAGCGCCTGCTCGGCCTCCGGCTGCAGGCCATACGTGAGCTCCAGCTGCCCCCGGCGGCGCTCCTCGTCAAAGGTGACCACCGAGGCGCCGGCCGCGCCCAACAGCTCCACGGGGATGCGAGCGGCAATCTCCAGAAGCTCCTGCACGTCCGACGAGTTCGTGACCCGGCGGCCGACCTCGTAGATCACCCGCAGCTGACGGTTGGTGCGCTCTAAGTCAGCGTATGCCGCGCGCAGCTCGGCCTCAGCGCGCTCTTGCTCAGCCATGGCCCTGGTGAGCAGGCGCAAACCGATCCACACGGCCACGACGCCGGTTGCGCTGTACAGCAGCAGCTGGGTCAGGCTTTGCAGGGGCGGTGGGCTGGTGCGCAGCAATGCGAACAGGATCGCCTGGTGCACCGCCGCCGCACCCACCACGATGACCAGAATCGGCCAGCGCAGCCTGAGGATCTGGCGATAGAGCCGGTGGCCGCGGCTAGGAGCCTGGCTCACCTGGTCACGAGTCGTTGCGCTCATAGTACGGCAACCGAAGAACCTCCGCACAAGCAGTCTGTTGCAGCGCGCCACCCGCAGATTTGTGAGGCGGGAGCGTTCCGTGTATGCTACAGCCCATTCTACCACTGCCGTTGTTCCCGGCCAAGGGGCCACTCTACAATCGGGGAGCTTTTTGCCGATATGCGGCGTCGAAAGGTAATGACCCGTGCCGAGTCGGTCGGCTGGGTTCGACCGGTGGTTGAATGGCGTGTGGACCGATGGACGCGTGTCACAGATGTGTAGCAGTCGCGATTGAAGCAAGGAGAGTGTACACTCATGAGGCGCCAACGTTTCCCTCTCGTGGTTGGACTGACGGTACTGGTGATTTTAGCCTTGACCTTGCCTTTCGTGCCCTGGTTGCCAGCAGGCGCAGATGCTAACTCCGTGACCCTTCGCTTGCGCCTTGCCGAGTTCGATCCTGTGCGCGACGGCGAGCCTGCCCTCCCCGAGTACCTCATGGCATCCCCTAACAAGGCGGGACAGGTCTACCGGCTGGTGCAGCTCGAGGGGCCCATTCAGCCGGAGTGGACCGCAGCGCTGCGAAGCATGGGCGCAGAGCTGTTGGAGTACATCCCTGACTACGCCTACGTCGTGCGGCTGCCGGCCGAGCGGCTAGACGCTGTAGCGGCCATGCCGCATGTGCGCTGGACTGGAGCGTGGCATCCGGCTTACCGAGTGCAACCGGAGCTGCTGGCGCAGGTGCAGACGGCTAAGGCAACAGGGGCCGGCGGCGAGCCCCTAGACCTGATCCTGTCCACCTATCCAGGCCTCGCCGCAGCCGACCTTCTGGCGGCAGTGACAGCCCTGGGCGCCCAGCCTGGCGAGCCTAGCGAGAGCCACTGGGGCATCGTCTTGCGGCTTCGAGCGACCCCTGAGCAGGTGGTTGCCCTGGCCAACTTGCCCGATGTGGCGTGGATCGAGCCCTTCGTGGAGCGCCGGCTCTTCAACGACATCGTGCAGGCCGACGCCATCCTGTTCACGTCTGGCGTGTGGCCCCTGGGCATTCGGGGCCAGAACCAGCTCGTTGCGGTGGCGGACAGCGGGCTGGACACCGGCAACGTCAACACCGTGCACCTGGACGTGCGCGGCCGGGTACAGCAAGCCTTCGCCCTGGGCCGACCCGGCAACTGGAGCGACCCCAACGGCCACGGCACCCACGTGGTCGGCTCGGTGCTGGGCAACGGCGTCCGGTCCGGCTCCAACCCGTCCGCCGGCCTGTATGGAGGCAGCGCGGCCGGCTCGGCGCCGGAGGCGCGGCTGATCATGCAATCGGTGCTGGACGCGCAGGGCGGCCTGGACGGTATCCCGGATGACCTGAAGCAGCTCTTCCAGCAGGCCTACAACGCCGGCGCGCGCATCCATACTAACAGCTGGGGGGCCCCTGTCAACGGGAAGTACACAGTAGACTCCCGCAACGCCGACCAGTTCGCCTGGGACAACAAGGACATGACCATCCTGTTCGCAGCGGGCAACGAGGGCAAGGACAGCGATAACAACGGCGTGGTGGACCTGGACTCCCTGGCAACGCCCGGCACGGCCAAGAACGTCATCACCGTGGGCGCGACCGAGAACCAGCGCTACACCGCCAACGACGACGTCTGGTACTGGTATGACTTCTTCGCCAACCCCATCCGCGACGACCTGACGTCCGACCACCACTGGGGCATGGCGGCCTTCAGTAGCCGTGGGCCCACCGACGACAACCGCATCAAGCCCGATCTTGTGGCGCCGGGAGTCAACATCCGCTCCCTGCGCTCCAGCCTGACGCCGGGCAGCGGCGATTACAAGCTGAGCAGCGGCACCAGCATGGCCACGCCCCTGGTGGCCGGCTTGGCGGCGCTGGTGCGCCAGTGGTACCAGACGGTGCGCGGGGTTAGCAACCCCTCCAGCGCCCTGATCAAAGCTACCCTGCTCAACGGCACCATGCGCATCCACCCCGGCCAGTACGGCACCGGCAGCACCCAGGAGATCCCCAACACCTGGCCCAACAACGTGGCCGGCTGGGGTCGTGCCAACATCAAACACAGCATCGCGCCGGCCAGCCCGCGCACGGTCTGGTTCGTAGAGCACAGTGGGCTGAACACGGGCGGCAGCGTGGTCTTCCGCCTCCAGCACACACCGCCTGCGCAGCTCACCCAGGAACAGATCGCCGAGCGGGTGGCCGGCAGCGTGGTCGAGGCGGTCCCGGCGCCCCTGGCCGACGCGCAGCTGGGGCCGCAGGCGCCCACCGTGAACGTGCTGGAGACGTCGGTGCGGCCGGGTGCCATCATCAACGTGCAGGCCAGCGGCTTCCCGCCCAACCAGACGGGCACCGTGCGGCTGGACGGCGTCGTCCTCGGCACCCTCAGCGGCAACAGCAGCGGCACCTTCGTGTTCCGCGTTTTTCTGAGCACCGAAATCAGCCGGGGCGTGCACACGGTAAGCCTGACAGTAGGCAGCGCCACGGCGAGCGACACCTTCGAGGTGACCGGTGGCAAGGACGGCACCGTCCGGGTGACGCTGGTGTGGACCGACCGGCCTGGTTCCGAAACCGCCAGCGTGCAGCTGGTCAACGACCTGGACTTGACGGTGACCCTGCCCGACGGCTCCAGCCGCACCGGCAACAATACCACCGACCGACGCAACAACGTGGAGGAGGTGTGGGTGGCTAACGCCGGCCCCGGCGTGTACACGGTGCGCATCTCCGCGCACAATGTGCCGTTCGGCCCGCAGCCCTTTGCCGTGGTGGTGAGCGGCGACAACCTGGTAGACGTGACCAACGTTACGCCTACGGCCACCGCAACCGCCACTCGCACCCCCACTCACACGCCCACAGCTACGGCCACGCGCACGCCTACTCCCGGCCCCTCTCCCACGCCGACGCGCACGCCCACGCGCACGCCGACACGCGTGCCGGGCTCCAAGGTACCGTTCTACCTGCCGTTGACCGTGCTCCAAGGCGGGCAGGCGACTCCCACGGCGACGGCCACCCCCACCCGCACTCCAACGCGCACGGCCTCGCCCACCCCTACCCGCACGCCGACGGCCACCCCGCCCCCCTGGATAAACATCGCTACGGAGAACTTCGAAGGCGCCTTCCCTCGCAGCGGCTGGGCCGTCTCTGACCAGTTCGCGGGCGCCGGCGAGTACTACTGGGGCAAGCGCACCTGCCGGACGGCAGCCGGCTCCCATGCCGGCTGGGCCGTCGGCGCCGGCGCCAACGGCAGCGGGCTGGGCTGCGGCGCCAACTACCCCGACAACGCGTTCAGTTGGCTGGTCTACGGCCCCTTCAGCCTGGCGGACGCCACCGACGCTCAGGTGTTGTTCAATCGCTGGAACAACACCGAAGCCAACTGGGACGTGCTCTTCTGGGGCGCCTCGGTGAACGGCAACGACTTCTTCGGCCTGGAGACCTCTGGCAACTCCGGCGGCTGGCGGTCGGAGACCTTCAGCCTGACCAACGTCTTCACCCTGGGCGACCTGCGTGGGCAGCCCCAGGTATGGATCGCCTTCGTGTTCGACTCCGACTCCAGCGACACCTTCGGCGAAGGCGCGTACGTGGACGAGATCGTGGTGCGCAAGAAGACCGGCGCTGTTGCGGCCGAGGCCGTGCCCAGCGCACCTTGCAGCAGCGATGAGACAGCGGCCGTGCGTTGCGCGACCTTCTCCTTGAAGGGCGGCAAGGGGCAACGGGCCAAGCCGTAGCCTCGGCTGAAAACACCAGCCGGCCAGGATGGCTGTCGCCATCCTGGCCGGCTTTTTTTCTAGCGGTTGTGCTCCAACTCGAGAGACGTCGCCTAGAGGATCTGTGATAGAAACAGCTTGGTGCGCTCCTCTTTGGGCGCAGTGAAGATTTCCTGGGGGGTGCCCTGTTCCACAATGCGACCCTGGTCGAAGAAGATCATGCGGTCGGCCACCTCGCGCGCAAAGCCCATCTCGTGGGTGACCACCAACATGGTCATGCCGCTGCGCGCCAGCTCCTTCATCACGTCCAGCACCTCCTTGATCATCTCCGGGTCCAGGGCGCTGGTCGGCTCGTCGAAGAGCATGATCTTGGGCTGCATGGCCAGGGCGCGGGCGATGGCCACCCGCTGCTGCTGGCCGCCGGAGAGCTGGCCGGGGTACTTGTGGGCCTGCTCCGGGATGCCCACCCGCTCCAGCAGCTCCATGGCCAGCTTCTCCGCCTTGGCCTTGGGCCACTTGCGCACCCAGATGGGCGCCAGCGTGATGTTGTCAATCACCTTTAGGTGGGGAAACAGGTTGAACTGCTGGAACACCATGCCCACCTCTGCGCGGATGGCCTCGATGTTGCGCACGTCGTTGGTCAGCTCGATGCCGTCCACGATAATGTCGCCCCGCTGGTGGTCCTCCAGCCGGTTGATGGTACGGATGAAGGTGGACTTGCCGGAGCCGGAGGGGCCGAAAATCACCACCACCTCGCTGCGCTTCACGGTGAGGGTGATGCCCCGCAGCACGTGAAAGTTGTCGAACCACTTGTGCACGTCCCGGCAGATAATGATGTCGTCTGCGCCTTGAGCCTGCATGGTACACCTCGTCAGCGAGTCCACAGAGTCGTCTTAGCGCTTGCCCAGCCCCACGGCGGCTTCCACCCGCCGACTGGCAAAGGACATCGAGAAGGTGAAAATCCAGAAGATCAGGGCAATGAACAGGTAGACCTCCATGTCCCTGAACAGCCAGGCGGGGTTGCTGTTCAACACGGCTCGGCCGACAGCCAGCAGCTCCAACAAGCCCACAATGATGGCCAGGGTGGTGTCCATGAACAGGGCGATGAACTGGCCTACGATGGCCGGGATCACCACCCGCAGCGCCTGGGGCAGCACGATCAGCAGGGTGGTCTGAAAGCCGGTCAGGCCCAGGGCCTTGGCAGCCTCGTACTGCCCCCTGGGGATGGACTGCAGACCCCCGCGCACGTTTTCCGCCATGTAGGCCGCTGCAAACAGGGTCATGCCCAGCATCGCCCGCAACACCCGGTCAATGCGGATGTTGTCGGGCAGAAAGAGGGGCAAAATGATGGAGACCATGAACAGGATGGTCACCAGCGGCACCCCGCGCACCACCTCGATGAAGACAATGCACAGCGCCTTGACCACCGGCAAGTTGCTCTGGCGGCCCAGGGCCAGCAACACACCGATGGGAAAGGAGGCCACGATGCCCACCAGGGCCAGCAGGAAGGTGAGCGTCAGCCCGCCCCACTTGCCGCTCTCCACGTAGGGCAACAGGGCCACGTTGCGAAAGCCGCCCAGCATGACGATGGTGAGCGCAAAGGACGACAGCCAGGCCAACGGCAGCCAGCGAGCCTGGATCGGCGCCCTGCGCCCCACAACATAGCCTGCGACAGCCATCACCGGGTTAAGCAGCAGGCGCAGTCGGGTGTCCAGGGGCAGGTAGTCCGGGGAGATAGGCAGCACAGCCAGGACGCCGAAGGCCACAGCCAACGCCACGGCGAAGGTGCGCACCGTGCCACCGAACCGGCCGCCGCTGACCCCCATCAGGAACGAGACCATGTAGACGATGAACCAGATGCGCCAAAGCTGCTCGGCGGGATAGGGGCCTACGGCAAACAGCCGCAGGCTCTGCACCACCGGGCTCCAGTCGGCCGTGACAAAGACCCAGCGGCCGATGCCGCGCGCCGCCAGCACGATCACCAGCACCGAGATCACCGTCAAAGCGCTGTTGAAGGGGGAGCTGAAGAGGTTCTTGCGCACCCACTGGGCCGGGGTCGGCCGGGCCGGCGGGCCGATCACGGTTTCACCCACGCTCATGTCACCGCTCCACCAGTTGCACCTTGCGGTTGTACACGTTTAAGACGGCTGACGTGAAGAGGCTCAAGCTCAGGTACACCGCCATGATCAACAGGAACACCGGCACCGCCTGCCCGGCCTGGTTGATGATGGTGCGGCCTACGAAGAACAGGTCGGGGTAGCCGATGATCACCGCCAGGCTGGAGTTCTTGGTCAGGTTCAAGTACTGGCTGATTAGGGGCGGAATGATGACCCGCAGAGCCAGGGGCAGCACGATCAGACGCAGGGTTTGCGGCGTGCTGAAGCCCAGGGCTTTGGCCGCCTCGACCTGTCCCTTGTGCACAGCCAGGATGCCGCCGCGCATCACCTCGGCGATGAAGGCGCTGGTGTAGATCACCAGCCCCACCAGCAAGGCCACAAACTCCGGGGTCAAGCGCAGACCGCCGACAAAGTTGAAGCGCTCCAGCACCGGCCGGGTGATGGTCAGGGGCGGCGAGCCCACGGCGAGCCAGCCGATCAGCGGCAGGCCCAGCAACACGGCGGTGGCAGAGAGCAAGGGGTAGGTGGTGCGGCCGGTCTGCACCTGATAGCGCAAGAGGAGGCGATGCAGCACGCCGGCCAGCACCACGGCGGCCACCACGAAGACCAACCACGCGCGAAAGGTCTCCGTAGGCGCCGGGCCGGTCATGTACAGTCCCCGCTGGCTTAGGTAAACTGGGCCCGGCAGGGCGATGGCGTTGCGCACTGGGGGAAGCTTCTGAAAGACCGCAAAGTACCAGATGAAGAGCTGCACCAGCAAGGGCACGTTGCGGATAATG
Source organism: Caldilineales bacterium (assembly GCA_025055015.1). Taxonomy (GTDB): domain Bacteria; phylum Chloroflexota; class Anaerolineae; order JAAEKA01; family JAAEKA01; genus JANWYQ01. The sequence continues at coordinate 28,685 of JANWYQ010000228.1, forward strand.
TTGATGTAGATGCCGGCCAGGTTGCTGACCAGCCAGTTAGTGGACAGCCGCGCCAGCGCAATGAACAGGCCCAGCACTGTAGCCAGCACGATGCCGACCAGCGACACCTTCACCGTGTTGAGGAACCCCACCCACAGGGCGTAGCCGAAGGAGCGCGACGGATCGTAGGGCACCACGGACTCGGCGATGGGGAACCCGGCGGCGTTGTCCAGGAAGCCATAGCCCAGGCCCAGGTTGCGGGCGTTGGCGGCTCTGATCACGTTGCTGATGAAAAAGTAGACGAACCAGATCACCAGCGCTGCCGACACGATCTGGGCCGTCCACTTGAGCACCTCAACATCGCGCCAGAGGGGGACCCCCTTGCGGGTCAAGAAGCGGGGGAGCGAGGAGGCGGTGTTGGCCATAGGCGGGAAGGAAGAACGGGCCGGCGCCGGCTCCATGGGCTCCTGCGCCGGCCCATCTGGTCGGTCAAGCTGTGAAGCTTACCGCAGCGGCGGCGCGTAGATCAGGCCGCCGTTGGTCCACAGGTTGTTCAGCCCCCGGTCCAGGGTGAAGGAGAGGCCGTTGGGACCCATGTAGCGGTCGTAGATCTCGCCGTAGTTGCCCACAGCCTTGATCACGTTCACCGCAAAGTCCTTGCTCAGACCCAAGTCCTCCTGGCCGAAGCTGCCCTCCACGCCCAACATGCGGCGCACCGGCAGGCTCGGGCTGTTCTTCATCTCCTCCACGTTCTGGGAGGTGACGCCCATCTCCTCGGCGTTGATCAACACCCACAGGACCGTCTTCACCAGGTCGAACCACTGGTCGTCGCCTGCGGGCACTGCTGGCGCCAGCGGCTCCTTGGACATGGTGATCTCCAGGATCACGTGGTCGTTGGGGTTGGCAAACCCGCTGCGCACCGCGGCCAGCTGCGACTTGTCGCTGGTAGCAGCGTCGCAACGGCCGCCCTCGTAGGCGCTGTACACCGCCGAGGTGTCCTCGAAGGTGACGGCGGTGAAGGTGAGCCCACGCTCGCGGAAAGCGTCGGCCAGGTTCTGCTCGGTGGTGGTGCCGGTGGTGACGCAGATGGTGGCACCGTTCAGGTCCTCCAGGGTCTTGAAGCCGCTGTCGGCCCGCACCATCATGCCCTGGCCGTCGTAGAACATGACGTGGGTGAAGTTGCCCCACTGCGCGTCGCGCGTCGAGGTCCAGGTCATGTTGCGGGGCACCATGTCCACTTCGCGCGTCTGCAGAGCAGGACCGCGCTCGGCCGCCGAGATCGGCACGAACTCCGCGGCGTCGGGCGAGCCGAAGACGGCTGCCGCCACTGCGCGACACAGGTCAATGTCGAAGCCCATGTTCTTGCCGTTGGCGTCCAGGTAGCCGAAGCCGGGCAAACTGGTGTGGACGCCGCAGACGACCTTGCCGCGCGCCTTGACGGCGTCCAGGATCTTCTGCGCAGCGGGTGCGGGCGCCGCCGTCGGCTGCTCTTGCGCAGCAGGCGCAGCGGCGGGTTGCTCTTGCGCCGCGGTAGGCTGTTCTTGAGGCGCTGGCGCCGGCGTGGCAGGCGCACAGGCAGCTGCCAACAGAGCCACGACGACCACAGTAGAGACGAGGAAGGACAGCTTCGCCTTCATCACTTGCTCCTCCTTTTCAGGTTGAATGCACCGGCAGAACGGACTGGGAGAAAAGGCCCAAGATGGTCGAGAAACAACGGAAAGGGAAGGGGGAGAGAGACGCGGAACGTGCGCTGCGAATCACCTCCTTTCGCGCACTGACACCGAGCGTATCGCTACGGCGACCGGGAAGGGGAAACAAGAAGCCCCGGCAATCGGAAGACAACGGCGACAAAGGACATCGCCAGGTAAGGCCGCAACGGCTACCTCGCGCTGCCTCAGGAAAGAAGATGGGAGGTAAGCAGCGGCCTGGAACAGCTAGGAAACGCCGTTGCCACTCTGGGTCAACACCTGGTCCACAGCGGCTATGGCCTCGTCCAGGGTCTGGACGGTGAGGGCCACGTCCAGCAGCGCCGACATCGCCGACAAGGGCGCGCTGCGCACCCGAGCCGCCAGCTCCTCGGGCACGCTACCAAACCGCCGGCTCAGCACCTGCACCACGAGGGCCGCTTGGCCCTGCTGCAGACCCTGCTGCAGGCCCTGCTGCAGGCCCTGCTGTAAGCCTTGCTCCAAGCCCTTCTCCAGCCCCTTCTGCATCCCGCGCTGGATGGCTTCCTGCTCAATCTCCAAGTACCACGGCGACTCGCGTAGCATCACCATATCCCACCTCATCAGCTTGACTACCTCGTCGGGCGTCAGCACAAAGGTCGCAAAGAAGGCTAACAGCGGCTCCATCTCCGCCAACCGCTCGTCCGCCCGCAAC